>NZ_JBEYVV010000008.1:135060-228451 GCF_040644155.1 Streptomyces sp. NPDC047022 | reverse complement strand
TGCTACGGCACCCTGCAGGCGATGTGGAAGCACCGCGGCGCGCTGGTGCAGCGCGGTGCCGCCGGCAAGCTGGGCCGCCGCGGCCTGGTCTACCTGCTGCTCTTCCAGGTACTGCTGCCGCTGCTCGCACCCGTGATGGACATCTTCGCCGTGTACGGGCTCCTTTTCCTCGACCCGGTCCGGATCACCGGCCTGTGGCTGGCCTTCCTGCTGCTGCAACTCCTGATGGGTCTCTACGCGTTCCGCCTGGACGGGGAACCGCCCGGCCCGTTGTGGAGCCTGCCACTGCAGCAGTTCGTCTACCGGCAGTTGATGTACCTGGTGGTGATCCAGTCCGTCTTCACCGCCATCTCCGGCTCCCGGCTGCGCTGGCAGCGCATCGAGCGGTACGGCAGCCTCCACGCCCCGCCAAGCGCAGCGCCCCACCAACAGCCGGAACCGCACGACACCACGCAGCTGCACTGAGAGGACAGCTGTCCGAGCCCCGAGATCAGCGGGACCTGATCCAGGCCACTCGCCGGCAACTCGGTGGCCCCATCGTGCCGGCCTGGGACAATCTCAACACCCATCTGACCGTCGGAATGCCAAAGTTCATCGCCGAGCCACCTACGTCGCCTCACGGTCACCCGCTTTCCGCTGCCGCGAGATCCACCCGCGGAGCCGGGTTGACCCTCGACCTTGTGCAGGGCCCAGAGTGCCGGGTGTGGAGAACGACATGCGCAGCATTGGCGATATGGCCCGCGACAGCGGCCTGGGCGTGAGCGCCCTGCGGTTCTACGACCGTGCCGGTGTGCTGGTCCCGGCCTGGGTGGATCCGGTGAGCGGCTACCGCTGGTACGAACCCGAGCAGCTTCAAGAGGGCCGGTTGCTGGCCCGCTTGCGCCGGGCCGGGATGCCGCTGACGGACATCCGGCTGGTGCTGGCCAGCTGGTCCGGCGCGGACACCGATCTGGTCCGGAATCTGTTCAACGCGCACCTGCGCCGTCTCGAACAGGGGCTGTCCGATGCGCGCAGCGAGTTCTCCGCGCTCCGAGCACTACTCGATCACAGGGAGAACGTCATGACCTCGCTCCGCATCGCCACCGAACGGCTGTCCATCGCCGCGTCCGAGCTGGCGGCCGCGCTGGACACGGTCCGTTTCGCGGCGAGCACCGACCCGGAACTGCCGATGCTCGGCGGGGTCCTGTTCGACCTCGAGGGCGAGAGCCTCCACGTCGTGGCCACAGACCGGTACCGAATGGCTGTCGCGCACGCCGGTATCGCCGGGCACGAGGGGAGCCGAGTGCAGGTCATCGTGCCCACCCCGCTCGCCGACGCGATGCGAGCGCTGCTGGACAGCGAGGGACGCGTGTGGCTGTCTCTCGACGGTCACCGCGTGACACTGGAGGCCGGGGACAGGCAGGCGGCCGGTCAGTGCCTCGACCACGACTTCCCCGACTACCGTCGTCTCCTCCCCGGGACCGGCGGGCGCCGCACCCTCGTCGAGGTGCCGGCCTTCCGCAAGGCCCTGGAGACTGGTCCTGTCCGTTCCGGCGAGGCGGGTGCGCATGAGCTCAGCGTGCTCAGGGTGGACGACGACGGCACGGTGACCCTCTGCACGGACGGTGACGACGACCCGAACCGCGTCGCAGTCAACCGTGAGTTCCTGATGGACGCACTGGCCGCCGGGGCCCGGGACCGACTGATCCTGGAGCTGGGCGCCCCCACGGCGCCGATCGCGATCCGCCGGCCCGACGACGAGGGCACCTTCTCGATCCTGATGCCGGTCCGCCTGGAGGACTGACGGTGCGTTCGCCCTGATCCGGGCCGGCCCGCCCAGACCAACCGGACGGCCCGTCCGCCCCTGTCTCTGTGTGAGTGGAGCGTCTCTTGCGGAGAGGGCGGCAGCGCGACGTCCCCCCGGCCGTCCCCGCCCGAACCGAGGCAGGCGCAGGCGATCTCCATTGATCACTGCCGCACGGCCACGCCTGGCTGCTCGGCGACGAAGTCCACGGTGGGCCCGGCCCTTCGGCACCTGGAACGACGATGAGGACGCCCGGGAGGGGCCGGGCGCGCAGGACGCCGACTCCCGCCGCTGATCCCAGGGTCCGTGAGCCGGCCGGACTGGGAGCCACGTACAGGCGCCCGAGATGACCGTCCTCGCTCCGTGCCGTGGCGGCTGATGCGCGCAGGTAAGTCAAGCCTTACCTTCTCGGAATTCCGGCTGCATAGTGGGGACCCGTGTCGAGAGGAGGCCGGTTGTTGCCGCAGGTCGATGGTGGCGACGGGCGTCAGGTGGCGGTGGAACAGGCCCGGGTCCGTGCTGTGTACGAGTTGCTGGACGAGCGCCTCGAGCAGGCGCGTGCGCAGCTGGCGGCTGTGCTGAGGCTGCCGGTCGAGGGTTCGGGCGAGGCGTATGCGCGTGAGGTGGAAGCCGGGCGTCTGACGAGTTCGGTACGCCGGTTGGAGGGGGCTGAGCAGGGGCTGGTCTTCGGTCGCATCGACGGTGTGGACGGGACCGCGCTGTACGTCGGGCGCATCGGCCTGCGCCGGCAGGACGACGATGTTCCGTTGCTGGTGGACTGGCGGGCGCAGGCGGCGCGGCCGTTCTACGCGGCGACGCCGCTGCACCCGTTGGGGCTGCGGCGTCGCCGGCATCTGCGCTGTGAGGGCCGTGAGGTGTGTGCGGTCAGCGACGAGATCCTGGACGGCTCCGCCGTGACGGCCCAGGACGTGGTGGGGGACGGTCCGCTGGTGCGGGCGCTGGAGGCGGGGCGCACGGGGCGGATGGGTGCGGTGGTGGCCACCTTGCAGGCGGAGCAGGACGCGGTCGTCCGCAGCGAGGATCGGGGGGTGACGGTGGTGCAGGGTGGTCCCGGCACGGGCAAGACCGTGGTGGCGCTGCACAGGGCCGCGTACCTGCTGTACGCGGCCCCGCGGGTCGCCGAGCGCGGAGTGCTGGTCCTCGGACCGAACACGCGGCTCCTCGACCACATCTCTCAGGTCCTGCCCTCGCTCGGTGAGAGCGACGCGGTCCTGGCGACCTGCCAGGACCTCGCCGGGGTGCGGCAGGCACTCCAGGAACCATTCGAGACCGCGCGCCTCAAGGGCCGCCTCGTGATGGCGGACGCGCTGGCAGGGCTGGTGCGGTCCCGGCAGGCGCTGGGCGGGGACTTCACGGTACGCGTGGGCCAGGAGCAGGTCCGGCTGCCGGACGAGGAGATCGCACGGGCTCGGGACGCGGCCGCGGGGAGCGGCCTGCCGCACAACAGGGCGCGCGAGGTGTTCAAGCGACATCTGGTCGAGGCGACCACCAGGGCGCTGCAGGACGGGTTCACCACCACCCTGGCGCGCTTCGACGCCGAAGCGGCAGCGAGCACGGGGATCGATCTCGATCGGGCCGTCGAGGACGACTTGCGCACCCTCGGGCTCGACGACACGCCGACCGCCGATGCGGGCGGGGAATTCGACGCGGACGCCGTGCGTGCAGCCCTGCTGGACGATGCCCGCACCGAGCACGCCGTGCAGGCCCTGTGGCCCCATCTGAAGCCCGAGGCTCTCGTGCGGGAACTCCTGGCCGGCGCCGACGCCCTTGCGGCACACCTGCCGGACCTGGCCCGCGCGGACCGCTCCCGGCTGCTGCACGTCCCCGGCACCGGGTGGACGGATGCCGACGCGGCCCTGCTGGACGAGGCGGCGTACGTGCTGGACGGCCTACCCGAGCGCACATTCGGGCACGTCGTGGTCGACGAAGCCCAGGAACTCACCCCCATGCAATGGCGCATGGTCCTGCGCCGCTGCCCGTCCAGGTCGATGACCGTGGTGGGCGACTTCGCCCAGGCCGGCCCCGCGGTCACCGCCCGCGACTGGCAGCACACGCTGGCTCCGCATCTGGGCAAGCGGTTCATCCTGCACACCCTGACCGTCAACTACCGCACCACCAAAGAGATCCTGGCCCGGGCCAGCGGCCTGCTTGCACAGATCGCCCCTGACCAGACGCCGAGCCGCTCGATCCGCCACGGCGAGACCCCCCGCACCCTCACCGTCACCGCGCGCTCGCAGCTCGCCGCCGCACTCGCCGACGAGCTGCGGACCCAGGCCGACGCCTACCCGGGCGACCTGCGCGCCGTCCTGTGCCCGGACGCCACAACCGCCGAACTGACCGACACCCGGATCACCCGGTGGGCACGCCTGGTCCCCGCCTCCCAAGCCCGCGGCCTGGAGTTCGACTCCGTCATCGTCGCCCTCCCCGACGAGATAGCCGTTGCCCGGCCCAGCGGCGGGAGGGACCTGTACGTCGCCCTCACCCGCGCCACCAAGAGACTCTGCGTCATCACCACCGAGCCCGCCTGACGTCAGGCAGTAACCCCAGGGCCTACAGCAGCTCAGCCCGGATCCGCCGGGCCGCCCTCACCGTGAACGCACGCGGTCTCATACCTCTCGACATGGGTTGCATATCTCACTTTCCGACCCGCAGCGGCCGGTCCGCCGAGCACAAACGAGTGCGATCCGTATCGGATACAGGTTGTAGTCGGCGACTCGGTCGGACAACGACCTGCGCCAGAATTGCGGTACGTACCGGCCCCAGGAGGAGCCATGCCCGGCGTGCCCCGAAAGTATTCACCCGAAGGAACACCACTGGCACCTCTGTCGGACTGGCAGCACGTGCCGACCGCCGACTACACAGCGGACACGCCAGCGGTAGTACGGCGGTGGCGGCACCTGAGGGATGTCATGCCGTGGCCACGTCGGGCGCGCCGCCTGACGCACTGACAACCGAAGAGCCGGGGCCTTGAGCCGCATGGGGGACCATGTCGACGGGCGCCCTGTTACGGAACTGCCAGGCAGTCGGCCCAGAGGGCGGCCAGAGGTGCCGGGATCTTCGGTATGGCGGCACAGCCGCGCGGGTCGCGGGGGAGGCCGTCACTTGCGATGAGGACCCAGCTGCCGTTGCCGGAGCGGGAGAAGTACTTCATCGCCGCGCCGTCGTCCTGACTGGCCACCAGCTCGGGGTAGGTGGCGCCGGCGGTCGGTACGAACATTGCGGCCGCGTAAGTGGTGCCTTCGCAGTTGCCGTAGTAGAAGGTGCCGGTACGAGGCCGGATGTGCACGAGTTGAGGCCGGCGCTGATGGCCGTACGCGGCGGTCACTTCGGCCTTGACCGCGGGCGAAGCGGTGAGTGACCGGCAGCTGGCGGTGGGCGTCGGTGAGGCGGGCGACGAGGGGCCCTTGGTGGTCTGCGACGGTGCGCCGGCTGCGCGGGGAACCGCCGCACTGGTCGGGGAAGCCGTGGTGACGGACGGGGAGGCGGACCGGTCGGTGTGCGCCGAACCGGTGGACGAGCAGCCGGCGAGCAGGGCGATACCTGCGGTGGAGAGGGCCGCTATGGCGGTGGCGGTAGGACGGGTGGCTCTGTGATGTCTCAATGCGAACCTCACTTGTGTCTGCTGCGCGCGAGGGAGTGGGATCTGCGAGAGCGCTGTCCATGGCGGTGACGCTGGTGGTTTCCAGCAGGACGTCGGTCTCGGGGTCGATCGGCAAACGGTCACGGCTGGAGACGCCGTTGAAGACAAGTCCGGTTCCGGTGCAGTCGGCGCCGACCCTCAAGGTTGGCGCCTGCCTCCGTCGAGCGCAGGCGGACGAGCAGCGCATCCGCGGCGATCGCAAGAACATGACCGCGCTGCGTCCGATCGACGCCCGGCTGGTTCACCGGCGCGACGACGTCCGATAGTTCAGCTCATCCGAAGCTGGGCGCCTTTGTTCCCGGACCGAGACCGGGCTGGCGGCACGCCTTACTGCCTCCAATCGTTCAATGAACGCAGAACTCGTTGCCCTCGGGGTCGTGCATCACGGCGCAGAAGGAATTCGAGGCCTCCGAGTCCTCGATGCGCAACCGGGACGCGCCCTCGGTCTCCAGCCGGGCCACCTCGGCAAGCACTCGCTCCTTACGAGTGGCGAACGGGACGCCACGCCCTCCGCCCACGCCGAGATCAAGGTGGAGCCGGTTCTTGACGACCTTCGGCTCGGGCACCTGCTGGAACCAGATCCGCGGGCCGACGCCATTCGGATCGATGACGGAGTCACTGCAGTCACCTTCGCCCAACTCCTCGTCCGGCACGCCCTGGTCCAGCCAGTACGCGCGCCAGGTGGCGAACGGTGCAGGCGGCGGCTCGACTCGGTACCCCAGTGCAGCGGCCCAGAATGCCGCGAGCCGCTCGGGCTCAGCACAGTCCATGGTCAGCTGGAGTCTGGGATTAGCGATCACCGGCCAACTGTACTGCCATGTGCGTGCCGACACTTCGTCACCTCCGAACGCACGCCGTCCGTCAATCGAAACGGCCGATCCGGCTGAGCGAGGGAGATGCGCGGTGCCCACGGGAGTAGCCATCCGCGACGTGCGCGACCAACTCTTCGACGCGGCCGAGCGCGTCCTGCTCCGGGACGGACCGAGCGCGCTGACCAGCCGGGCGGTCACCGCGGACGCGGGCTGCGCCAAGGGTGTCCTCCACCGGCACTTCGCCGACTTCGACGCCTTCCTCGCCGAGCTCGTGCTGGACCGCATCGCCCGCATCGACGAGCAGGCCGCCGCGCTGCGCAAGACAGCCGGAACCGGCAACGTCGCCGACAACCTCACCCGGGCACTGATGGACCTGTTCGGGTCGGTTGCGGTTGCGATCGTCAGCCTCGTCACCTCCCGGGACGACCTGCGTGCCCGGCTGCGCGCGGCGAGGCCCACCGGCGTCCCGGTCCTGAGCGATGCCGCGACCGCGATCTCCTGCTATCTCACCGCCGAACGTGAACTCGGCCGCGTCACCACGGACGCCGACATCGACACAGTCGCTCCCACGTTGATCGGAGCTGTGCACATGCTGTTCGCCGACCGGCAAGGCACCCCACCGGACGCCGGGGCCGTCCGCAAGGTCGTGACCGCGGTCATCGCCGGCGTCGAGTAACGGCTCCGCCTACTGCTGATCCGGCCGGGATCACCCGGCAGGATGTGCATATGCCTGGTCAGAGGGCGTCGACGCCACTGACCTTCCAGCCGTCGGACGTGCGCGTGAGCGTCAATCGCACCCGGTTCAGGTCCAGCCGGGGCTCCGGGACCTGGGTGCTCTGGGTGACCTGGTCGACGAAGAGCAGGACGACGGCCTTGTCCGGTGTGGCCGACACGACGGACGCAGCAGGGGTGCCGCCGTCGGAGGGTGTGGCCACGGTCGCCTTCACCACGCCGTGGTACGTCGTCGCTGTCGGCGCGACCACCGTCTTCGTCGTCCTGCCGTACTGGTCGCGGAAGTGCCCGGTCAGCAGCGCGCGGGCCCGGGCGAAGTCCCGGTCCAGGTGCCGGTAGTCGTACGACAGCACGACCGGCGCCGCCTTCCGCGCGGCAGCGAGGGCCTCGCCCCGGGCCTGCTCCGCCTGCCGTCCCTGCCGGTACTGCCACCCGAGGACGGCCGCCATGACCAGGGCCGCCACGAGGACGAGGCCCAGCACCGTGGTGAGCACGTTCCGTCCGACCCTGCGCGAGGGCGTACTCTCCTCCGGCTCATCCTCGAAGGGCTCGGGCTCGGGCGGGTCCTCCCAGCCGTCCGCCGGGGGCTCGACGAGAAGGGTGCGCCCGGGGGTGACTTCCTCTTCCTGGCGGGCAGCGCGCTCGGCGAGCGTCGGCCGCCCGGCGCGCTTGGCCGCCGCGCGGGCGGCCGCGGTCATGGTGCGGCGGGCCGGTGAGCCGGTGCCGCGGGTGCGGGAGGTCGGGTTCGCCACGGTGTCTCTCCTCATCGATGGCCTCACGGCTGGGTCAGCCCACGAAAGCGACGTCGGAGGTCAGCCAGCGGCCGGCCACGCGCGCGAGGTCGAGCTGGAGCCGGTAGGTGCGCGCCTGGCCCTCGGGCGCCGCGGTGTTGGTCACCTTGCTGTCGGCCACTACCAGGACGCGGGCCGAGCGCGCGTCGGACCGCACGATGCCCGCTTCCAGAATCTGCCCCTCGGACACCGACTTGTTCTGCGCAACCAGCTTCGTCAGTTGTGCGGACTGTGCGGCGAACTCCTTCTTGAACTCGCCGGTGGCGCCCTTCAGCACATTGCCGCTGTCCCGGTCATAGTGCCGGTAGTCGAGCGAGATGAAGCTCAGCGCCGACTGGCGGGCGGCCGCCAGGATGTCCTGACGGCGCTGCTCCGCCGCGCGCTGGTCGGCCAGCTTCAGGCCCAGCCAGACAGACAGCACGGTCGTCAACACGGTCGCGGTGACGAGCCCCGCCGACAGCAGCCTCATGCGTCCGCCTCTCATGCCATCGGTCCCACGAGCAGCCATTGCCACGACTCCTTTCCGAACACGGTCTGTTCCCCGCCCGTCGAGCCGATCTCGAGGGGCGTTCCGTCCGGGCCGGTCACGGTGCCGGTCTCCGGGTCGTACGGGGCCACGAACGCGGCCTGGTCGGCGCTGTACCGACCGGTGGTCGGGCCGGGCGCGTTCTGCGCTCCACGCACCGAGGTCTTGCTGCCGCGCGGTGCCGTGCAGTGCGCGCCGGTGTTCGCCGGGCGCGAGCCGGTGTCGGCGGGGTCGCGCCGCTGGGTGCCGTAGCCCTGGGTGCACGCGGGCGGGTCGTCGGCGTTCACGGTCAGCCCGAAGTGGGTGGTGCCGTCGCCGGGGACGACCGTGTAGCTGCCCGCGACCGTGAGCGGGAGCGTGACCAGGGCCTGTTCGACGCCGGGCAGCCGGGCCACGGTGATCTGGCCGCCGCTGATGAGGTTGGCCAGCAGGACCGGTACGTGCGGCCGGGTGGACTTGAGCAGCGAGTCCAACTGCTGGTCGGCGGGCGCGGTGTCGCCGATCAGCCTGCGCAGATCGCCGTCGCTCGACTTCAGCTGCTCGGTGAGCGTGGCCAGGTCGCGGGAGAACGATTTGATGGCCGAGCCCTGGTCGGCCTGTGTCTTGAGCACCTTCCGCGAGTCCTCGATCAGCGAGACCGTCTGGGGGAGCGACTCGGATGCGGACTCCACCAGTGCGTTGCCGGAGTCCACCAGCCGGCTCAGGTTCGGTCCGGTGCCGGCGAACGCCTTGCCCAACTCGTCCACGGTGACCCGCAGATCGTCCTTGCCGACCGAGTTGACCAGCCGGTCGAGGCTGAGGACCAGGTCGGTGACCGGCAGCGGGGTCCGGGTGCGGCTGCGCGGGATCGGGCTGCCGTCCCTGAGGTACGGCCCGCCCGACCGCCGCGGCTGGAGGTCTACGTACTGCTCGCCCACCGCCGAACGGTCGGCGACCACCGCGAGCGTGTCGGCCGGGATCCTCGGGGCGCCGTCCTCGATCTTCAGCGCCACCGAGATCCCGGACCCTGTCAGCTGCAGATCGCCCACGCGGCCCACCGGCACCCCTCGGTAGGTGACCTCGGCGCCGGGGAAGACGCCTCCGGTCTCGGCGAAGTCGGCGCGCACCGTGTACCCGCGGTGCAGGACCTCGTCCACGAGGCCCGTGTACCGGGCGCCGACGTACGACACCCCGAGGGCGGTGACGGTCGCGAAGGCGAGCAGCTGGGCCCTGACCGTACGTGTGATCACGGAAGTATCCCCTTCAGCATCAGCTCGGCGAGGCCGAGATCGGTCCCGGGCGGGAGGCGACGCAAGCCGCTCCCGGTGCTGTAGGCCGTGGTGCACACAGGCGGGCACAGCAGGGTGCTGCCGCCGGAGGGCGTCGAGGGCACGGCGGGTGCGGAGGGCACGGGGGGCACGGACGGGGTGCCCGGCAGGGACGGGACGGACGGGAGAGGGGCGGGAGTGGGGAGGCCGGGAAGGCGCGGGGTCCCGGGGGCCGGGGACTTCCCGCCCTTGCCGGGCTTGCCGGTGACGTTGCCGTACAGGTCCGCCAGGTCGAGGTCGGCGGTGATCTTCAGGTTGACGTAGTCGCCCTTGACGGCGTCCGTCGCGTTGCGCGGGAACGGGTAAGTGGTGAGGATCTCCAGGGAGTTGGGCAGATCGTCGCCCGCCTTGTTCAGCTCCTGCAGGATGGGCTGGAGCTTCTTCAGGTCGGCGACGGTGTCGTCGTGGGAGGCGTTCACCACTCTGGTGCCGGTCTTGCCGAGTGTCGACAGTGCGGTGAGCATCTTCGTCAGGTCCCTGCGCTGGTCGGCGAGGGCCTTCAGGGCGGGCGGCATGGTGTCGACGGCCAGGGCGATCGTCTTCTTCTCCTTCTTCAGCCGCTGTGCGAGCCGGTCGACGCCCTGCAACGCGCGCACGATCTCCGCCCGCTGGTCGTCGAGGCCGCCGAGGAACGTGTCGAGCTGCTTCAGCAGGGACCTGACCCTGTCCTCACGGCCGCTGAGGGCCTTGTTCAGCTCGACGGTGATCGTCTTCAGCTGGGCCACCCCGCCGCCGTTGAGCAGCGCGGACAGGGCCGACAGCACCTCCTCGACCTCCGGGTTGCGGCCGCTGCGGGACAGCGGGATGAGGTCGCCGTCGTGGAGCCGTCCGACGGGCGCGGTGCCGGCCGGCGCGGACAGGGCGACGTACTTCTCGCCGAGCATGCTCGTCTGCCTCAGGTCGGCGACCGCGTTGCCCGGCAGCTTCACCGAGTCGGCCAGGCGTAGCCGTACCCGCGCGTGCCAGCCGTCCAGTTCCACCTTCTCGACCGTGCCCACGGTGACGTCGTTGACCTTGACCGCCGACTGCGGCACCAGGTCCAGGACGTCCCGGAACTCGACGGTGACGTGGTAGGCGTGGCCGTCCGAGGCGGCACCGCCGGGGAGCGGGACGTCGTACCAGCCGTTGAACTCGCAGCCGGTCAGCAGCAGCGAGCCGGTCACCGTCCAGGCGGCCACCCGACCCAGGCGTTTCACACTCATGCCGGTGCCCCCAGGATTCCGCCGAGGGTCTTGTCGACCGTGCCCGTCGGCACCGGGGCCGATGGCACCTTGGGCAGGGAGTCGAAGAGCTTCTTCAGCCCGGCGCAGCTGTCGTGGTCGTCGCCGGTCGTCTTCAGGATCGAGCAGAGCAGTGATGACGGATCCTGAGGGGCTTGCGCGTTGTTGCGGGTGTCGAGGGTTCCGGCGGCGGGGTTGTAGGCGTTCTGCAGGTTCGACAGGCCCGTAGGGGCGACTGTCAACAGCTCCTCCAATGCGGCCCGTTGGGTGACAAGGACCTTGGTGACCTTGGCCAGGCCCTGCACGTCCGAGGCCAGCGCCTTCTTGTTGCCCTTCACGAAGCCGGACACGTCGCCGAGTGCGGCGGCCAGGTACTTCAGCGCGGCCGCGAGATCCTTGCGCTCCCCGGCGAGCTGCCCGGCCACATCGGCGAGGTCGGTGTTGAACGACCGCACGCTGGTGTCGTCCGCGGCCAGCGCGGCGGTGAACACCTGAAGGTTGCGCACCGTCCCGAACAGGTCGCCGCGTCCGTCGGACAGCGTGGTGACCGCCTGGGACAGGTCCTCCACCGTCTGGTTGAGGTTCTCGCCCTGCCCCTGGAGGTTGTCCGCGCTCACCCCGAGCAGCCGGGACAGCGAGCCCTTCTTGTTGGCACCGTTCGGGCCGAGCGCCTCGGCGGTGGTGTGCAGGCTGTCGAAGATCCGGTCCAGCTCTACGGGGACGGCCGTACGGGACTCGGGGATGACGTCTCCGTCCCGCATTACCGCGCCCTTGCGGTACACCGGCAGCAACTGCACGTAACGGTCGCTGACCACCGAGGAGTTGACGATGGCGGCCTGTGCGTCGGCGGGGATCTCGCGGCCCCGGTCGTATTCCAGCTCCACCCGTACCCGGTCGCCCTCCGGCGTGATCTTCCTGACCTCGCCGATGCGGACGCCGAGCACGCGGACGTCGGAGCCGGGGTAGATGCCGACGGTGCGCGGGAAGTACGCCGTGACACGGACCGGGCGTGGGCCCGGCCAGAGGACCACGGCGAGGCCGACGACGATCGCGAGCGCGGTGAACAGGGCCAGGAGTCTGCGGGTCATCGGGTGCCTCCCGTCCGCGGAGTGACCGGGGCGGCGACCAGGTTCTGGATGTAGGAGTCGAACCAGCGGCCGTTTCCGAGGGTGTTGGTGAAGAGCCGTACGTAGGGGGCGAGCAGCCGGACACTGCGGTCGAGGCTCGCCTGGTTGCGTTCGAGCATCGTCACGAAGGTGTTGAGGTTGTTCAGCGCGGGCCCGATCTCCTTGCTGTTGTCGTCGACCAGGCCGGACAGCTCGATGCCCAGCAGCGCGGAACTCTTGAGCAGCGTGTGGATCGCCGCGCGCCTCATGTCGATCTCCTTGAACAGCGCGTCACCGTCCTTCACCAGCGCGGAGAAGTCCCTCGTGTGTCCGGCCAGCACCTCGGTGACTCCGTTCGCATGGTCGAGGAGCCCGCGCAGCGCCTGGTCACGGGAGGCGACGGTCCGGGAGATCCGTGCCAGCCCCTTGACCGACGCCCGTACCTCCGCGGGGGAGTCCTGGAAGGTGACGGAGATCGTGTCCAGTGCCTTCGCGAGCCGGTCCGTGTCGACCGCCTCGGTGGTGGTCGTCAGGTCGCTGAAGGCCTGGACCACGTCGTACGCCGACACGGTCCGTTGGAGCGGGATCTCGCTGCCCGGCTTCAGCTGGCCGGGGCCCTTCGGGTACAGGGCCAGGTACTTCGCGCCGAGGATCGTCTTGACACGGATCGCCGCACCCGTGCCGGTACCGAACGCCGGATCGCCCTTCACTTTGAAGGTCACCTTGACATGGTCGCCGTCCAGGTCGACGCCCTCGACCTTGCCGACCTTGACCCCGGCGATCCGTACCTCGTCACCCGGCTTGAGCCCGCCGGCCTCGGAGAAGGCCGCGCTGTAGGTGTTGCCGCCGCCGATCAGCGGCAGGCTGTCGGCGTTGAAGGCGGCAAACGTGAGCAGCGCGAGGACGGTGAGGCCGACGGCGCCTACGACGACCGGATTGCTCCCCCGCCGCCCGAAAGGCGTGGGAGGTGCCCCCACGCGGAAGGGCTTCGGGCGTGGGCGCTTGAGCCGGATCCTGGGCAGGCTGGGCGGCAGGACGCGTACTTTCACGAGGGGTTGGGGGCGGGGTTTGCGCTTCGGCAGCAGCCTGGGGAGTTTCGGCAGCTTGGGCGGCAGGACGCGTACTTTCACGAGGGGTTGGGGGCGGGGTTTGCGCTTCGGCAGCAGCCTGGGGAGTTTCGGCAGCTTGGGCGGCAGGACCCGTACCTTCACCAGCGGCTCGGGGCGGCGGACATCGCGCCGCCACATGCGCATGCTCATCCGCCACACCTCGCCCGCGCCACGTGCAGCTCCGGGGTGATCACCTGCTTGGTCTTCGGCAGCACGATCCGGCCGTCGAAGTCGCAGAGGTAGAAGTTGAACCACGAGCCGTACGAGGCGGTCCCCGTCAGCTTCTCGAGCTTGTCCGGCAGCCGCTTCAGGACGTCCTCCACGGTGTTCTCGTTCTTGTTCAGCGTTCCGGTGACCTCGCCGAGCCCGGCGATGTCGTCCTTCAGCGGTGGACGCGCGTCCTTCAGCAGCCCCGAGGTGACGTCCGTGAGGTCGCCGATGCTCACCAGCGACTCCCCGATGGGTTTGCGGTCGGCGGACAGCCCCGAGACCACCCGGCGCAGTTGCGTGAGCAGCTCGGAGAAGCGGGAGCCGCGCTTGTCGAGCGTCTCCAGGACGGTGTTGAGGTTGTCGATGACCGATCCGATCAGCTTGTCGCGGTCGGCGAGGGTGCTGGTGAGCGAGGCCGTGTGCGCGAGCAGGCTGTTCACCGTGCCGCCCTCGCCCTGGAGGGTCTGGACGATCTCGGTGGCGAGCTGGTTGACATCGCTCGGGCTGAGCGCGGCGAACAGCGGCTTGAAGCCGTTCAGCAGGGCGTTGAGGTCCAGCGCCGGCTGGGTCCGGGACAGCGGGATGGTGCCGCCCGGCCGCAGCCGGGCGGTGACGTCGCCTGTGCCCTCGGTGAGCGCGATGTACCGCTGCCCGACCAGGTTGCGGTAGCGGACGACCGCGTGGGTCCCGGCGAGCAGCGGTCGGTGCGCGCTGACGGTGAACGTGACCTCCGCCAGGGTCCGGTCCTTGATCCGGATGCCCTCGACCTCTCCCACCCGCACTCCGGCCACCCGGATGTCGTCGCCGGTCTCCAGCCCGGTGACATCGGTGAACACGGCGTGGTAGGTGTCCTTGGGTGTGAAGGAGACGTTGACGATGGTGGCGGCGAGCAGCGCCGTCGCCGCGATGGTGACCAGCGCGAAGAGACTGAACTTGATCAGCGGGGCCGCGGTCCCCCGGGTTCCTGACCTGCTCATGCGGCACTCACCGCCGTTCCGCGTGCGAGCGGCCCGAACAGCAGGGTTGCCACGGGCGGCACCTGGTCCGCGGGGACGCCCATGACGGGGGCCACGAGCGAGCCGACGGCCCGCTGCTCGGCACGGGTGGCGGACACGTCGGCACCTCCGGGGAGCGCGCCGCCGGAACCTCCGGCCGACGTACCGTCGTCGAGATGGGGTTTCGGGCCGGGCACCTGCGGATGCGGCAGGCCGCGGCAGTTCGGGCCGGACCGCTCGCCGTACACCGGCTCCTCACCGGGCCGGTACGCCCCCTGCGGCCGGACGACCTCAAGGGTGATCCGCATCTCGCCGCCCCGGAACGTGTCCTCCGACGCCTTCTCCTGCCGGACCAGGCCCTGGAACAGGCACGGGTACTCGGGGGAGTAGCGGGCGAACAGCTCCAGCGTGGGGCGGGAGACCCGGCCCAGGGTGATCAGCCGGTCGCCGTTCTCGGACAGGAAGTCGTTCGCCGTGCCCGCCACGGAGGCGGTCGCGCGCAGAGCCGAGGCCAACTGGACCCTCTTCTCGACGATCGTTCGGCTGGTGGTGACCGTGTTGCGCAGGATCCGCATCAGGTCGGGCGCGGCGTCGCCGTACACCTCGGCGACGTCCGCGAACCGCTTGATGTCCTCCTTGAGGGAGGGCATGTGCGGGTTGAGACGGCGCAGATAGCCCTCGACCCGGGAGAGGTTGTCGCCGATCCGGTCGCCGCGGCCCTCCAGCGCCGTGGCGAACGCCGAGAGTGTGGCGTCGAGTTCACCCGGCCGGACCGTGCGCAGCAGCGGCAACAGGTCGTTCATCAGCTGCTGTACCTCGATGCCGACCTTCGTGCGGTCCTGGGTGATGACGTCTCCGGCGCGGATGGGCCGAGCCGACGAGTGCGCAGAACGCGGGGGTGCGACCAGGTCGACGTACTTCTCGCCGAACAGCGTCTTGGGCAGCAGCCGCGCGTGCACGTCCGAGGGGATGTACGACACGTACTGCGGCTTGAGCGCGATGTCGAGGGTCGCCTTCGTGCCGTCGGCGTGCACCTCGCGCACCTCGCCGACCAGCAGCCCGCGCAGCTTGACGTCGGCACGTGGATCGAGCTGGTTGCCGAGAGTACCGGCCTCCAGGGTGATGGGCACGACGGAGGTGAACGCCTGCTGGTAGACGGCCACCGCGAGCGACAGCAGCAGCGCGAGCACGGCGAGGAACGCGATGCCGTACAGCCTGAGTCTCATTCTGTGCATGCGCACCGCCCTCACCCCGCGATCCGTACCGTCGTGTTGGCGCCCCAGATCGCGAGGCTCAGGAAGAAGTCCAGGACGTTGATGGCGACGATCGAGGTCCGCACCGCCCGGCCCACCGCGACGCCGACACCGGCCGGGCCGCCGCTCGCGTGGTAGCCGTAGTAGCAGTGCACGAGGATGATGAGCAGGGCGAAGACGATCACCTTGCCGAAGGACCAGAACACGTCTACGGGCGGCAGGTACTGGTGGAAGTAGTGGTCGTACGTGCCGGTCGACTGCCCGTAGTAGCCGGTGGTGATGGTGCGGGCGGCCAGGTACGAGGACAGCAGCCCGATCACGTACAGCGGAATCACCGCGACGAAGCCGGCGATCATCCGCGTCGTCACCAGGAACGGCAGCGACGGGACGCCCATCACCTCCAGCGCGTCGGTCTCCTCGCTGATCCGCATCGCACCGAGCTGTGCGGTGAACCCGGCGCCGACCGTCGCGGACAGGGCGAGTCCGGCCACCAGCGGGGCGATCTCCCGGGTGTTGAAGTACGCCGACAGGAACGCCACGAAGTTGGAGGTGCCGAGCTGGTTGAGAGCCGCGTAGCCCTGGAGGCCGACCTCGGTGCCAGTGAAGAAGGACAGGAACGCGATCACGCCGACCGTGCCACCGACGACGGCGAGCGCGCCGCGCCCGAAGCTCACCTCGGCGAGCAGCCTCAGGATCTCCTTCTTGTAGCGGCGCAGGGTGCGGCCTGTCCACGCCAAGGAGCGTCCGTAGAAGGACAGTTGGGCGCCCAGCTCTTCGAGTGAGCGCAGGGGGCGATCGAGGAGTTCTTGCGGTCTCATCGGCTAACCCCTCTGTGGGACGACCTGGAAGTACAGGGCGGTCATCACGAAGTTGGTCACGAACAGCAACATGAAGGTGATCACCACGGACTGGTTGACCGCGTCGCCCACGCCCTTCGGACCGCCCTGCGCCGTCAGCCCCTTGTACGAGGCGACGATCGCCGCGATGGCCCCGAACACCAGCGCCTTGATCTCCGCCGCCCACAGGTCGGACAGCTGGGCCAGGGTGGTGAAGGACGCCAGGTAGGCGCCGGGCGTGCCGTGTTGGAGGACGACGTTGAAGAAATAGCCGCCCGCGACACCGACGACCGAGACGAGGCCGTTGAGCAGCACGGCCACGACCATGGACGCCAGCACGCGCGGTACGACGAGCCGGTGGATCGGGTCGATGCCGAGTACCTGCATGGCGTCGATCTCGTCCCGGATCTTGCGTGCCCCGAGGTCCGCACAGATCGCCGTGCCGCCCGCGCCCGCGATCAGCAGGGCGGTGACGATCGGCGAGGCCTCGCGCAGCACCGCGAGCACGGACGCGGCACCGGAGAAGGACTGCGCGCCCAACTGCCGGGTCAGGCTGCCGATCTGCAGCGCGATGACCGCCCCGAAGGGGATCGAGACCAGTGCCGTCGGCAGAATGGTGACGCTCGCGACGAACCACGCCTGCTGGATGAACTCCCGTGCCTGGAAGGGACGTCGGGGCAGGTTCCGGACGACGTCCAGCGCCATCGCGAAGAGGTTGCCCGAGTGTCGGAGCGCACCTGTGGGGGAGAGCCTCATACGGTGCTCACCCCCGTCCCGTGCAGCTCTGCCTCGCTTCTGGCGATCGCCTCCCAGCGGGGCGGGCGGGTGATGCCGGGGCCGGGCAGCAGGCGGGGAGTCAGGTGCCGGACTCGTGGACCCTCGTCGATCTGGGCCAGCTCCTGCTCGACCTGGGCCGCGTCCTTCTCCTCCGCCATGCCGATCGGCCCCTGCATCCGGCCGTTCAGGAACTGTCGTACGACGGGCTCGTCACTGGTCAGCAGCTCCTCGCGGGGCCCGAACATCACCAGCTCGCGCCGGAACAGCAGCCCGATGTTGTCCGGGACCTGGCGGGCCGAGGCGATGTCGTGGGTGACGATCAGGAAGGTGGCGTCGATCTGTGCGTTGAGGTCGACGATGAGCTGGTTGAGGTAGGCCACGCGGACCGGGTCCAGGCCCGAGTCCGGCTCGTCGAACAGGATGATCTCCGGGTCGAGGACCAGGGCGCGGGCGAGCCCGGCACGCTTGCGCATACCGCCGGAGATCTCGCCGGGCAGCTTCCCCTCGGCGCCGATCAGCCCGACCATGTCCATCTTCTCCAGCACGATGCGCCGGATCTCGCTCTCGGACTTGCGGGTGTGTTCGCGCAGCGGGAAGGCGATGTTGTCGTACAGGTTCATCGAGCCGAACAGTGCGCCGTCCTGGAACAGCACGCCGAAGAGCTTCCGTACCTCGTACAGGTCGCGCTCACGGAGCTTGGTGATGTCCCGGCCCTGGATCGTGATCGAGCCGCACTCCGGCTTCAGCAGCCCCACGAGCGTCTTGAGGAACACCGACTTGCCCGTCCCCGAGGGGCCGAGCATCACCGAGACCTCCCCGGCGGGCAGCGTCAGCGAGACGTCCTGCCAGATGACCTGGTGGCCGAAGGACTTGGTCAGCCCTTCCACACAGATCTCGACACCCATCCGGTTCCACCCTTCGCCCGTGGAGCAGCTCCGACATCTGCTCTACGGGGAGGCGCGGTGCGTCCGTCGCGGCGACCGGGAATTTCTTTCGGACGCGTTTGCGGGGTGCTACGGCAGCTTCGGCGACGGCGTGCCCGAAGGCGTCCTCGGGGCAGGGACAGGGGAGGAGAACGGAGCGGCCGGTACCGCCGAGGCCGGGGGGAGCGACGGGACCGACGAGGCGGCCGACCTCGTCGGCAGGTCCGGCACCTTCGGCACGACGGGCACCTGCGGGACCTGCGGGACCTGCGGGACCTGCGGGACCCGCGGCGCCGAGAGCGGGAGCGGGGACGAGGAGACGTCCGGCAGGGACGGCACGGGCACCGGCAGCGGCAGGGACATACCCCCGGTCGGCGCGGGCGTCCGGCTCCGGGCCCCGGGCGCCGGGCGCGAGGAGGGGCGCGTCGTGGGGGTGCGCCCCCGGCCCGTGGCGTCGCTGCGCCGGACCTGCGCGTCGCCGGAGACGACCGGCCGCGGCGCCGGACCGTTCCCGTTTCCGCCCGCATCGACCGCGTACGGCAGTACGAACACCGCCACCGCCAGGGTCGCCGCCGTCGAGGTCACCGCGACCAGCTGGGCCTTGCCACCCCCGCGCAGCCGCCCGCGCCCGACCAGGAACAGCACCAGCCCGAGCGTCCCGGCCAGCGAGGCGCGCAGTGTCCGCCGGGCGCGGGCGAGCAGCGACTCGACGGTCCGGTAACTGAGGCCCATCCGTACCGCGACCTGGCTCACGTCCAGGTCCTCGGACTTCAGCCGGAGCGCCTCCGCCTGCCGGGCGGGCAGCTCACCGCTGCGCACGGCGAGCCACTTCGCCTCGGCCCGGTCGCACACCGCCTCCTCGACGGGTACCGGGCCCGGGGCGACGAGTGTGGGACGGCTGCCCACCTCGGCCTCGCGGTTGACCTGCCGGTACCGGTCGACGCACAGGCGCATCGTCACCGTCGTCAGCCAGGCACCGAGCCGATCGTCGTCGAGGTCCGGGCGTTCCGCGGCCCGCAGCATCGCCTCGTGCACGGCATCCTCGGCGTCCTCCTGGCTCATGGAGCGTCGCCGGGCCACCTTGAGCAGTTGCTCGCGATGGCTCCACATGCGCTGCCAACGCTCCTCGGCGGCCGCTGTGTCCGCAGGCATGTCCGTCGCCATGAGGGCCCCTTCGCGCTCACCCGCCGGTCCTGTGCTTCCGGCGGGGGGCGACATTACCGCCGGGTAGTCGTGATTGTGGAGGGGGCGACGCCCATCGTGTTCCAGCCGTTGCCGATGGTCAGCGGCCCCGCGTCGGGCGGAAGGCCGCCGCCGGGCAGCGTGAGAGCCGGCTCGGGGACGGGGACCAGCGGCGTCCCGGACGCCTGCGGGAGGCCGGCCGTGCGGGACGGGGCCGGGGGAGGGTGAGGCCGGCGGCGTCGACAGAGCGCGCGAGGGACCAGGGCCCGGCTTGCGGTCGTCCGAGGGTGATCACGAGGCCGTCGCGCCGTGGTCGCTGATCATGGCTGAGGGCGGTTGACCTGGGAAGATGCTGCCGGCGGCACGCGCATCGGCGTCCAGCGGGACCCACCGCTTCCAGCAGTGGCTGCCGAGCGAACAGGTATGGCCATGACGTGTTGAATATAACTATTCGGTCGCATGGTCTGTCGCATGCCAGCATTCCGCACCTAGCCTGTGGCGACTCTTAACGCAACGCTAACCGTGAGGCCGCAACATGGCATCTGTCGACCAGCTCGCCCCACCAAGCACGGGCCAGCACCAGAGCTCCCTCCGACGGAACGTCGGACTGATCGGACTGCTCTGGGCGTCCGCCGGCTCGATCATCGGATCCGGCTGGCTGTACGGCGCGAAGAACGCTGTCGTCGCAGCCGGCCCGGCTGCTCTGATTTCCTGGGGCATCGGCGCGGTCGCGATCGTGCTGCTGGCGTTCGTTCACGCCGAGCTCGGTGGAATGTTCCCCGTCGCGGGCGGTACCGCCCGTTACCCGCACTACGCCTTCGGCGGCCTGGCGGGCATGTCCTTCGGCTGGTTCGCCTGGCTGCAGGCGGCGACCGTGGCTCCGATCGAGGTCGAGGCCATGATCGGCTACGCAGGTCACTGGCACTTCGCCCAGGGCTTCCTCAACGCCAACGGCACCCTGACGACGAGCGGCTTCATCGTCGCGGTGCTCCTCATGGGCGTCTTCGTCTCCGTGAACTTCCTCGGTGTGACGGTGCTGGCCCGCACCAACAGCGCTGCCACCTGGCTGAAGATCTTCGTGCCGCTGCTCGCCATCTTCGCGCTCGCTGTGACCAGCTTCCACAGCAGCAACTTCACCTCGCACGGCTTCGCGCCGTTCGGCGCCAAGGGCGTGCTCGCCGCGATCAGCACCAGCGGCATCGTCTTCGCCCTCCTCGGCTTCGAGCAGGCGATCCAGCTCGCGGGCGAGAGCCGCAACCCCAAGCGCGACATCCCTCGCGCGGTGCTCGGCTCGGTGGCCATCGGCACGCTGATCTACGTCCTGCTGCAGGTCGTCTTCATCGGCGCGCTGCCCGGAAGCAGCTTCGCCAAGGGCTGGGACAAGCTCGACTTCGTCGGCATCAGCGGCCCCTTCGCGGGCCTGGCCACCCTTGTGGGTCTGGGCTGGCTGACCTGGGTGCTGTACATCGACGCCATCGTGTCCCCGGGCGGCACCGGCCTGATCTACACCACCTCCACCTCCCGCATCTCCTACGGTCTGAGCAAGAACGGCTACGCGCCGCGTGCCTTCGAGCGCACGGACAAGCGCGGGGTCCCGGTGTACGGCCTGATCATGTCCTTCGTCACCGGCGTGGTCTGCTTCCTGCCGTTCCCGAGCTGGCAGCAGCTGGTCGGCTTCATCACCTCCGCCAGCGTGCTGATGTACGCGGGCGCCCCGCTGGCCTTCGGCGCGCTGCGCCGTCGCCTGCCGAACCGTGAGCGCAGCTACCGGCTGCCGTTCGGTGGTGTGCTCTCCCCGCTGGCGTTCATCGTCGCGAGCCTGATCATCTACTGGAGCGGCTGGCAGACCCTGGAGAAGCTGGGCGAAGCGATCGTCCTGGGCTACATCCTGCTCGGCGGCTACGCCCTCTACGCGTCCAAGAAGGGCCTGCCGAACGCTCCGCAGATCAGCTGGAAGTCCGCCCAGTGGCTGCCGGTCTACCTGCTCGGTCTCGGTGTGATCTCCTGGCAGGGCGGCTTCGGCAACGGCCAGGGCAACCTGCCGTTGTGGACGGACATCGCCGTCGTGGCCGTGTTCGCCCTGGCGATCTATCACTGGGCGATCCGGGTGGCCCTGCCGACCGACGCGATCGAGCAGAACATCGAGGACGTCGAGGTCGTCGACGCGGGCGGTCACTGACCTTCCGCAGCCCCTGATGCCGGGGAGGTCCCGAAGCGGCCGCTTCCGTACCTAGGTGCGGAAGCGAGCCGACTCGGTGGGCCCGGCGTGTTACCGGCACCCTTGCGTTCAGCCCCGGCGTTCACGCCGGGGCTGAACGCGTCTCAGGACTGCTGACCTTGATCACCGGTCTCGGGCCGTGCCCGACATCCGCGCAGGGTCTTCACCAAGATCATCCCGCGAGTCGGTCACGTGACAGGCGCCCCAGGTCACCTGGTCGGGGGACCCTTCCGCACGCCCCGCGGCGGCTTCTTCCCGGAGCACTCCTGCGGAACCAGGCGGAAGCCGTCCGGTTCGCTGCGCACGAGGCCGGCCCCGTTCTCGGGAGTGAACCCCGCGGTCGCCAGCCGGTCCGGACAGGGGGTGTCGAGGTCGTTCCAGGCGGGGTCGGTGCGCGTCTTGCCGTTGCCGATGCCGGTGTCGACCAGAATGCGCATGCCGCCGATCTCCACGGCGAAGCTGTGCACCGCCAGGATCAGCTCTCCGGCGGGGGAGGCGTAGTCGGGCACCAGCCATGGGGTGCGCGAGACGAGCTTCGGTGTGGCGTCGGGGAGCAGCCACGGTCCCGTCTCCGACGGCAGGAGTACCTCGTCGATCCGACGGATGCGGGCATCGCCGACAGTCCAGTGGCGGGCGTGGGAGGAAGGTGCGGATGGGGCGCCATGAGCTCAGACCTCGCCACGCAGCACGGGACGCAGGGCGTCGAGCACGGCCGGGTCGTCGATGGTGGAGGGGAGTTCCGGATCTTTGCCGTCGGCGATCTCCCGCATGGTGCGCCGCAGGATCTTTCCCGAGCGGGTCTTGGGCAGCGCGGCGACGACGTCGACACGGCGCAGCGCCGCCACCGGTCCGACGGTCTCACGTACCAGCGCCACGAGGTCGGCCGAGACGTCCTCGGCGCTGCGTACGGTGCCGGCCTTGAGGACGACGAAGCCGCGCGGGACCTGGCCCTTGAGCGCGTCGGCGACCCCTACGACGGTGCACTCCGCGACGTCCGGGTGTCCGCTGAGGACTTCCTCCAGAGCGCCGGTGGACAGGCGGTGCCCCGCGACGTTGATCACGTCGTCGGTGCGGCCCATGATGAACACGTAGCCGTCCGCGTCCCTGTGCCCTCCGTCCCCCGACAGGTAGTAGCCCTCGTACGCGGAGAGATAGGAGCGCACATACCCCTCGTCATTGCCCCACAAGGTGGCCAGAGTGCCCGGCGGCAGGGGGAGACGGATCGCCACGGCCCCGTCGGTGCCGGGGGGCACCTCGCAGCCCTTCGCGTCGAGGACACGGACGTCGAAGCCGGGCATCGGCACGGTGGCGGAGCCCGGTTTGACCGGCTGCGGGTCAAGGCCGACGGGGTTGGCCACGATCGGCCAGCCCGTCTCCGTCTGCCACCAGTTGTCGATCACGGGGACGCCGAGCAGGTCACTCGCCCAGTGCTGCGTCCCGGGGTCCAGACGCTCGCCGGCCAGGAAGAGGTGGCGCAGCGAACTGGTGTCGTGCGCGCGCAGCAGGATCCCCTGCGGGTCCTCCCGCTTGACGGCACGGATGGCGGTCGGCGCCGTGAACAGCGTGTTCACCCGGTGCTGGGCGACGACCCGCCACAGCGCGCCGGCATCCGGGGTGCCGACCGGCTTGCCCTCGTAGAGCACCGTGGTGCAGCCGGTCAGCAGCGGGGCGTAGACGATGTATGAGTGGCCGACCACCCAACCGACGTCGGACGCGGCCCAGAACACATCGCCGGGACCCGCGCCGAAGATGTTCTCCATCGACCAGCGCAGCGCGACGGCGTGGCCGCCGTTGTCCCGCACCACGCCCTTGGGCCGGCCGGTGGTGCCGGAGGTGTAGAGGATGTAGAGCGGGTCCCGGGCATCGACCGTGACGCAGTCCGCGGGGCGGGCGCCGCTCATGGCCTCGTCCCAGTCGAGATCGCGTTCGGTCAGGTCGGCGACAAGCCGGTGGCGCTGTCGGATGATGCAGCGGTCCGGCCGGTGGCGTGCCTGGGCGAGGGCGGCGTCGAGCAGCGGCTGGTAGGGGACCAGCCGGGACGGCTCGATGCCGCACGAGGCGGAGACGATCACCTTCGGACGTGCGTCGTCGATGCGGGTCGCGAGCTCGTGCGCGGCGAACCCGCCGAAGACGACCGAGTGCACGGCCCCGATGCGGGCGCAGGCCAGCATGGCGATGACCGCCTCCGGGATCATCGGGAGGTAGATCGCGACACGGTCGCCCTTGACCACTCCGAGCTCGCTCAGCACACCCGCGAAGCGCGCGACCTGATCCCGCAGCTCCCGGTAGGTGGTGGTGGTGACGGTGTCCGTGACGGGGCTGTCGTACACCAGTGCGATGCGGTCGCCGTGACCGCGCTCGATGTGACGGTCGAGGGCGTTGTGGCAGGTGTTGAGCCGTCCGCCGGGGAACCAGCTGTACAGCGGCGCGCGGGAGGAGTCGAGCGCTCGGCCGGGCGGGGTCGCCCAGTCGAGGCTGCGGGCGGCCTCGAGCCAGAAGCCCTCCGGATCCTCCAGGCTGCGGCGGTGGACGGCACCGTAGTCGCCCACTGCGCGGGTGTTCGACATGGGAGATTCCTCTCTTCTACTTCCTTCGTCCGCAGGTCGTGGTGTTCCACCGCGACCTGCGGACGACGCCGTCAGCTCACGGAAGGTTCCCGGTCGGCCGCGGCATCGGCGGGTCGTCCCGGCAGGTCGAGCAGCCATTCGGCGATGCGTTCGGCCCCTGCGTCCAGCATGGTCCGTCCCCTGCGCGGCGTCGCTGCGCGGGCGTCCCCCGCGACGCCCGAAGCGGTGATCTCGTGAAAGGGACGCGGGAGATGGAACGGCTGGTCCGCGGACTGCGGCCTGATGTCCGGGCCTGTTGCGTCGGCGAGGCGGGAGGAGTCGACCAGCTCCGGGGCGATCGCCATCATCATCGAGGTCTCGCCCTCGCAGGCGTGCATGAGGTGGTCCTGCCGCTCCATGATGTCGGCGAATCGGTGGTGCGCGGCCAGGAAGTAGCTGGTGACGGCGATGGGGGTGCCGAGCTCACGCGAGAGCTCGTCGGTGATGACGTTGAGCGCCGTGACGTTCCCGCCGTGGCCGTTGACGATCAGGATCGTACGGAAGCCGGACGCCAGGACGGAGGAGCACACGTCCCGTAGGACCGCCTGGTAGGTGGAGAGCGTGAGGCTGAAGGTGCCGCCGAACGCCCTGTGATGGCCGGCCGGTCCGCACCACAGGGACGGGGCGACGACGACCGGCCGGTGCATGGCCGTCAGGATGGCGGCTGCCTGCCGGCACACCTCGGTGCTGAGGAAATCGTCGACGCCGGTGGGCAGGTGCGGGCCGTGGCGGCACGTCAGTTCCTAGGATTCGTCCAGGAGTTCGTCATCTGGCCGCAGGTAATGGCGATCGGACCGGATGTGATGAAGCTGCCCCCGGCCGATCTAGTCGTCGAGGAGGCCATCGCCATGTTCCTCAGTCGCTACGCCACATCGGGCGCACACGATTCCGCGGCTGCCTGAGGCCCGGTGCGGCTCGCCCGCCGCCCCTCGCGCCCCCAGGCACGCGGACGTGCAAGCGCACCCCTCCTCGATAGGCTGTATCAAACAGTCCAAGTATCGTCGGCGTGGAGGCCGGGCCCGGCCCGTGGCCATGCCGACACCGGACGGCGGCACAGCCGCCCCGCCGAGGTCCGCCCGGCGCGCCCGGGGCACGGACCGCCCCACACGCCGGCGGGCCCTCCGCGTGTCCCCCCGATTCTCCTTGCGGGAGTGAGCTGAGATGGCTCGTCCGAGGAAGTCTCCTCGTCGCCGTCTGCCGGGGCGATACCGGCGTGCTCTGATGAACGCGCTGCTCCACGAGGGTCCCGTCGCCATCAGTGCGTACGACACCCGCCAGCGCTTCGTCCTCCAGAAAGAGGCAGGCGCCTACTCCTTGGGGTAGATGTCGCCGCTTTGCATGGCGCTGTCTTGTTCGGACTGGGATTGCAGCCTGCGGGACTTCTCCTGGAGACGCTGCCGCTCTTTCGGGTCGGAGGTGCGCTCCGCAGCCTCCGCGAGTTCCTGGGCCTTGTCGCGCATGTGCTGGAGCCGTTCGCGTGTCTCTTCGGAAGTCATGATCGGTCCTCGCTTCGTGAGGGGGTACTCCATGGTCAAGCGAATCAAGCTTCGGCGGTTCCGGCACCTCGTCCGCCGGCCTCCTGGATGTATGCCAGAACACGGTCAAGCGCCGCCCAGCCCGCGGGTCCCCATGTCGGCTTGCCGCCGGGCAGGCCCCGCTCCCCGGCCCGGCCCATGAGGATGAGGAAAAGGCTCTTCGCGGCGGCCAACCCTCGTGCGCGCCGGATCATCGCTTCGTCCGCGCGTGCGTACGCCTCGAAGAACCGTGCAGCCGCGCCCTTGGGAAGGAGCACCCAGGCAGCCGCGAGATCGACCGCCGGATCGCCGGCGCACATGTCACCGAAGTCGATCACGCCCGAGAGTGCGCCGTCCGCGACGACGACATTCGCCGGATGAAGATCGCCGTGCAGCCATACCGGCGGGTCCTCCCAATCGGGAGCCGCAACGGCCTCTTCCCAGACGTCCCGGACCTTCCGCAGGTCAGCGGCAACGTCTCCGGAGGCGACTTCCTCGAGTGCCCTTTCGAAACCGTCCGTGAGCGTTTCAAGGGGAACGCCACGATCCGTACTGACCGGTGCCTTCACATGGAGCGTCTTGAGGAAGCCCGCCAAAGTGTCGGCCGCACGGTCGTGGCTGATCGGGGCGCGGTCGGCCGGATCGCCGGGAACCCATGCCGCGATGGTCCATGGCCGCGGGAAACGTGCGGACGGTTCACCGATCCGCATGGGGGTCGGGACCGGTAGCGGAAGGCGCGGTGCCAGGGCGGGCAGCCACCGGTGCTCTTTGCGCAGGAGGGACGGCGCACGCTCCGTGCGCGGCATGCGTACGGCCAACTCGTCTCCGAGACGCCACAGTTGGTTGTCCCAACCGCCGGCCACCTCACGCACGTCCAGGCCTGCAAGGTCCGGATGCTGCTCACGCACCAGTGAGCGCACCAAGTTCTCATCGATCTCGAAGCTGTCCATGATCTTACTCAACCACGGTGACGTGGCGCGGTTGACCCGTAGCGCTCCGTCGGCAGTGAAGGCGGTGGAGCAGGACGAGGCTGCTGTCGGACGTGGCGCGCTCGGCAATGGGCCTGGACGGATGTCCGGTCGTGCCGGCCCCTGGAGACGGGGGCAGTCGGACGGCCTGGGCTCGCACAGCGGTGTATGAAAGGTATATGAAGGAATCTTCCGGGCGTCCCGGGAGCCCGGTGCGTCCTCCGCCCGTCGGACGCTCGCGAAAAGGTCGCGCTTCCCTGCTGGACCCCCGCAGTGCGGCTGGGCAGGTGTTCCTTCTCCAGGTCCTGATCGTGGTGCTGCTGGTCGCGGCCGCGGTAGCGGCCACGGTCATCCAGGCGGCGCGTGACGCGCTCCAGCAAGGGCGTCGGGAGTCGGTCGTCGCCGCCCAATCGTTCGCGAATGCCCCTGGAGTGGCGAAGGCGCTGCAGAGCAAGGACCCCACGGCGGTGCTCCAGCCGCGAGCCGAGGCGGCGCGGAAGAGCGCGGGCGTGGATTTCGTCATCGCCATGAACACAAAGGGAATCCGTTATACGTACCCCTACCCGAGCGAGATCGGGAAGAAGTTCGTCGGCAACATCGAACCGGCGCTGAAGGGCCATATCGTCGTCGAGCAGGCCGGCGGGCCGCCTCTGCCCGCGGGCAGGGGGACGGACGTGCAGGCGGTCGTCCCGGTGACCGAAGTGCACGGAAAGGTCGTCGGCCTCGTCTCCGCGGGCATCACGGTCACGAACGTGACGAAACTGTGGATTCCGCAACTGCCGATCATCCTGGGCAGCGGCGTGGCCGCACTGGCGCTGGCCGTTACCGGGACGACGCTGGTGTCCCGACGGCTGCGTCGGCAGACGCACGGCCTGCCCCCGGCGGAGCTGGCCCGGCTGTACGAGCACCACGACGCGGTCCTGCACTCGGTACGGGAAGGAGTGCTGATCACCGGCGCCGACGGACGGCTGCTGCTGGTCAACGACGAGGCGACGCGGCTGCTCGGACTGCCGGCGGACGCGCAGGGGCGCCCGGTCCGGGAGCTGGGACTACCGGAGCAGATCACGCGCCTGCTGTCGTCACCGAAGGCGGTCACCGATGAGGTGCATCGTGCCGGGGACCGGTTGCTGGCGGTGAACAAGCGGCCCACGTACCCGGACGCAGACCTGGAAGGCAGCGTGGTGACCCTGCGTGACACCACGGAGCTGGCGGCGGTCTCGGGGCGGGCCGAGGTCGCGCGGGAGCGGCTGAAGCTGCTGTACGAGGCCGGGGTGGGGATCGGAACGACGCTGGAGGTGGGCCGTACGGCCCAGGAGCTGGCCGATGTGGCGGCGCCGCAGTTCGCCGACCTGGTGACGGTGGACCTGCTCGACGCGGTATTGCGGGGGTGGGAGCCGACGGCGGAGGGCTGGCGGCATCTGCGCCGGGTGGCGATCGGCGGCGAACAGCAAGCGATGCCCGTGTATCCGCCGGACGAAATGATCACGTTCTCGGCCGGGACTCCGCAGATGCGGACGCTGCGGGAGGGACGCGGCATTCTGGAGCCGGACCTGTCGCTGGCACACGGCTGGCGGGAACAGGATCCGGAGCGTGCCCGGAAGGCCCTGGAGTGCGGGTTGCACTCGCTGGTGACCGTGCCCCTCCAAGCGCGGAACGTACCGCTTGGCGTGGCGAACTTCTACCGGACGGTGGATTCCCCGGTGTTCGAGCCGGAGGATCTCGACTTCGCGGAGGAACTGGCCGCGCGGGCGGCGGTGGCCATCGACAACGCCCGAAGGTTCACCCGAGAACACGCGATGGCGGTGACACTGCAGCGCAGTCTGCTGCCACGCGGGCAGCCGGAGCAGGAGGCACTGGAGGTGGCCTGGCGGTATCTGCCCGCGGAGGCGGGGGTGGGCGGGGACTGGTTCGACGTCATCCCGCTTCCGGGCGCCCGGGTGGCACTGGTGATGGGTGACGTCGTCGGCCACGGGCTGCACGCCGCGGCGACGATGGGTCGGCTGCGCACCGCGGTGCACACCTTCTCCACGCTGGACCTGCCTGTTGACGAGGTGCTCGGGAACCTGGACGACCTGGTCGTCCGCATGGACGACGAGGAGAGCACGGGGGATGCCGCGATGGGCCACGAGGGCGAGGGGGTGACCGGAGCGACCTGCCTGTACGCGGTCTACGACCCAGTGGCGGGGTCCTTCACCATCGCGCGTGCCGGACACCCGGAACCGGCGGTGGTGTGCCCGGACGGGAAGGTCGTCTGCCCGGGCGTACCGGCCTCGGCGCCGCTCGGCCTGGAAGGCCACCCCTTCGAGACCGCCGAGCTGTCCCTGCCGGAAGGTTCACAACTGGTGCTGTACACCGACGGCCTGGTGGAGGACCGCACCGGGGACATCGACGTCGGGCTGGAGAGGCTGCGACGGGCGTTGGCCGGGTCCGGGAGTTGCACTCCTGAGGAGACGTGTCAGACCGTGATCGACGCTCTGAAGCCGTCGCACTCATCGGACGACGTCGCGCTGCTGGTGGCGCGTACCCGAATGTTCCCGCCTTCGCACGTGGCCGAGTGGGACGTGCCGCCGGACCCGGCGCGGGTTCCCTCGGTGCGGGCGCGCTGCAGGGAGACGTTGCTGGAGTGGGGGCTGGAGGAGATGGCATTCACCACGGAACTGATCGTCAGCGAGCTGGTCACCAACGCGATCCGGTACGGCTCACCGCCGGTCAACGTGCGGCTGCTGCGCGGACGCTGTCTGATCTGCGAAGTGTCGGACGGCAGCGGCACCTCGCCGCGCCTGCGGCGGGCCGCGACCATGGACGAAGGCGGACGGGGGCTGTTCCTGGTGGCACAGTTCGCCCAGCGGTGGGGAACGCGGTACACGACCCGCGGCAAGGTGATCTGGGCGGAACAGCCTCTCCACGACGGCGTGTCCGCGGCCCGGAGCCACACACCGGTCGACTTCCTCCTGGAACACTTCGAGGATCCCAGCCTATGAGATCGCACTGCATCGCCCCCTGGTGCCCGCCCTCGACGGCGTCTTCACCACGGTCCCCGTCGCCGGCCCCACTCAGCCCTTGCAGTCGTACAGGGAAAAGCTGCCGTCGAAGGTCCGGCCGTAGGCCTTGGGGCGGACGTGGGTGCAGTGGGCCTTGATCCAGGTGGTGGCGGGAGTGGTGGGGCGCTGGGAGGTGAGCAGGGCGTAGCGCAGTTGGTGGGTGGAGACGAGGGTGCTGAGCTGCTGCGCGCTGGGGAAGGGAGTGCTGCCGGTGAATCCGCCCATGACGAGCATGGGTTCGGACTCCGCCCGCAGGAGCGGTTCGGCGGTGTAGGCGGCCTGCGTGGCGAGCAGGTACTTCTCACCGTGGCGGTGCGAGGTGAGGTAGCTCAGCAGGGCGGTGTCGCGGGAGCTGGGCCGGCCGAGCCCGACCCTGGTGAGCGAGCTGCGGTGATGGGCGGCGTCGTCGTACCTGGTGCCGACCGGACCGGCCATCGGCGAGGTGGAGGCGCCCGCGTAGCGGGAGTCCAGGCAGGAGAGGGACCAGCCGGCCGGCATGACCAGGGTGGCCGCGATCCCGGCGGCGAGCGCGCCGTGGACCATCCGCTCGGAGGTGCGCGGCCCGCGCGTCCACAGGCCAAGCGCGCCGCATGCCGCGAGCATCAGGGCGACCGGCAGCAGCCAGGAGACGAACCGCGTCGGCCAGTCGAGCACCAGCGCCCACACCGCCGTCAGCATGATCGCCGCCGGCAGTGCCGCCCGCCGGGTGCCGCCCGCCTCGTACTCGTCCCGGAAGAGCGCGAGCCCCCCGCCGGTCAGCGCCGCGAGCGCCGGGGCGATGACGGCGGTGTAGTAGGCGTGGTTGCCGTTTGAGGCGCTGAACACCACGGCGTGCACGGCCAGCCAGCCGCCCCACAGTACGAAGCCCGTGCGCAGCAGGTCGGTTCGCGGCTGTCCGGCGCGCCAGACGATGCCCAGGACCGTGGCGAGCACGGCGAGCGGCAGGAACCAGGCGATCTGCGGGCCGACCGTGTGGTTGATCAGCATCGTCCAGCCGGTGTTGCCGGTGGTGCGGCTGGCCGCGGTTGCCGCGACGGAGCCGAACGCGGTGGAATCGCTGCTGAAGCGGCTCAGGCCGTTGTAGCCGAAGACCAGGCTGAACGGATTGTTGTTGGCCGTTCCGTCGAGGAACGGGCGGTCGGTGGCCGGAGTCTCCCAGGCGAGCAGTATCCAGAAGCAGGAGACCGCCAGCGCGACCGCGCCGGCCAGCAGGACGCGCAGGGCCCGGTTCAGCCGGGTGCCGGGTGCGGCGCACTGGTAGACCACGGCGAAGACCGGCAGCACCAGCCACGCCTGCAGCATCTTTGCCTGAAAGGCGAGCCCGACCCAGACCGCGCAGGTGATCAATGGCAGCAGTCGCCCGGTCCGCACCGCCTTCTGCAGCGCTCCGGCGGCGGCCACGAGGAGCAGGGTGAGCGCGGTGTCCGGGATGGTGGCCCGGTTGAGGACCACGGTGACGGGAGTGAGGGTGAGCACCAGCGCGGCGATCAGCGCGGCGAACGGCCCGGCCCAGGCCCGTACGATCCGGTGCAGCAGCCATACGGCGAGCACGCCCTCGACGACCTGCGGAAGCGCGGCCGCCCAGGTGTGCGGGCCGAAGAGCCAGACGGAGACGGCGTCGGGCCAGAAGGCTCCGGGGAGCTTGTCGATGGATATCGAACCGCTGGCGTCGAGCCCGCCGAAGAGGAAGGCGCGCCAGCCGGTGGCCATCGACCGTACCGCCGCCCCGTAGAAGGGGTGGAGCGCGGCGTGCGAGATGCCCCAGGAGTACAGCGCCATGGCGACCACCAGCACCGCGGCGAGCGCCGGGCGCTCCCAGCGTGGAACGGCTTCCGGCCTTCCGGAGCGACGGTCCGCCCGGGTGCGTCGGTGCGCGCCGACGGGCTGAGCGGCGGGGATGGTGGCCATGACAGTGGTCCTCGGATCAGCGGGGCGGTGGAACGGCGGGTTCACAGGCGGCGGGCTGCCCGGAAGCCGCGGGCGTAGAAGTCGGTGCCGTCCAGCAGCGAACGGCCAGACAGGTCGCCCATGGTGGGGCCGTTCGCGGCGGAGCGGCTGGAGTAGAAGCGGTGTCGGCCTTGGTCGTCGAGACCCATGTACATGCCGCAGTGGTCGATCAGCTTCGGCTGGTCCTTGATGATGGCGAAGAAGACCAGATCACCGGGCTGCAGCACGCCCAGGTCGGTGGGCTGCTCGCCGGTGTCGGGGATCACCAGCCGGCCGGGGCCGTAAGCGGCGATGGCGAAGGCGCGGCGCGGCAGGCCGGTGCCCTTGGCGTTGGTGTTGTCCAGGGCGATGCCCATGCGGTAGCCCCACACCAGACGCTGGAACCCGGAGCAGTCGACGTCGCCGTAACGGGCCTTCTCCGGCTGCACGAGCGTGCCGTCCGGGAAGGTCCAGGGGATGCCCAGGTAATCGTAGAAGTCGGACTGCTCGTCGTGGTAGGCGAAGTCCAGGGGGTTGCCGACGCCCTGGTTGCGCGGGCCGAAGTGAGCGGTGCCCGCGTAGCGCACGCCGGAGCTGTTGTGCTTGCCGGGCGCCCCCGCGCTGCTGTACTGGAACGCCACCGCGAAGACGTCCGGGCTGGTGTCGCCGAGCGCCTTGGTGAACCAGCCCTTGAACCAGGCGGACTTCTCCATGCCCGGCTGCCACTCGTGCGGCAGCACCCGCACCCAGGCGTTCGTGGTCAGCGTGGCATCGGTGGTGCGCGGCTCCTCGAAGCGGCGGGAGGGCCCGGTGAGTACGGCGGTACGAGCGCCATCGGTGAAGGTGGCGATCGTGTCGCCGCCGGAGTCACGGACCACGGTGCGGTCGGGCGCGGACAGCCGCTCGAAGGTGTGGCCCCCTCCGCGCCGGGCGCTGGAGTCGGAGCCCGCACCGCCGCCGCCGACGTCGCTGCCTCCGCCGTTGCCGTTGCCGTGCCCACGCTGCTGCCAGGCGTACCCGCCGGCCGTGCCGGCGGCCGCCACGCCCGCGATCGTCCCGAGCACGGCGCGGCGAGTCGGGCGGCTCCGCCTGTCCGCGTGTTGAGAGTGCATGGCCGATCCTCCTGGAGGTGCGGGTGAATGGGTGGTGGTCAGGTCAGCCGGTGGGCAGGACGCCGAGCAGCAGACCGGCGACCAGCACCACGTACGTGGCCAGCGTCACCGCCGTGGTCGAGATGAGCGTGGGTCCCAGCGGTTGGCGAACCATCTGGTAGGAGACCAGGCCGGGAACGATGAAGCCAAGCGTCTGTGACGTGTACTGCAGCGGGAACGCGTGGTTGAGGGCGAGCATCACGGTGGTCTGCATCAGCACCGCGCACAGCACCACGGCGGCGAACAGCCGCTTTCCGTAGAGGATCACGGTGCGCTGCAGCAGCTTCGTCATGAAGAACGAGAGCGCCGCGACACCCACCATCAGCCCGGCCATCTGCACGTCGGTGATGAGGGTGAGGGCGATCCAGCCGGGTGTGATCATCCCGCCTGGCGAGAGGTTGGTGGTGAGATAGCAGACGAGCGAGAAGATCAGCCCGAGGGCGATCCCGAGCGCGGCGGTCTGTGCGGTGAGGTCGGCGGGGATCACTTACGGTTCCTCGTGGACTGGTACGGATCGTCGGAATAGTGCTGGCCGTCCTCGGCCCTTTCGTTCTCGGACCGGCCGTGGCGGTCGGCGAACCAGCCGGCGAGTTCGCGTTGTGCCGGGATGTGCACGCCGTACGCCGGTGTCTCCAGCGGCGCCACCCAGCTGAACGGCTCCGGCTCGGGCGGACGGGCCACCGCCATGTGCCGGACCACCGCGATCTGCATGGTCTCCTGGTCCAGGCCGTCGCCCTGGGGAACGTCGGCGGGCTCCTCCTCGGACTCGTCCAGCGGCAGCTCGGCGAGGCATTCCAGGAACAACTCGCCCTGGCCGTGGATGTTGCCGATCGCCACCAGCGAGGAGGCTGGGCCGAGTTCCGCGAGGAGCGCCGCGGTCAGCTCCTCGGGGTCCCGCCGGTCACCGCCGAGATCCACCACCCGCCCGGTGAAGTCGGCCGGGATGGCGTCGCGGGCGCTCTTGGTCGGGTGGCCGATCAGGAAGACCACCTCGGCGCGCAGGTCGGGGACGATCGCGCCCATCTGGCCGTTGCGCTCCACACGGTCCGGGCGGCAGTTGATGACCACGTTGAGCGGCCGCCTGATCGCGCCCAGATCCTCCAGCTGCTGGACGTTCATCAGCGTCGACTCGGGGTCGTTGGCCGCGAAGACGTTGGCGAACCGCAGCCGCTTGCCCTCCGGGGCGACGTAGCGCTCCACGGAGAGCACGCCCGGGTCCGGCGGCGCGTCCCACATGCCCTGCAGCGCGGTCTGCCGTTCCACGCCGAGCAGCTCGGCGACGGCGAGCGCGATCGCCACGTTCTCCTTGAAGGTGAACCAGCTGAAGCCGCGCAGTTCGGCGTCGGTCACCGTCTCCGGATCGACCGCGATCAGGCGGCAGTTCCGCTTGTCGGCCTCCTCCTGGAGGATGTGCAGCCGGTCCTTCTCCGCCGTCACGCACACCCCGCCGACCGGCATCGAGCGGGAGAGAGAGCGGGCGACGTCGTCCAGGGTGGGCCCCATCTCCTCCAGATGGTCCTCGCGGACGTTGCACAGCACGCCGATGGTGGAGCGGATCAGCTTCTCCTGGTTGATCTCCTGAAGAGCGGGCATCACCGCCATGCACTCGATCACCAGCGCGTGCGGCCGGTAGGTCGCCGCACGGCGCACGATGCCGATCTGCTCGACGATGTTGGACAGCCCGAACTTGCGGTAAACCGGTTCCTCGGTGGCGTCCGGGTGGATGAACCGGGCCGCGGTGCCGGTGGTCTTGGCCACGGTGACCAGGCCGCCGCCGCGCAGCGCGCCCGCGCACAGCCGGGTGATCGAGCTCTTGCCGCGGATGCCGTTGACCAGCACCCGCGTGGGTATCTGCTCCAGCGAGGCGAAATGCCGCTTCTGCTCCACGATCCCGGCGATCCACAGCGCGGCGCCGCAGATCAGGACTACGACATAGAGGAATAGCACGTCGATTTCGTCCTTCTACCGCTGGAGTGTGTTGTCGTGCCGGTACTGGGGGGAGCCGGCGACGGCGCCGGATCTGGCCGCCCGGCCGCGTTCCGCCAGGGCCTGCCGGATGAGCTCCAGGCCGCGGGTGACCGAGCCGACCTCGTCGTGGTGGACCGGGTGCAACACGGTGCGGCGGTCACCGCCGGCGAGACGCTCGACGAGCACGGCGACCGCGCGCAGGGGCCGGATCACCACGATGTGCAGCCAGCCCAGGCAGGCCGCGCCGAGCGTGATGCCCAGAATGCCGGCGAGCATGGTGCGCTGCTCTGCCTGCACGGCGGGGAGCTTGAGCGCCGCCGCGGGCTCCGCGGTCACCACGTGCCAGCCGAGCTGGGCCGTCGGGCCGCTCTGTGCCAGCGGTGCGGCTGCGTCGACCGAGGGACCGGAGGACGAGGGGTGCACCGCCGAGGTCGCGGTGCCCGCGGTGCCCGGGGCGCCCTGGCCGGCGCGGGCGAGGCGGGTCAGGCCGGAGTCGGGCAGCGCCTGGAAGGCGCGGTAGCCCACGCTCGACGCCAGCACCTTGTAGTTGTTGTCCGTCACCCAGACGCTGCCCAGGTTCGGCCTGGCCAGGTTGGAGTTGAGTGTGTTCACGTCTATCTCGCCGAAGAGGACCACCCCGGCCGCCGGAGTCTTGCCCTTGATGTTCCGGATCTGGGCGTAGGCAGCGATCGCCGGGATACGGCCCGAGGTGTTGACGGTGGTGATCCCGCCGCCGTCGGGCACGTGGATGAGGGTGCGCAGCGGTGTGTCGCCCACGCGCAGCGTGATGCCGCCGGAGCGGTCGATGAGATACAGCGAGCGGTACTGCGCATGGTCGTCGAGCGTGTGCTGCAGCACCTCGGTCTGGGCGGACCGGCTCTTGCCCTGCAGGCTCGCGGCCACATCGCTCATGTCGGTGTACGACTGGTCGAGGGACTGCCGGATCCGGTTCGCCGCGATCTCGGTGCGCGTCTGCTGGACGGCGAGGACCGGAGCCGGAACCGCCGTCGTGGTGTTCGCCCGGTTCAGCGTGAAGATCATCGGTACCGACCAGCACGCCAACAGCACCACGCCGGCCACGGCCAGTGACCGGTAGCCGGGTCCGCGCCGGGCCGGGAGCTCCTCCGGGCCGCTCTCGCCGAGCAGTTGCCGGCGCAGCGACTCCAGTGCCCGCCCGATCCGGGCCAGTTCTCCGAAGCCGTGTACGGGGACCGTGCGGGACAGCTCCTCCATCGCGACCGGCCCGCCTTCGGTGGCACCCCGGGCCAGGCGACCGGCGGACAGGTACAGCCGCAGCAGTGGCCGCTGCACGGCGAAGTGCAGCGCCAGCCCGAGCAACAGCGCGAGCCCGGCCAGTGCGCCCGCGGCCTTCAGCGCGAAGCCCAGGTAGTCGGCGGCGGCGGTCGTGGCGGGCACCGCGTGGGAGGTCAGGACCGTCAGACCGAGGTCGTCGGTGTCGCCCGGACCGGTCGCCGAGGCGACCTGGGCCCAGCCGGTCACCGTGCGCAGGCCGCCCGTTGTGGCGCCCAGCAGGCTTCCCGAGGCGTCGGTGTCGTGTCCCGACCCGCTCGCCGCACGGGCCGCCGCCGCGGGCAGACCGCTGTCGGCCACGGTCCCCGTCGCCGTGCCGTGGGGCGTGCTGACGACGGCCTCGCCGCTCGCGTCCAGCACCTCGGTGGTGCGCCCGTCGCCGTACGCGGTGAGGGCGGGGAGCGGCTCGGAGAGCACCAGCAGCCACTGCCGCTCGGAGCGGCTCGGGGCCTGGTTCTGGTCCTGGTTGGCGTCCGCCTTCTGCGCGGGCAGGGTGACTTTGGCGAAGTACAGCAGTTCCCGCGTACCGTTGGAGGTCACCAGCCGGGGCAGGATCGGGCCGTGCCCGGAGGTAAGCCTGGCGGTGTTCACCCCGGTCAGCGGGACCGGCTCTCCGCCGGCCGCCAGCGGTTTGCCGGAGTGCGGGTCGAGCAGGGCGCTGCCGCGGACCGCCTTCCTCGCGGAGGTCAGCGCTTTGAGGACGGTCGCGGGGGCCGATGAGGGGGTGGCCGGGTAGGCGTCGGCGGCACGGCGTACCGTGCTCGCCTCGACGTCGATCGCGGTGCGCACCGACAGTGCGGTGTCCGAGGCGATGCGCTGGTCCCCGTTGAGCACGGCCTGTGGGACCCGCTCGGCATGGACGTTGCCGAGGCCGATCACGGTCAGGGCGGCGACCACCAGCAGCAGCACGATGAGTGAGGCGATCGGCGGGCGGACCCCGCCGAGCAGCGGCATATCGGCGCGGCGGCGGATGCGGTGTCGGCGCGGCGCCCGGTTGGCGGTGGGCAGGGCAGGGGATCCTCTCTGAAGCGGCGCCGAGCGCAAGAGCGTTCGATCAGACGAACATTCTAGCGGCGTGTGATTGCATAACCGTCACAACCGTGTCCCTGTGTCGTCATGTTGTGAGTGCGACCGGGAGCACAGCCGTGGGGCGGGCCCGGTGTCCCGGACCCGCCCCACGGATGCCCGGTCAGCGGACGAAGGAGATCTCCGGGTAACTCTTGTTCGGCCCGTCGAGCAGGCCGCTGTGCTGCTTGCGCAGCGTCTGGTCGAAGAAGGCGGCGACGTAGTCGCGCTCGACCTTGACCGCGCGGTCGGGATCGATCGTGCCGTACTGCTGCTGCAGTTGGGCCTGGGAGAGCCCGAGCAACTGCGCCTCCTGCGACACCATCCACTCGTTGTCGCTGAACGACAGGTGCGCCGCGCCATGGAGCTGGACGTCGACCCGGTAGCCCTTCAGGTGCGGCCACAGCGTCCGCCACGAACCGTCATTGTTGCGGTTGTGGCTGCCGGAGCTGAAGAGCATGAACGGGCGGTCGAGGTCCTTGCTCGGTGCCGTCCCGAAGAACTGGCCATCCAGGTCCGCACCGGCGGCGATCCGGTGGTCGAGCTGCATCGCGGTGTCGACCGCCGCGCCGCCCAGCGACCAGCCGAACATCCCGATGCGGGACATGTCCACGGCCTTCGTCAGCCCGGCGGGCAGTGTGGCCTTGCCGGCGTCCGGGTTGCCGCCCTTGCTGAGTGTGCTCAGCGAGTCGATGACGAACTTGATGTCGGCCGCGCGCACCTTGAGCGTGTCGGAGGAGTGGGCGCCCGACGGCATCGTGTTGACCTCGAGCCGGTTCCCGGGGAACTGCACCTCGTTGGCGTCGTGCGTGTGGTCGACGGTGACGACGAGGTAGCCGCGACTGGCGAGATCCTGGGCGAGCCCGGTGCCCATGGCGCGGTCGGAGTGCAGGCCGGTCGAGTACAGGAGGACGGGCAGCTTGCCGAGCGTGCTGTCCACCGGGGCGAGGACATGGCCTGCGGTCTGGGGCAGGGTCACCAGCTGAGGCGACAGTCCGCGCGTGGCGAGGAAGTGGGCGCCGGATATCGACGGCATCCACGGCGCCTGGTAGTGCCCGGACGTGGAGGTGGCCGGATACCACAGCGAGACCATCACCTCGCGCGGCTTGTTGCCGGGCACGTACGGGTCCGTGCGGGACTTGTCGACGAGGTGCAGGCCGACCATGCCCACGGAGTAGCGCCCGCTCGGCGCCGGCATGGTGAGCTGAAGACCGCCCGTCCTCACTCCGTTGGACGCGAGGACCGAAGGGTGGACGGCTTTGTACTGGCCGGTCGCCTCGTCGTTCTCGGGTGCCCACGGCGCGTCCTTGTCGGGCGATTCCCCGGTGGCCGTCGGCTTGTTGGTCGCCTTCCCGGCGGCCATGGCCGGCGTCATGCCCGCACCCAGGGCGACGGCCAGCGCACCCGCCGTACCGATCGCTCGGGCGATCACTCTGCGATGGTGGCGCGGGCGGCGGTGTTTCATGGAACTCCCTAGCTTCAGCGATCGAAGAACAGGCGATCGACTGTCGCACACCGTACCGCCGTCGCGGCCGATGGATCCGCCCCGCCTCCTCCATGGCACACCCGCGGCCGGGGAGGCCGGTCGCCCCCGGCCGGCGGTGGCGCCGGCCGGCGGTGTTGCGAACGCGACTTCACGGACGCCTCGGCGAACAGGGCGGGACGGTGGACAGAACGCACGGCATCCACAGGATCCCGCTGGTCGGCATATGCGGAGAAAATGTGATGAAACTCGTAACCCGTGCTTCAGTGCGGCGGCGGCCATGGAGGCAACCCCCAAGACCTGTGGTTGCGCTCGCGTATGTGGAAGGGAACCGGTTCCCGTGCGCACGAGGCGACTCTCCGGCGTGCCCCCCTCGCCGGCCTGTTGCCGAACTCTTTGCCTGACGGGGCGCGGTCGCGCCGGACGGGGGTGCTCATGGTTCTTCTCGTCGGTCCTGCCGCCGCTCGTGAAGGCTTGGCTCATCGGCCAATGGCCTCCCACGAGGGGAGAAGCCTCGGCAGAACCGCAGGTGCCGTATGTGACGAGATACGGCACCCGCGGTGCGATGACCGAGTCCGACAAGGGCCTCAACCCGCTCTGGCGTGAAGGTCGTTGCCGTGCGGGGACGCACGAAGGCGCGTCCTCCTCTCGCAGTCCTCTCGGCGGCATGGAGGCGGACCGGAACGCACCGTGGATCACCGCCACCGCCTGCGTGCGACGGTGCTGCCGATCGACCATCACGGCCGAGTCGGTCCGCCGCCATCCTCTTCGTCGGCCCGGCCTCCGGGAGGCACCGATGGGTCACCGGTATCCGGTGCGAACCTTGCTGCCAGCTCGGCCAGCCGCTTGCAGGTCTCCTCGATTTTCCGCTGGGTCTCGTTCCGTTCGGTGATGGCTGCCGAGAGCAGCAGCGCGGTCATTGCGGCGGCGCCGTTGAATGCCTGCAGCGCGATCATGTTGGTGAGCAGGGTGTGACCGGCGAACGGGCCTGTCCTGCGGGTGGCGGCGAGGATCGCGCAGATGGATACGGCCAGCGCGCAGGGTGCGGCTGCGGCGAGCTGGAAGCGGAAGGCAGCCCAGGTAAGCAGCGGAAAGGCAAGGAAGGTCAGCGGCGCGGAGGCATTTTCGAGCAAGCCGACGCCGATGGTGGCCGCGACAAGAAGCGTTGCCTCTTCCCACCGGGAGGGCGGCGCGTGCTTCGGCCAGTGTGCCGAGCGGAGGACGAGCAACACGGGGGCGACCACCAGAACGCCCATCGTGTCGCCGGTCCACCAGACCCACCACGTGGGCCAGAACCCGCTGGGGGGCAGCGCGTGAGCGAGACTCAGGGCGCCGCTGCCCACGGTCGCGCTGACGAGCATGCCGGTGAGCCCGCCGAGGAAGACCAGTGCGAGTGCGTCTCGGAAGCGGTTGATCCGGGTGCGGAACCCGGCGCGGTGAAGGAGCGCGTAGGAGCACAGGGGCGCGAGTGTGTTACCTGCCGTGATCGCGAGTACGGTGGGGATCGATGGCCCGAGGGAGACGTTTGCCAGGAAGGCGCCGAGCGCGATCCCGGGCCAGATCCGGAGGCCGATCAGGAGCAGGCCGGCCAGGGCGATGCCGGTCGGTGGCCACATTGGAGTGACTTGGCCGCGCACGAGCTGCTGGAGCAGCCCCAGCCTGCCCGAGGCGTAGTACAGCGCGGCGACGGCGCCGATCTGCAGGGCCGTCATGCCACCGCGCCGGAGCCCGTCTCGGAAAGCGGCTGTCATCGGGCGGTCTTCTGGTCGGTCTTGCCCGGTCGTTCCTCGTCCGCCGGCTCCGCCGGATCCACCACACCGCCGCTCATCAGTGTGACCTTTCGAAATGTGCTGTGTCGGATTGCTTCGGGTGACCGCTCGGGGGCAGTGTCGCGCCCTGACGGTTCTTCCTCGGCCGGGTCGCCGTGGGCTGCCTGACTCTTCACCGCGGGGTGCGCAGCGCGAGGATGGCCATGTCGTCGTGCCCGTCGCTGGGGTGGTGGTCGGCGAGGGCCTGCACGAAGTCCTGCAGGGGCAAGGCGGCGTGTGTGGTGGCGAGTTCGGCCAGTTGGCTCAGGCTTTCATCGATGGGGTGGCCGGGGTGTTCGATGAGGCCGTCGGTGAAGAAGACGACGGTGGCATCCCGGGGCAGGGGGTGGGTGTGGTCGGGGCGGTTCTGCTCGCTGTTGACGTTCAGCGGCAGTCCGGGCTCGGCGGACAGGTATTCCGCACGGCGGTCGGGGGTGATCAGCAGAGGCGGGACGTGACCCGCGGTGCTCCAGTGCAGCCTCCAGGCGTGGCCGACGGGTTCGATGCGCGCCAGGGTGGTGGTGGTGACGGGGCTGTCGGTGATGGCCTGCAAGGTGCGGTCGAGCTGGGCGAGGACCGCGCTGGGCGGAGTGCGCAGAGTGAACAGCAAAGCGCGCAGCATGTTGCGAGTGGACGCCATGGCGGCGGCGGCGTGGAGGTCGTGACCGACCACGTCGCCGATGACGACGGCCACCGCGCCGTCGGGCAGCAGGATGGCGTCGTACCAGTCGCCGCCCAGATGGTGGGGTGCGGCGGCGGGCTGGTAGATGGCCGCGGCGTCGAAGGGCCGCATGTCGGGCAGCGTCGGCAGCAAGCGCCGCTGGAACTGTTCGGATCCGGCACGAACCTGTTCGAGAAGCCGTACGTTTTCGATCGCGATGCCGGCGGCACTGGCCAGGGCGACAACGATGTTCTCGTCGTGGACGTCGAACGGTTGTCCATCGTGCCGCTCGGAGAGGTAGAGGTTGCCGTAGGTTCTGTCGCGGACGCTGACGGCGACGCCGAGCAGGGTGCGCAGGCGTGGATGGCCGGGCGGGAATCCGACGGAGGCCGGGTGGGCGGGGATGTCGTCGACCCGTAGGGGCTCGGGGTGGCGGATCAGGTGTCCGAGCACGCCCAGACCGCGTGGAAACGGCACCTGGGCCAGGGCCTCACGTTCCTGCTCGGACAGACCGACGGCGATGAACTGCTCCAGATGCTCGCCGGACTTGTCGAGGACTCCCAGTGCTCCGAAGCGGGCACCGGCCAGTTCCATGGCGGTGGTCACGATGCGGTGGAGCACCGAGGGCAATTCCAGCTCCCTGGTGATGGCCACCACCGCGTCCAACAGGCTCTGAATCCGGTCCTTGGCGGCGGCCAGGGCGCGCAGCTGCTCATCGATCCGGCCCAACTCGGTGTCCAGACGCGCGAGCAGGTCGGGGTGGCGCGGCTGCTTCTCCCCCTTGCCCTCCTTGCCGGCCGCCATCACGATCGCCTGGTGGACAGGTACTCGTTCTCGGGGGCCTTCAGCCGGGAGGTGGCCTCGATCTTCACGAACCGCTCAGGGAACGCGGGCAGCCGAAGGGCGCGCATCCGCTCATTCAGCCACTCACGCGATCTGTGCACCCACAGTCTCCTGACACGACCGTGATCAACTTGCACAGGGTGACGCGACCGAGCAGCTCGGCCAGCCCATTACGCCGAAAGCGGCATGTCGCAGACCGTTGTACAAACGCAGCTCACGTTGCCGGAGGAGGGGCTCCCGCTCCTCCCGCTCAACTGGCTCTGGCCCAGGCTCACCATGGGACCCGGCTGTGCAGCGTACTCGAGGGTGCGCCGGCCGTGGGGCGGTTCGCTTGCGCGAAGGTGAGGGCGGCTGATGGAGAGACGGGCGGTGAAGCGGGGCCAGATGACGAGGACGATGGGATAGATCGCGTAGCCGATTCGGGTGGCTGGAGAGAGCAGGATCGCCAGGGTCAGGCCCAGGGCCAGTCGGTCGGCGGCGGCTGTCGTGGTGCGTGGAGGACGCACCAGCAGCGATATCGCCGTGCCCACGGCGCTCAGTGCGATGAGCACCATGGTGACGGTCTTGCCGTCGGGAACCAGTGAAATGATCAGGTGCCCGAGCAGGGGACTTTGGGCGGATGACGCGGTCGGGCCCAGGCCGAGCGGGTAGAGGACGACGTTCTGGTAGGACGCGCTGCCGTCCACCAGGGCTGCGGGCAGGATGGCGAGTGCGGCGATGGTGGTAGCGGTCAGGGCGCACTTGACGGCGGCGCGCTTCCCGGCGACAGCCGCGAACACGGCGATGACCACGGGGATGGCGGGCCAGGCGGTCCACTTGAGGGCGGCGGCCACCCCAACGGCCAGGCCGGCGCGTATGGCGCTGCCTTGGTCCGTGTAGGCCAGGGCCAGGCAGATCAGTGCGATGACGGGCGGGTCCACGCCGCCGATGCTGAGAGGCAGTGCGACGACGGGGCAGGCGGTCAGCCACAGGGCGCCCGTCCGCGCGGTGATGCGGTGTGCGGTGCCGTCGGCCGGGTGGGCGTCGATGGTCCGGTTCTTGGTCAGGGCGCGTACGGCGCCGGCCAAGGCGCCGAGGAAGCCGGCGAGGAACCACAGGCGGGCGCTGCTGAAGGGGGATTCACCGAACAGCAGGTGCGGTGTCCCGAAGAGCGCCATGCCAGGAAGGTAGGGGTTGAAGTCCCGCACCGCGTGGGGCGCGCTGTTGTACGGGGTTCCGGAGGAGAAGAGCAGGCCGGCTGCCCGTTCCACGACGCCGACCTCCATCTGCGCCCTGCCGATGGCTGTCAGATACAACAGGGGCAGCGCGGCTGCGCCGGTGACGGCGATGACGGCGGCGGTTCGGGGCCACGGTGTCGGCGACCTCGCGGCTGACAGCGTGGCGCAGGCGTATCCCGCTGCGGCGAACAGGCCCCACGCGTGCTGTGAAGTGTTGGCGGCGGACAGCAGTCCTACCGTGAGTGCCGATATCGCGCACACCACCAGAATCGGCCAGTCCCACCGCTGGCCAAGGCGGGAGGACTTGCCTGCCGGGCGTGTCTGCTGGGCTTGTTTTCGGGCAGCTTGGGACATCGGACATCAATCCTTGAAGAGGGCATGGCGAAGTGTTGAGGGGGCCGTGGGGCCGGGTGTTGGTGTGCGGCGGGGCGTGCCGGGCTGGGCATGGGGGCCGGGCCGGTGACAGCGATGTGCGATTCGCGGTCGGCCGCGGTGGGGACCGCAGGCCGCTCGTACGGTTCCTGTGGCGATCGCTCGAGGTCGTCATCGCCTCAGGCGGTGGAGGACCGGTCTCCGTGTTCGGCGTGGGCAAAGGCGGCTACGCGTCGGGGCGCCGAGTGTTCTGTGGGCCTTGGGGGCGTCGCCGCCGGTGTTCTTCGGGGTCGGGACGTCGTCCACGCCGTGCCTGCCGACCGCGAGGCCTCGGATGCGGTGCGAGGTCCGGAGTCAGATGCGGGCCTTGTCGCGATGCCGGGTTTCGCCGGTGAGGCGCTGCAGCATGCGGAACGCGGCGAAGGTCAGCAGGGCTCCGATGGCGAGGGTGAGGGCGGTCGCGGTGAACTGAAGGGGCCAGTAGTGCGCAAGGGGGTGGTAGTCGCGGTAGAAGCTGACGATGTGGAGTCTTTCGTACGTGGTGTGGCACGAGGTGGAGAAACTGCTGCCGCAGTAGGGGATCGGCAGCCGGGCGCCGGTGGAAGTGAGGACACCCTCGTCCACGCCCATTCCGCCGCCTGCCGGGATGCCTGGCGTCAGACTGCTGACGCGGGTCACGCTGGGCCACAGGTGGGGCAGTGCCAGATGGATGACGCCGAACACGCCGGCCGTGGCAAGGACGGAGGTGATCAAGGCGGGCAGGGAGCGCCGCCAGGCGAGGCCGGCCACGGCGCCCGCGGTGAGGCCCGTGAGTGCCAGGGCAACGGTGAAGGGGCCGCCCGCATAGAAGGTCGGGAAGTCGTACCAGGTCTTGGCGGTGTCGACGCGACCGTGGGCTGCCCACCAGGCGAGGTGGTGCAGCGCGACCAGCAGGCTGGTGCCCACGGTGATGAAGGCGGCCGGGACGGCGAGCCTGACGGTGAGCCAGCGAGCCGGGGACACCGACTGGGCCCAGGTCAGCCGCGCGGTCCCCATCTCCAGTTCCCTACTGGTCAGCGTGGCGCCGGCCCAGGCGGCGACGAGGAAGGGGGCGGCGAGGACCGCGGTCGTGGCGTACTGGTAAACGTCCTTGTAGAGGAGGATCGCGGGCTGGTCGTAGGCGCAGGTCGGTGCCATGCCGCACGCGTCGTACTGGCGCCATGCCTCCGCGGAGGCGTCGGTGAGCGGGCCCCACAGCCACAGCAGCGCGGCCGCCACGACGGTCACAAGCCCTGCCCAGGCACACAGTGCCGGTCGGTGCAGGCGCAGCAACCAGCGGGTCTGGCGGGGTGCGGAGGTCTGGCTCCGGGTGGCCAAGGCGGCGGCGGGGGCGGTCATGCGGTCGTCTCCTGGGACACGGCGGGTGCGGATATGGGGCAGAGGGTCAGGGCGGGGGCTGCCGGGCTGCGCAGATGGGCGAGGACCAGCGCTTCGAGGGTCGGTTCTCTTGTCTGCCACGTGTCGGGCAGGGGACCGGCGGGGCGGATGAGGGCGGTCAGCTGGCGACCGGTGGTGCGGCATTCCACGACGGTGTTCGGGCCCAGATCGCTGACGGCGCCGGTGACCAGAGTGTGGGCCGCCAGCAGGTCGTCGATGTCGCCGGCCAGGCGGACGCGGCCGTCGCCGATCAGCAGCAGGTGGTCGCAGGAGTCCTCCAGCTCGGCGATTACATGGGAAGACATGACGATCGTGGTGCCGTGCTGGGCGGCTGTGGCCATGAGGGTGCCCATCAGTTCGTGGCGGGCCAGCGGGTCGAGGGCGGCCATCGGCTCGTCCAGCAGCAGCAGTTCCGGCCGTTTGGCCAGGGCCAGCGCGAGCGCCACGCGGGTGCGCTGGCCGCCGGTGAGCGAGCGGATGCGGATCGTGAGGTCCAGGTTGCCGTCGGCCACGACCTGCTGCGCGGTGGCCGAGTCCCATCGGCCGGGGTTGAGGTCGGCGCCCATGCGGAGTGTCTCGGTGACGGTGAGCTGCGGATACAGAGGTTTGTCCTGGGCCACGAAGCCGATACGAGCCCGGGAATGGGCCGGCTCTTCGCCGAGGACCGAGAGTGAGCCGTCGTCGGGTGCGATCTGCCCCGCCGCCAGGGCGAGCAGCGTCGACTTGCCCGCGCCGTTGGGGCCCACGAGCGCGCAGATGCGTCCGGCGGGCAGCCGGAACGTGCACTCCCGCAGTGCCCAACCTCCGCGCCGCGAGAACGACTTACCCAGCCCGTTCGCCTCGATGGCGGTCCTCGTCATTGCTGTTCCTTTCCCGTGGGCTCGAAGTGCTCGTCCAGCACGAGAGCGAAAAGTGCTGCCACGTCGTCGCGCTCCAGGCCGGCCGCCCGGGCGCGTGCCGCCCACTCGGAGAGTTCGCCTCTGAGCGGAGACTCGCCCGGTGCGGCGCCGAGGGACCTGCGTACGAAGGTGCCGAGCCCTCGCCGGGCCTCGACCAGTCCCTCCCGCTCCAGTTCCCGGTACGCCTTGAGCACCGTGTTCGGGTTGACTGCCGTGGCCTCCACGACCTCCCGGGCAGCGGGAAGCTTGTCCCCCGGCTCCAGCAGGCCCAGGCGTAGGGCCTGCTTGGTCTGCTGGACGATCTGTACGTAGGTGGCCACCCCGCTGCGCCGGTCGATCCGGTATTCGATCATCCCGGCAAACACCCTTTCACTAATTGAGTAGTGAATAGTGGATCGGAGCGGGTGCGGCTGTCAACCTGACGGCACCCCTGCGGGCCCGCAGGGGTGCCGTCAGGTTGAGTCTCCGGCTGTGGGTCCGGGGCGTGTCCGGGGCGGCGACGGCAGCGAATTCGGCTACTGGAACCGGCCGGTGAGCACCGTCGTGACGGCTTCCTCGGGTGTCGCGGCATGGACAGGGCCGGCGACCGGGCTCCCCGCCTGGTCGGCTACCTGCCATCCGGCGAGGCAGACGACGGGAATGTCTCCACGCCGCCCGGCGAGCGCGATCTCGCTGAGGGTGCCCCAGGAACCACCGACGGAGATCACCGCGTCGGCGCTGGCGACGAGCACCGCGTTTCGTGCCTCTCCCATGCCGGTGAAGACCACGGCGGACAACGCATCGGGGACGGTCGTCCGGTCCGTGTCCGAGCGGATTCCGATCACCAGCCCGTCTCTCGAGTGGGCGCCCGCCGCGACAGCAACCATGACGCCTTCTCCTCCGCCGCACAGGACGATGGCACCGTGCTCTGCGAGGAGCACGCCCACCCGGTGGGCATGCACCCGTTCCTCCTCGGTGCACCGCCCCGGCCCGCAGACCGCGACCTGGAAGCGCACACGACCTCCCGCAACCGTCCCGTGTGATCGGTTCATTCGATCGTCGGCACCCGCGAAGCCTCCTCGAATCCAGCAGCGTCCAACCGCTGACACCCCGGGGGTGCCTGGCCCGTAACCCGACAAGCACATGCCCCAGGTCGGTGGCCTGGGGTTTCGATCAAGAGCGGGTGACGAGAATCGAACTGTGTGGCGCAAAGCGCGCTGCCGTTGACACCTTGTGGCAGCGGCGGCCGCCGGAGAGCGTCGTCGAGTGCTGGACAGTACCGTCCGTCTATTTGGCCTTACCCTGCGCTTCCACCAGTTCCTTGAACTGCTGGAGATCGCTCCGTACTCCGCGCTCGATCGCGGTCACCTGCGCGAATCCGTGCGGACCGCCGAAGGCCTCCTTGATCGTGCCCGGGTCGTACTCGAATCGGGCCTGGAGCCGGGTGTGCTCCCGGTCGATGGGCAGCAGCGAGAACGTCCCCGCCAGATCGGGACCGCTCGTGGTCTGCCACGCCATCACGTTTTCCTTCTTCCGGTCGACGATCTCGACCTCGACCTCCTGCGCCCGGCCATCCGCGTCGATATCCAGGTGCGCGCGACGCTCTCCCTCCGGCCGGGCGTCCCGCACGCCGTTCACGAACCGCGGATAGATCTCCGCGCGATGGAGGCAGTCCCAAGCCGTTTCGAGGGAAACACCGAGGTCAATGTGCTCTTCGAGAGTGCTCATCAGACACCTCACACCTTCACTCACGGCTCACCCGCTACATCTTCAGGTTCCTCCACCTGGCATCCGGAAGCGAACCGAGCGCGGAGCGGCGCCGCACCGCAGTCCCAGGACAGCAGCCCACGGGCGCTGGGAGGTGGCGCCTTCAATGGACGCGAAAATCGAACACATGATTGAATTTCGCCATGCGATCGTTTCCCGCCGATCTCGCCCAGGCGCAGCAGGAGTGGAGTGCCACCTACCAGCGGCTCGCCGACCAGCCCGGCCGCATCGAGCTGCGCCGACGCCTGTATCGGCTGTCTGTTCAGGTGTTCTTCCACCCCTACTGGCAGCAGCGGCGGCCGAGCCCCGCGGCGTGGCAGGAGCTGCGCAGCCTGGGACTTTCGGACTGGGACTCGACGTGAGCGGCCTCATCGCCCGACCGACGTGCGGCTTCACCGCGACACCTGCCACCGACCAGACACTGAGAGTCGTTCAATGACGCGTTCAAATGCGGGACCGTGCGCCGGGGATGATCCTGAAGGCGTGGGCCGCCCCATTCGCGTGATCGTCCACCCGCCGTCACTCACGGGTGGACGTCGCGTGCGCGTGGACGGCGAAATCCTCGGCCTGGCTCACAACATCGGCGACCTGGTCGAGTTCCTCCGCCGGGCCGGTCTGGAGCTCGACGCCGCCGAGGTCGCGGGCGCGCCGTGGATCGACTGGCGCGGAGTGGGACCGGATCGCTGGGGCCCAGAGGCAAGCAGCTGACACGCAATTACTCGTCGGCCCACAGCTGTGCCGTATGGCTGGTCTGCTTGATCACGCGGTTCTCTTCCATGGGAGCCTGCCAGACCTGGATCAGCATGGCCTCGGTCGGGTCGCTGTCATCGCGCGGGTCGCCGGCATCACGGTTACGGGCCGACACCCTCACCCGGTAACTGCCGGGGGCGGGCATCACCAGCTGCTGTGAGGGGTCCTCTCCGTCCCCGGTCGTGCCGAAGTCCAGTACCAGGGACTGCCAGTCGACGGACACTTCGGCGATGTCCTGCCAGGTCTCCAGATCGACGGCACCCAGTGGGGGATGTCCGCCCCACAGCTGGGCGGTGATGTGGACGGTGGCGATCTCCTGACCGCAGACGATGCGTACCGCGTCCCCGGACGGATCGGCGGCGATCAGTCCGCCTGCCCACTGTTCGGGCTGGTAGTCGGTGGAGAGGTCGGCGCCCAGCAGGTCGACGGTGCTGGCGTCGATGTGGACGTGGCTGGACGTCTGGCGTACGAGGCCGGTCATGCAGATGCTCCTCTCGTCACGCGGGTGCGCGCCCGGCCATCCATGATGGGAGGCCGGGCGCGCCGGTGCCACGGATCGGGCGTGGTTCAGGATTCGACGCCGCAGCCGACAGGGCCGCGCAGCGAGTCGAGCTTCCGCGGGGTCAGCGTCCCCGGGACGTTGATCACCTCGACGTAGAACGGGTCGTTCTCCAGGACGCGCTGCCCGTTCAGCGATGCCTTGCGGTAGCTGCCTTCACGGCTGTTGTCGCGGCCGTCAAGGAACTCGCAGGAGTAGTCCGAGTTGCGGCTGGCGCCCTCGTGGGACTGGGCGAAAGGGTACTCGTCGCAGGCCAGTCCCGGCCTGGGCGGGCGGGGCACGTCACGGCCGCACGCGGTCTCCCGATTGTCCGCTATCAGCGACTGGTCGAAGGTCCGGTGCAGTGGATACCTGCTGCCCTTGACGCCCCACGGGTGGGCCAGGTTCCTCTGCGCCCACAGCACGTGCCAGCCCACGCTGTCCACGCGCCAGTCGGTGACGTCGATCTGCCACAGGGCGGGGACGTCGGGATAGACGCAGCCGCCGGTGACGACGGGGGTGATGCGCGCGGTGCTGTCGCACCGCGGGCGGAAGGTGTCGCCCAGGTAGGCGCTGCCGTCGTCGAAGCCCGGCGCTGAGAAGTCCCCGTAAGGGACGATGCTGTCGCTGACCAGATCGCGGCCCGGCGATGACAGTGTGGAGTCGAACGTCTGGGTGACGTACGGGATCAAGATGCGGGTGAGTGCCGCCGATGCGGTGGCGTGCCCGGTCTGGTACTTGACCGTGGCGGACACCTCGGCGGCGGACGGGGTGGTCGGATCGGTGAGCTTCAGCTCGACCCGCTGCTTCCACTGGTAGCGGTTGCGGGCGTCCAGCTGTGCGGTCGCCTTGCTGTGCAGGACGGCGGACCCCGCGGGCTCACCGTCGACCAGGAACTCCACCGGTATGCGGCGGTTGGAGCACGACGACGTCCGGTCGTGGACTGATATGCCCTCGGCGCAGTCGACGGCCTTGGCCCCCGGTGCCGCCGGTTCGACGGTCTTCAGTTTCTCAGGTTCGCCGAGCACGATCCGCGCACCGGACCGCTTGCCCATGAAGGGCTGGTGGCTGTTGGCGTGTGCCTGGCCGACAAAGCTGACGGGGATCAGCAGAGCCGCGCTGAACGCGGCCAGCAGAGCCCGCCCCCGTAATGATCTGTTGCGCATAGCAGTGTTGCTTCCTCTCCACAGTCGGGTTGGACGCGAACTCCGCAAGCCGATCAGGGGCCCCACATACAGGTCAACCGCCGACTGACCAATTAGCCCGAAAATATGCATAGTTCACACGCGTCCCACAGATACGGAAACCGGGCCTACGCCCTTGTCGGCGTGCAGCTTCACCAGCCGTCGCGCCGGGGCTCGCCGCAGACACGTGCCGTGCCCCGCGGCCCGAACCCGGCCTTCGAATCCCTCTCGGCCGTGCTCGCTGTCGCCCTGCCCCCGAGACCCGAGCCCGGGTAGCCGCTGTGGCCGGCACGATCCGCACCGACGGCGCGACGGTGGCCGCGAAGCTGCTGCTCGACAAGGTCGGTTGAGAAAGGCGCCTGCCCTGGAGGCCCGCCACCGGAGGGTGGTGGACCTCGGTCTGCCCCTGAGTTGTCTGCTCAACCTCGAACATATTCCAGGGCCGCACTCCTGCGTCAGGCCGACTGACATGCTGCAGGGGCAGGTTGGAAGTCCTACCGGCCACCGGTCTGGTGCATGCGAACATCATTGGTCAGCTGGTTGTCCTGACCGGTGCACCCCTGCGTCCGTGAGTGGCTCCCGCCGGGCGATGCGTCGGCGTCGTCGGGATCCGGCGCGACGGTCTTCGTGCGTGCCGGACCGAACGGGGTGCACAGCCACACCGTGCGGGCGGCGAGGGAGCCCAGCGCCAGGGAGACCAGGTGGCCGACGTCGGCGAGTTCCTGGTCGTACAGCAGGGCGGCCGTCAGCGCCGTGGCGAGCAGAGGCAGGCCGTAGCGATGCAGCCGACCGGCGGCGAGGGCGAGCAGGCAGGCGGCGGTCGTCACCAGGCCGTAGCTGATGCCCACGTCACGGGTCCGGGTGGGCACGCCCGGCAGATGGAGGACGTGCATCAGCCACAGGGCGCCCTCGGTGAGCAGGGTCGCGGTGAGGTGGCCGAAGACGAACACCCCGCACGCGCGCAGCGTGCCCCAGCGCCATTCGGCGCATCCCAGGACCCCGGCCACTGCGGCGATGCCGACCAGGGCCGGGACACCGTCGACCACCAGACCGCTGGTGAACAGGGTCCACCACTTGCCGACATCCAGGTGATGGACGTTGCTGCTGTTGTGGCGCATGAAACGGGCCCGCTCCGCTACCGGTTGTCCCTTCAGCCACCATGCGGTGAGCAGCAGACCCGTAACGTACACGGCGGTGCCCGGCAGCCGCCGCCTCAACGTCCCCACAGCCCTCATTTTCATCCGTTCCGTGCATATACGAGCCGTTCTCGTCGCCCGCGCTCGGGCGCTCACGGGCGAGGTGCCCGGCCTTCCCGGGAAGAGACCACCTGCCGCCTTGCCCGGTTCCGATGGCGGCCAACATGAGAGGAGTTCTCACGAAGCGATGCTGTACTGCCCCCGTAGTGATGAGTGGTTCGACCTACACGGGAGGGATTTCGCCTGGTGGAACGCTGGATGGAGGGGCCCCCGCGGATGTCGGGCGGTAGTGGCGTCGGTCGCGCGATGATCAGTCGGCGTCGGGCGTTGGCCGCGATGGCGGCGGCCGCGCCCGCGGTCCTTGCAGGCTGCGGCGGCAAGCACGCGCGCAAAGCCGCATCCGACCCCGCCGACGCGCCGGTTTCCGGGATCCCGGTCGGGGACAACACGACCATCATGGTCATCCGGCACGGGGAGAAGCCCGGCAAACACGAATCCGGCATCGACGAGAACGGCCGTCCGGACGCCAAGTCCCTCACCCGACGCGGCTGGGGACGGGCCAGGGCACTGCCGGCGCTGTTCGCCCCGCCCAAGGGCCAGGCCCTGAAACCCGGCATCGTGCGCCCGCGTACCATCTACGCCGCCGCCGACCAGGGGCCGATCGCCGGCGCCCACCGGATGCGGGAGACCGTCACACCGCTCGCCCGGCACATGGGCATCACACTGGACACCACCTATGCCGAGTCTCAGGAAGCTGCACTGGCCAAGGCCGCACTTTCCGCTCCCCAACCGGTCCTCATCTGCTGGGAGCACTCGCGAATCCCGGCCATCGTCGACGCCCTTGGCGCAGCGCACAGCGGCGTGCCCGCGGCGTGGCCGAACCGCTTCGACCTTGTGTGGGTTTTCACCCACACCCATGGCTTCTGGGTCTTCCGCCAGGTCGGCCAGCACCTGCTCCCCGGCGATTCCTGAGTCTCCCACGCCGTATCCGTCGCCCGTCCGTCCGGAGCAGGGGCCGAGGTCGCAGTAGCCGGGCCGGGGTCAAGGACTGGTCATGGATTGGGGGCGCCCCGGGGCAGAGGGGTACTCTTTGAGTGGTTTGAACAGACACCTCGTTCGGTGAGGCGTCTTCACGGACACAGGCCACTGATCCCACCCGTCGAGAGACGCTCCGGATCAGGACAGGTCTCCCCGGCCTAAGGGGTGACCCCAAGTGGCTTCCTCCCAGGGGGATCACGCCGTGGAGTGCCAAAGCTCTGACGAGTTGGGGTGCGCCGGGACCCTCCGGTCCTGGCTGCCCCTTGCCGTACGGCTGCGACGCTTCGTTGCGCGGCCGGGACCGGGAGGAGGCGAGATGGACAGTAGTCCGGGCCATAGTCGGCCCTACTTCGTGTTGTCCGTGCCGTCCTTCCGCGGCCCGGGACAGCCCGCTTCTCTCTGACGTCCGTCATCGGCCTTGGGTCGGCCGTCGTACCGGCGTGGGTTCGGTGTGTCTGCCGCCATCGGCTCGGGGAGGAGTGCGCTGCCGTGGGCCGCCCGGTGCCCCGTCGTTGCGGGGCAAAAAGGGGGTGTTTCTCTTGGCTGCCCACACTCTGTTCATGTCCACGTCGGCCCGTCTGCGCGAGCGCCGGGTTCATCTGGAGCGCCGTGCCACCGCGTCCAAGGCGGTCCGCACCTCGCTGGTCTCGCTGGCCGGTCTGGTCGGCGGACCGGTCACCAACCAGTCCGGCGAGGAGGTCGGCCGCGTCGTCGACGTGGTCGCCCGCCTGTACGGCGCTGAGCAGTACCCGCCGGTCACCGGTCTGATCCTCCGTATCGGCCGACGGCGGACGTTCCTGGCCGCCGACGCCATCGGCAAAGTGCACGCAGGGCATGTGCGGCTGCGCACGGCCCGCCTTGACCTGCGTGACTTCGCCCGCCGTCCCGGCGAGGTCCTGCTGGCCAAGGACGTCCTCGACCACCAGCTCGTCGATGTCGACGGCATCCAGGTCACCCGCGCCGCGGACCTGTACCTGGCCCCGCTGGTCGACCAGATCGTGCTGGTCGGTGTGGACGTCTCCCTGCCCACGCTCATCCGCCGGCTCGGTCCGCGCCGCTGGCAGGCCCGTCCGACACCGGAGCGGGTGCTGGACTGGCAGGCGATCGCCCCGTTCGCCGAGCAGGCCACCGAGGGGCCGCCCCAGGTGCGGCTGCGTGCCTCCCGGACCGTGCTGCACCAGCTGCGGCCGGCCGATCTGGCCGACATCCTCGAAGACCTCGGCCGCGCCGAGCGGCAGCAGTTGCTGGGCTGGCTGGAGCCGGAGCAGGCCGCCGACGCGCTGGAGGAGATGGAACCGGCGGAGCTGGAGAACCTGCTGCGTGAGGCACAGCCGGAGCACGCCGCCCGGCTGGTGGACGAGATGGAGCCGGATGAGGCCGCCGACGCACTGCGCGACCTCACAAGTGAGGAGCGCGAGGCGCTGCTGACCCGTATGCCGGCGGACGAGGCCGGAGAGCTGCGCCGGCTGCTCACCCATCGGGAGGGCACCGCGGGCGGCGCCATGACCACGCTTCTGGTCACCGCCCGCCGGGACGAGACCGTCGCCAAGGTACGGGCCCGGCTGGCCGAGCAGGCCGAGCACCGCACCGAGATCGACGCCGTCGCCGTCGTCGACGACACCGGACGGCTGCTGTGCGACCTCGCGCTCTTCGACCTGACCGTGGCCGAGGACACGACCGAAGTGGCCGACCTGGTGGCCTGGGGGGCCCAGTTCGGGCCGCCCGCCACCATCCGCCCGGACACACCGTTGGGTGACGCCGCCGACCAACTGGTCGCCGCCCGCGCCTCGTCCCTCCTCGTGGTCGACGACAGCGACCGCCCGCTGGGCCGGATCCTGGCCGACGACCTGCTCGACGCCCTGCTGCCCGAACGCGGGCGCCTGCACTTCAGGAGGTTCCTCCAGTGACCCGCGACCTCGACACGGCAGAGGTGGCCTCGGCAGCCGACGTTACGGCGCCCCGCCGCACGGGCTGGCGGCGCGTCACCATGGTCGCCGCGATCGCAGGCCCGGGGCTGGTCGCCGCGAACGCAGGCAACGACGCCGCCGGCATCGCCACCTACGCATCGGCGGGATCCCAGTTCACCTACGGCACGCTGTTCTTCATGGTGCTGGTCACCATCGCCCTGGTCATGGTCCAGGAGATGGCCGTCCGCCTGGGCGCCCACACCGGCAAGGGCCTGGGCGCCCTGATCCGCGAGCAGTTCAGCCTCCGCCTGACCGCACTGGCCGTCTTCTGTCTGCTGCTGGCCAACACCGGCCTGGTCGTCTCCGAGTTCGCGGGCATCGGCGCCGCCTTCGAGCTGTTGGGCGTACCCAAGTGGGCGGTCATCCCGCCCGCCGCGATCCTGCTGTGGGCGCTGGTGCTGTTCGGCTCCTATCACTGGGCCGAACGCATTTTCCTGATCATGTCGCTGGCGTTCTTCGCCTACCCGATCGCGATGATCCTCGGTCACCCCGACTGGGGCGCCGTCGGCCACCACCTCATCGTCCCCCACATGGAGCCCAGCAAGGACTTCATCCTGCTCGCGGTCGCCCTGATCGGCACCACCGTCAGCCCCTACATGCAGTTCTACGCTGCCGCGGGCGTCGTGGACCGGGGCGCCAAACCCACTGACTACCCGCTGATTCGCGCCGACGCCGTTCTCGGCGCCGTCTTCGCCTGTGTCATCAGCCTGACCATCATCATCGCCACCGCCTCCGCCATCGGCGGCACCGGCCCGCTCGACTCCGCCGCCCAGGCCGCCCAGGCACTCAAACCGGTCGCCGGACAGAACGCCGAACTCCTCTTCGCGTTCGGCCTGATCGGGGCCTCGGCCCTGGCCGGCGCCGTCGTCCCCCTGTCGGCCAGCTACGCCATCGGAGAGGCCGCCGGGGTGGAACGCTCCGTCTCCCGCAGCTTCCGCGACGCCCCGCTCTTCCTAGGCCTGTTCACCGCCCAGATCGTCCTGGGTGCCACGGTCGCGATGACCCCCATCGACGTCATCCAGCTGCTGATCGGCACCCAGGTCCTCCAGGGCCTGATCAGCCCCATCGTCCTCGTCTACCTCCTGGTCCTGACCAACCGCCGCTCACTGCTCGGCGATGCCGCCAACAGCCCGCGCTACCGCATCGCCGCCACCACCGTCGTCGTCGGCGTCGCCGCCATGTCCACCATCCTGCTCGCACAGACCATCCTCAGCTGGCTCGGCCTCGCCTGACCCCGCCCGCCCCCTACCCATCACCTGTCGGAGCCGCTGCTCCAGGCGCGCCGGCGGGGACCAAGCGATGAAGGGATCCCCTGAAGGACAAATGTCCACCTTTCCCCATACTGTGACCTTTGCTACAGGGCGCTGGTGAACGGGGATGGAGTCGAGGACATGACGTTCACGGAGCCGGACGGCGGAGCATCCGCCTCTCCCGGCCAACCGGGCGGGCGGTACGGGGGGCGATCCCTGGTCCCGCTGCTCGCTGTGTGCGCCGGGTACTTCATGGTGATCCTGGATGTGACGGTCATCAGCGTCGCCGTGCCGGTGATCGGCCGGGAGATGTCGGCTTCCGTCACTGGCATCCAGTGGATCACCGACGGATACACCCTGGTCTTCGCCGGTTTCCTGCTGATGGGCGGCGCACTGGGTGACCGGCTGGGAAATCGCCGGATCTTCTGCACGGGTGTGGTCGTGTTCACGGTGTCCTCCGCCGCCTGCGCTCTCGCGCCGAATACTCCTTTCCTGACTGCGGCCCGTCTGGTGGAGGGACTGGGGGCGGCGCTGATCGTGCCCGGTTCGCTGGCATTGCTCAGGCAGGCGTATCCCGTTCCGGCCGCTCGTTCGAGGGCCTTCGGTCTGTGGGGAGCCATGGCGGGTGTCGCGGCCTCAGCCGGGCCGCTGCTGGGCGGGCTGCTGGTCTCCACCGTGGGCTGGCGATGGGTGTTCCTGATCAATTTGCCGGTTGGTATCGCCTGCCTGGTGCTGACGCTGCGCCATGTCGAGTCTTCCCCTCGGCTGGTCTCCCGTGCCGTCGACTGGCCCGCGCAATGCGCGGTTGTGACCGCGGTGGCCTTGCTCACGGCCGCGCTCAACGAGGCCGGACGTCGCGGGTGGACCGCCCCGGCGGTCCTCACCGGGGTGGGTCTGTCCGTGCTCGCTGCCGCGGCGTTCGTGGTCCGCGAACGGCTGGCGGGCTCTCCAGCCGTGCCGCTGAGCCTGTTGCGCTCGCGTGCTCTGGTCGGCGGCGCCGTCATCGGCCTGTTGTTCAACTTCGGCTTCTACGCGATGGTGTTCACCGCCAGCCTGTACTTCCAGCATCAGCGTGGCTTCAGCGCGCTCGATACCGGGGCGGCGCTGCTGCCCGCGGTGGCGATGACCGTGTTCGCCTCCGTCCTGTCCGCTCGGCTGAGCCGCCGTACCGGAGATCGGCCCTTGGTGACCGCCGGCATGCTCCTGGCTGCTGTGGGTCTGGCCGGCTGGACCGCGGCCGGAGCCGACCCTGCCTACCCGCTGCTCGTCGCCCCCATGATGGCCGCGGGATTCGGCACCTCTTTCGCGCTCACCGGCACGACCTCCACGGTGATGGGTGCCGCGCCCCCGGCGTACTCCGGGACCGCTTCCGCTCTCTTCAACACCACCCGTCAGCTGGGCAGTGCGACCGGCGTGGCCCTCGGCGGCACCCTGCTCGCCGCCACCACCTACGGTCAGGGACTCCGCGTCAGTATGGCGATCGGCGCACTCGCCTACCTGACCGCCGCATGCCTCGCGTTGTGGTGCGTACCTCCCAAATCCGAACACAACGCTCCTGGTCAGGAGACCGGCACAGACCACTGACCGTGCCGAGCCCCTACTACGCCAGGCAGGGTCTCCTCGGCACGTCCGACGGTGTGACCGGACGCGTGCTCACTGCGCGCCGGGAGCACAGCCTTTCTGAGGATCCGCGTAGCCGTGAACAGAGCCCTGGGATCGGACAGGAGCGGGCGGCACTGGACACCCCTCGTTCCTGTGCGCCCTGGAAAGTGGACACCGTCCACCCGGAGCCTGGGGCCACGGAAGAAGTCATGGCGTCGGGAGCACGGCCCTGGCGGTCGGCAGACAACGAGAAAGACGAAAAAGTGGAGATGACGCGAGCTGGGCAGTCGCCTGAGCGGCTGGGATTTCTCACCGACGCGGTGTTGGCCATCGCCATGACGCTGCTGGTCATCGAGATTCCGCGACCTGAGGGTGAGGAGTTCGATGCCACCCCCCACACCTCAGGGGCCCAGGCCGCTTCGCACTTGTGGCATTTCCTCGTCCACGAAGCCGGAGCCTTCTACTCCTACGTGCTGGCCTTCTTCGTGTTGTGGATCGTCTGGCGCCAGCACCACACAGTGCTCGACCGACTCAGCCACGTCCCCGGCACCATGATGACGCTTCACTTTCCCTTCCTGCTCCTGGCGGGCTTTCTGCCGTTCGCCACCGCGATCATGGGACAGCACCCCGGCAACCCGCTGGCCGGCTCGCTCTTCGGCTTGGTCGTGTTCCTCCTCATGCTCTGCCGATCGGGTATCCAGACCGAGGCGGCGCGCATGGACAGGCTGTCCGATGACACCCACAGGTCGGTTCGACATCTGGAGAGTGCTGTCAGCTGGGTCGTCACGGGCTATTGGGGACTGACATTGCTGATTGCCTGGTGGACGCCATGGGTGCAGGTCTTGTGGTTCCTCTCCGGCGCCGTCGGCCATGCGTTCGCCCGGCTTGCCCGGTGCCGCGTCACCCTCCATGAGGTCTCTGCAGCGGCGCCCGATGTGCGGGAGCGGGATTCGACTTCGTGATGTCAAACCTGGGCGGTCTCGGCCCAGTTGGGCGTGCGGCCCGTGAATGCGACGAACCGGTCCAGAGGCGAAGCGTCGGAAGGGACTTCGTCGCGGCCAAGCGGGCGGCTGCGTATGTCTTGCCTCTGGATGGGGCGTAGGGAATGCTTTCCCGGCCGCGCTCCGCAGGTTCAAGAATTGGCATATACCTGACAGCATCGGAGTCTCAGACATGTCCTTATTGCCACGACGCAGCCGACCCGGCACCCATGCGCTCCGGCGCTCCGCGGGCAAGATCTCCGTGCTCGGCGCGCTCGTCACGACCCTGAGTCTGTTCACCGCCTCCGTCCCGGCGTCGGCCTACGACCTGCCCTGGTGGCCGGGACCGTCGACGCCGGCGTTCAACAGTCTCACCAGCGCAAGCAACCCGGACTGGATGAGCCGGTTCCCCGACTCGACAGGTCTGGGACGACTGTCGATCCCCGGCACGCACGACACCATGGCCGTCCACGGTGGTGGTCTCGCCCCCTGGTACTACCAGACCCAGGAAAACCACGGAGACAGCGCGGACACACTGACCGCGCAGTTGAACGCGGGCATCCGCGCCATCGACATCCGTGTCCGCATCGTCAACAACAACACCGCGTTCGCGATCCACCACACGAACGTCTACCAGAACGCCAACCTCGACGACGTCCTCACCAAGGCCCGATCCTTCCTCACCGCCCACCCCGGCGAGACCGTGCTCATGAGCCTCCACGGCGAGTGCGACGGCGACACCACCGAGGGCGGGACCGGCGGACTGCAGATCGGCAAGTGTGTCGACGACCCGTCCAACGCCACGGGCCCCGACCGCATCCGCATCTTCGACAGCTACTTGGCCCGCTACCCCGGCCTCTTCTACGCGCCCACGGTCACCGGCACCGACACGGCCGACACACCCACGCTCGGCCAGGCACGCGGCCACATCGTCCTCACCGGCTTCAGCGGCCCCAGAGGCCAGGTGTACGCGGGATTCGGGCTCACGCAGTGGCTGCCCACGCCGTTCATCCCGTGGACCGAATGCAACCTGGACACCAGGTGGTCGCTGATCACGGCCAGTCTCCAGCAGGTCGCCGCCGACACGACCAACACCATCGGAGGCACCGGGCTCTCCGCCAGCTGTCCTCCCTTCGGCGCGACCTACACCCAGGTGGCCAACGGTTACGGCGGCAAACAGGGCATGAACCAGCGACTGCTCGACTACCTGCGCACGACTGCGGGGCACACCGGCGTCATCAGCATGGACTGGCCGGGCGGCCGGCTCATCGACGCCATCGTCGCCCACAACACGACCGGCTCGGCGCCGGCCTCGTAACACGCCGTTCGGCATCCACCTCGGCACCGAGCTGGATGCCGTGGGCGAATTCGGCAAGGCGTTTCCCGGCAGGGAACTGAAGGACCGACCCGAAACCGGATCACCGACGGCCGTCGATGCACCACACCAGCGCACCCCCGTGTGGGACTCAGTGCTTTCACGGATGCCCTCGCCGATCAGACGGGCCAGGGTGGAGGAGGTCACGACCCAAGTAACGACCGACAGCTGTGGAAGTCGCTGGGTGAGGCCGTGCGCGGCGGACCTGTCATCTCTCTGACCGGCGTTCCCCTGCCCGTGAGGGCATGGGGGCAGCAGGTGTGCCCAGCGTCCGGCGTCGCGAGCACCATGAGCGCGCTGATTCCGCTGTCGGGGGACAGGTCGCGACCGCAATTGCAACTGTCAACCGCATGCAACGCTGGAAGGCATCTATGCGTTCCCGATCACTCCTTCGTTCCCGGCCCGTCCTGCCCGTCGGCCGGGCGCTGTGCGCGGTGCTGTTGTCCACCGTGGCAGCGCTGGGCACCGGACTCGCGGCATCGGTCCCGAGCACCGCCGCCACGGCCGGCGATGTGGTCAGCAGCCACTGGATCGGCCTCGGCTACAACCAGAACCCTCAGCCGCCGGACGGCACGACCTGGAACACCGCGGACTGGAATCTGATGGTGTCCCGAACCGACTACATGAAGCCGGGCCTGGTCCGGGTCATGTTCAACCTGCCCTGGTTCTGGAGCGGCACCGACGCGGGCGGCAGCTACGACTTCACCAGCGACGCCTATCTGAGCGCCGAGAAGGTCATCAAGCACTATGCCGACGAGGGTGTCCCGGTTGTCAGCGGGCTCTTCGGCATCGACGACCTGACCTACACCGCCGCGAACACGGCCACCGTCCAGGCGACGCTGGTCAAGCACCTGCAGGCCGACGGCGCCGCGCCCTCGTACTGGGTAGGCGTCAACGAGCCCAACGTCGCCACCGGCCCGAAGTCGTACTCGTACGCGGACTGGGTCACCGCGACGACCAACCTCACGTCGGCGTTCGCCACCGCCAGGGTGGACACCGGCCGGACGGTCATCTCCGGCGCCGACACCGCCGAGGCCGGCATCAGCTCCTACGGCGGCGACCTCGGGCACCAGACCGCACCCGGATGCAGCTCCGGATGCGACTCCGGCCTGGTCTGGAAGCTTGCCGCACTCAACACGTTCACCGCGCAGATCTACGCGGACAGCGCCACCGACAGCGCGGTCACCTTCCAGACGTCGTCGGACGGCACGACCTGGAAGAAGCTGGCCGTCACGCCGCCGACGCCGGTCGCCCTGGTCACGGGCAAGAACGGAGGCGGCATGTGGAGCTACGCCTACACCGCCTCCGGCATCACCGGCGCCAAGTACCTGCGCCTGTCGGTGGCCTCCTCGACCCTTGAGCACACGGTCGGATCGATGCACCTCGCCAACTCCGGCACCTCTGTCGACGACTCGCTCGACGATCTGACGCAGACACAGACCGCCCTGGACACCGGCACCTGGAGCGGCAACGGCTCCTGGTGGCTGCGCTCCGCGCAGAGCGGCCTGCTGGGGGCGGGCGAGGCGCACTTCTACAGTCAGGAGTTGTACGGCGCAGCCCCGGAGTACGTCGAGCCCGTGCTGAGCCAGGCGGTGTCCCAGCTCCGGGCGGCGGCACCGGGCCGTCCGGTGCTGCTGGGGGAGACGGGCATGAAGGCCGCCCAGTACTCGGACGGCAGCAAGGACTACCGCTTCGCGCTCGACACGACCCAGCCGCTGGGGATGGCGGATCTGGCCGTTCAGGAGGCCCGCAGCGGCGTCGACGGCGCCGCAGCCTGGTGTCTCGACGGCTACGCCTCGACCACCTTCTGCGGGATGTGGGGGAGGGGCACCGACGACCCCGGCACGGTGTCGGCCCACTCGACGGCGCTGCGTCCGTGGTTCTACACCTGGAGCCTGCTGACCCGGTACCTGCCCACCGGGTCCACCATCCACGCGCCGGCCGAGCCGACGGGCGTACGCGTGCTGGCCGCTCAACTGCCCAGCGGGGGCTGGACGTTCGCGCTGGTCAATCGCACGTCGGCCGCGCAGACGGTGACGCTGAGCGAGCCGACCGGGTCGATCACCCTCAACAAGTACCTCTACAAGGACGGTTCCACCCCGAGCACCGACGCCAACGGCTTCCCCGCCAAGGTCGGCGCGCTGACGGCGAACTTCGCCGGCGGACACGCTCTGACGGTGGGCGCCGACTCGGTCCTGGTGTTCACCACGGAGTCGTGAGCATGCGAACGACGCCCAGGGGGTGATCTTCTGGGGGTGTCGGCAACGGCTGACGCGGTTCGCTCGTTGCCGACGCCCGGTTCCTTGCACACGTACGTGTGATCAGGGGCGTGCGCTTGGAACCACGGATGCCCGGGCGAGTACGCGCCCTGTCACATCTGCGGGGCCGGTCCCGTGCGTGCCATGAAGCCGGCCAGGGCGGAGCGTGAGGGCAGCGCAGTCTTGCGGTAGATGGTGGAAAGGTGAGTCTCCACCGTACGGCGACTGAGGTGGAGCCGGGACGCGATGTCCTGGTTGCTCAGCCCGTCGGCCACCAGTCCGGCGATCTCCAGCTCACGTGCCGTCAACGCTGCCAGCTCCTCCGGAAGCGCCGGCTCTTCTTCACCGGTACCGAGCCGGACCAGTTCGGAAAGGTCGGTCAGGAGGCGTGCGCCGCCTTCCACGGCGATCCGGCGGGCACACTGCCACAGGGCGGTCGCACGCCCGTGCTCTCTCATCCGCCCCGCCAGTGCGGCGGTCCGCAGCAGAGCGTACGCCTCCCATAAACGCAGACCGAGGCGGGCGTATTCCTCGACCGCCGCGTCGAGGAGCCGTATCGCCTCGGCCGGATCTCCTCTGTGTTCGGCCAGTGTGGCCCTGCCGCACAGGGCAGCGGCACGCTGGCCCCCGAGACCGAGGAGCTCCGCTTCCCGCGTGGCCCGATCGGCCCAGCGGACTGCCTGTTCGAGGTCGCCGGTCGCGACGGAGATACTGACGAGTGCGTCCAACTGCCCCGGGCGGATCGAGGGTTGCAGCAGAGTCAGTTCCTGGCCGCCGCCGGCGGTCAGGATGGCCTCGCGGGCCCGGTGAGGGTCCCCGCCGATCCGTGCCGCATGGCCGAGCATGCACCAGGCCAGGGCGGCCCACCACCCCCGTTTCGTACCCACCAGCGCCACGGCCTCTTCCCCGGTCGCCAGTGCGTCCTTGCCGTTCAGCGGCCCCGAAAGGAGAAGTACGAGCGTCTTGATGGCGAGGGTGAAGGCGATGAGGTCGCTGCTGCCCGTGGCACGGGCGATGGATTCCGCCTCGTCCACCGCTTCCAGCGCGGACGGGAGCCGACAGGTGTGGAGGTGTATGAGCGCCCGGTTGGTCAGCAGATGGGGCAGGACGAGGACCTGTCCACTGCGACGGGCGATGTCCAGCCCACGGGTGAGGTGCCGTTCGGCTTCGGTGTAACGCTCGAGCAAGGTCTCCGCCCATGCCAGCCAGACCAGCGCCTCAGGGACATCGGTGACCACGGGGTCGGGCAGGGCGTCGGTGAGGGCGGCTGACTCGTCAGCGAACCGGGCAGCCGTCCTGGTCCGCCCCTCGTAGGCGTCCCCCAGTGCGGCCAGGGCCAGAGCCGCGGCTTCCCCGGGCGGATCGTCGTGGCGGCGTGCGTCGGCCACGGCCTCCACCACGTCCGCGCGTACCTCGGAATAGGCGCCGGTCAACAGTTTCGACATGCCCAGTGCGAGCCGCAGCGAGACGGCCCGTTCCGGCGGTGGACCCGGTGAGCGGGACAACTCCCGGCGCAACAGGGCCGCGGCCTCCGGCGAGTGCCCGAGATAGCGTTCCATCACCGCGCACTGGGCGATGGCTTCCGCGCGCAGGTCGGCATCGCCGTCGTCCGAGGCGACGATCAGCTTGTGCAACAGGTCGCGGCTCTCCCGAAGGCTTCCGCCGACACCGAGGGCCCGGGCCCGGGCCAGGACCAGCTCTCCGCGTCGGCGGGAGAACTCCACCGTGTCCGGCATGTGTCTGAGAACCGAGTCCAGGAGATGTGCCGTCGTGGCCGGCGCGGTGGACGCGAGGCGTGCGGAGGCCTCGACGAGCAGCGCCGCCGCATGCGGATCCCACTCCGTGAGGGACCGCTCGACATGGTGAGCCCGTTCAGTGACGGCCGCTCCGTCCCGGGCCAGTTCCGCTGCGGCCCTGCGATGGAGTTCGGCGCGCCGGCCCGGTGGAGTGCCCCCGTACACCAGGGCCCGCAAGAGCGGATGGCGCAGTACCCATCCGCCGTCGGATCCCGGGCGCAGAACGTCGCGCTGGGCAAGGGCCTCGGTCAGCTCGTCGAGTTCCTGGGCCCCGGTGGCGGTCACGGCGGCCAGCAGGCCAGGTGTAGCCCGATCGCCGAGCACCGCTGCGGCTTCGAGGACGTGGCGCTGCGGCTCGGTCAGGGTGGTCAACTCGTCGAGCAGCAGCGAGGCGAGTCCGTCGGGCACTCCGTCGGGCACTCCGCTGGGAAGTACGAGGCCGGTGCGTCCGGTGGCGGCAGCCCGGCTCCCGTTCTCGTAGGCATGCACCAGGGAGATCAGGTATAGCGGGTTGCCCTCGCTGACGGCGTAGAGCCGCTCGGCGTGCTCGGCGGGGACGCCGTGGGCCAGCGCTCCGATGCACTCCTTCTCCGGTAACGGTTCCAGGGCCACCCGATGAACGACGCCACTGTCCGCGCCGCGGGTCAGGGCGGCGGCCAGGGACGTCAGTGTCTGACGGCCGCGGCGCGCCACGATCAGCAGAACCGGCCCGGCCACTGGGTGGCGGATCAAGTGGTCCACGAGTTCCTGGGAGGCGGGGTCCGCCCAGTGCAGATCGTCGATGGCCAGGATCAGACCGTGCTCACCGAGACGCGCGAGAAGGCCCGCGATCGCCCGGTGCACCCCGAAGCGCACGGCACCGCTACCGGCCGTGTCCCCCCGGGAGCCCCGGACGCCGCCGTGCAGCACCACGGCGGCGTCGGTCAGAGCCGGCTCGTCCGCTGCCAGCTCCCTGGCGACTTCCGTGAAGGCGTCGGTGAACACCTGGAACGGGGTGTGCTGTTCGTACTCCGTGGCCCGGCCCCGGAGCACGGTGAACCCTGCCGCCCGCGCCCGCCCGCACACCTCTCCCATCAGCCTGCTCTTGCCGATGCCCGGTTCGCCGCTGATGTCGATGACCGAAGCCTGACCGGCCTCGCCCGCCCGCGCCAGAACGGCCTCGATCCGCGAGAGTTCCGATGCTCTGGCCACCAGCCGCGTCCGCGTCCCAGGTACGTCCGCCACCAGCGCCTTCTCTCTGCCGACCCGGATTCCGTGCGCAGGTCAAGCATAAGAGCGTCCGTCAGTAGGTCATGGACGTGACAACGAAGCGGCACGACGGGCTCGAACCGTGGCAGCACGGCAGATGATGACGACCGACGGAGTCATCGAAGGTGGACCAGGACCCGGCCGGTGTTGGTCGCGTCGGTCTCCACGCGGACGTAGAGCTTCTTGATGTGCTTCTGCGCCAGCAGGGCCAGCACCCGCTTCTTCAGCTGGCCCGTCCCCTTGCCGGGGATGATCTGCACGACATCGACCCCGGTGGCGGCGGCCTTGAACAGGATCTGGCGCACCGCGACGTCGATGTCGCGGTTGTTGCGGAAGATCGGGTGCAGATCCAACGTGAGCAGGGCAATCGCCTCCGATGCGCTCGGGCACCGGCCGACGCCGGGTCCCCGTGGGCCGTGCGGTAACAGCGTACGTCGTCCAACGGCACCGTGGCGCGTGTGCTGCCGTCGCGCCGAGCGCCGCAGTCGGCCGCACGGGCCGACTGCGGCGCTCAGGCACAGCGGCTGAGACCGATTCCCGATGATGCTTGTCAACCGATGGGCCGTACGGCTTCGTGCATGCCGTCTCAGCCCGTGCAGTTGGTGACGGGCGCGGGGCTGAGGGAGCAGTTGGTGGGGGTGTTTCCGGTGAAGGTGGTGGCGCCGTCGACGGTGGTGATCGGCACGGTGGTGGAGACGCCTCCGGGTGCGTTCGGGGCGGAGTTGTTGTTCACGCTGGAGGTGGCGAAGGAGAACGTGCCGTCCAGGTTGAAGATGCCCGCGGCGGCGGAGCCTGTGCCCCTCACCTTGTTGGCGTCGATGTGGGAGCCGTTCACCGAGACGGTCACACCGTCGGCGTTGCTGTCGGTGTAGAGGCCGCCGCCTTGGGCGTTCTGGCCGTAGGCGATGTTGCCGACGACGAGGGTGCCGTTCCCCAGCGTCAGCGTGGCCGCTGAAAGGAGTCCTTCCGCCGCGATGCCCGCGCCCTGGCCGGAGGTGCCGATGAGCCGGTTTCCGGTGACCCGGGTGTTGTTCAGGGTGAGGGAGCTGCCCAGGCTGAAGATCCCGCCGCCCCGGTTGCTGAGGCCGTCGGGCGTGGTCCACCCGGTGACGGTGTTGTGGCTGATCGTGGAGTCCGCGATCGTCACGCTCCCGCCGGCCAGCGGATTGAACAGGATTCCGCCCCCGCCGAGGGTGCTGTTGGTGACACGGTTGCCCGCGATCACGGTGCCGGTGGCGGACAGTGAACTGGAGCCGTTGTAGTAGATCCCGCCGGCCTCCAGTTGTGCGGTGTTGTGGCTGATGACGCTGTGCGTGATGCTCGCCGGCGAGCTGACGCTGCTGAATTCCAGGCCCCCGCCGACGCCGTTGGTCTGGTTCCCGGAGACGGTCACCGAGTTCAGGGTGACCGCAGCCGCCCCGAAGGCAAGGATGCCGCCACCCCCGTTGGGAGCCTGGTTGTCCTCGATGGTGCTTCCGGTGAGGGAGAGCGTCGTATGGGGGCCTGCGGTGATGCCACCGCCGGAGCTCGCCGTGTTCCCCTGGAAGATCACGCCGGTGGCGGTCAGCGACGCGCCAGTGGTGTTGAGCAACACGCCGCCGCCTGGGCCGGCGCCCGCGTTGCCGTTCTTGACGGAGAGGGTGTCCATGGTCAGAGAGGTGGCGCCGACCCGGAAGATACGGAAGTCGGTGGTGGCCGCGGGGTCGCGGCGGATGGTGGCGTGGTGGCCCTGGATCACCAGAGGCTTGGTGATCGTCGGCAGGCTGCCGTCGGCGTCGGTCAGGGTGTAGACGCAGTGCGACGTCAGCGACAGGGTGTCGCCCGTGCCCGCGTTCGCGTTGGTGATCGCCGTGATCAGCGCCGCCGTCGAACACGAGACGGGCGTCACCGCGTGCGCCGGAGTGGACATGACCCCCGCGAGCAGCATCCCTCCGGCTACCGCCATCCCGGTACGCATTCTCGGCCGGCCCATGACTCTCCTCCGCTGACTCGTCCCCGTTCCATCCCGTCCGCCGGTGCGGAACGGCAGGGCCAAGGCTAATCAAGGCAAAAAGGAATCAAAGCTGACATACCGTTATGGATTATCATGTCATGCGATCAGCCCATACTCGTTGACGTAGACCGTGAAGGCGCCTGCGCGGACAACCGCCACTGGGTGATCACGGAGACGTGGGGCCGAGTCGGACGGTCCAGGGGTGGAGCCGGAGACGCATCGATGCTGCCGGCCTCGCTTGACTGCCGCGACCCACCGGACACCCCTGTCGGGACGAGACGCTCTGATCGAAGCGGCACGGCTTGTCGGTCCTGGCGATCAGCCGGCCGGCGGCTGGATGTAGTTTTCCAGACGAGCCACCGCGAACCCTTGCTCTTGTATGCGTTTGAGTAGATTGGTAAACATCTGCGTCATCGTGGCGCCCTTGAGCTCTGAGGGCCCTCGGAAGTGGGCGAGGATGATGTCGCCGGGACGAAGCTTCTTGTCCGGGTCTTGGTATTGCATATTGCGGATCTGCATGGACTCCCGCCACCAGACGATCGCCCGGGGCCCGCACTCACCCACCGCGATCTTGGTGTTGCTGTTGTAGGCACCGTAGGGCGGCCGGAACAGCAGCGGCGCGGTGCCGTATTCCTTGGTGAGTATCTTCTGGTCGCCGCACACTTCTTCCTTCTGGCGGCCCAGCGGGATGGTGTTCATGGCGGGGTGGTGCAGGGTGTGATTCTCTATGGGGTTGCCCAGCGCCTGCAGTTGCTTGAAGTAGGCGTAGTCCGACTTGACGGCGTCGTTCATCAGGAACATCGTTATCGGTATCTTCAGGTCCCGCATCATCGCGACGAATTTCGGGTCTTTTTCCTGACCGTCGTCGACGGTTATGAAGACGACCTTCTGCGATGTCGGTATATGGGTGAAGACCGGAACCGTTCCGGTGGCGGAGAGCTTCACCGGCTTGTCGGCAGGGGGCTTCGGGGGCTCAGGCAGCGGCGTCAGGCCCCACTTGTGCCAGGCGGTGACACTGGGCCCGGGGTTCGGACTGCTGCCGGTGGGGGCAGGGTGAGAGGGAGCGGTGGCCGGACTGGTTCCGCTGCCACCACTCGCGCCGCAACCGCCGACCGCGAAGGCCACCGCGATCGTGCCGGCCAGTGCCCCGTGAAACTTGCCTTGCCTGATGTGCGGCCTCACCGCGCCCGCTCCCTCGCTGCCGTGCTGTCCTTGCCTCGTCGGGAACGGTAGTCGTCGTTCGGAAAGGGGCGTTGAGCTGAGGGTAAGGAAATGGCCATGCATTCGAGCTTGTTCCTCGACCTCCGCCTGGCCCTGACAGGGGTGGCCCGACGGACCCGAGCGTCAGCTCATGCCTGCAGCCGTCCGTGTGCGGTGGCCGGCGGTCTGAGCACGGATACTCGGCACCCAGGGGTTCGTTGGCCGCCACGGCCCGCGAACCTGCTGCGCCGGTTGCCGATACACGCCTTGAGGCAGAACTCCTGCTCCGCCGTGTGGTTGAGCCACTCCAGCGGGTGCGATCCGGGTCGCCGGCAATGGTGAGTGCCCGTGGCCGGAGAGGAAAATGGCGAGCATTGAGACAAGCCATCCCCTTGCGTGAGGCGGCATATCGTGACCTGTTCCAGAGGCAGTTACGGTCCGATTCATGGAGTGGAGTCTTCAGACGGCGGAAATGCTCGCGGCTGCATTGCATGTCGGTGAAGTGGCCTCGGCGCAACTGACCGAAGAGGCGATCGCCCGTATTGAGCGGGACGACAAGGCGATCAACGCGAACTGTGTGCCGGACTTCGACCGTGCGCGAGACGCCGCGCGCGGTGCCGACCGGGCGCGCGCCCGCGGTGAGCGAGGGTCTTCCGTTCGTCTGTGCCGCTTCCCTGCCGCGCTGTCGGCTGGAACCGGGAGCGGCGCGAGGGCGGGACCGAAATGGTGAAGCACTGGTGGAAACCCTGTGGAAGTGGTGTCGGTGGGGGCGCCTATGCTGCACGGGCCGATCACGCGGAACGTGGGGGAGGACGCGGCATGTTCGACAAGCTGTTCGGCAGGAGTGCGGAGAGACCGGCGGCGGATCCGTACGCCCTGCCCGTCCCGCGCAGGCCGAAGAACGGGGTGTACCGGCTGCGCGCGCTCGGAGACACGCGGGTGCTCGCGCTGGTGGAGGCGGCGGCCGCGGGTGACTGGGAGGCGGTCACGGTGGCGCTGGCCCCCTTCGATCTCGGCCGCGACCACCAAGTCCTCGGTGAGCTGTCCGATCTCGACGGTGTGCAGGACTGGATAGGCCGGGCCGTCGAGGAGGACAAGGAGCACCGGGCGACGGCCCTGCTGATATCCGGGGCGCGCCACATCAGCTGGGGGTGGGAGGCGCGCACCAGCGCGCGTGCCTCGAACGTCACGCGCGAGCAGTGGCGGGTCTTCGGCGAGCGGCTCCGCATCGCCGAGGAGCAGCTGCTCGAGGCCGCCGAGTTGCGGCCGGAATGGGTCACGCCGTGGCGCCGCCTCCTCACCTCGGGCCGCGGCATGTCGCTGGGCCCCGCCGTCAACGAGGCCCGGCTCGACGCCGCCCTGCGCCGCGACCCGCTGGACCTGGAGACCCACATCGAGTGGGTGTCGCAGTTGCAGCCTCGCTGGGGCGGCGAGCCGGGTGAGGCCCTGGCGTTCGCCCGGAAGGCGTTCGCCGGTGCGCCGGAGGGCCATCGCCTCGGGTGTGTGATCGCCATGGCGCACATCGAGGACTGGGTCGAGTCCGACCATGAGAACTGCCTCAGAAGCCCCGAGATCCAGGACGAACTGGTGGAAGCGGCCGAGCACAGCATCCTCCACCCCGCCCATGTGCGTCGCCCGGGCTGGCAGCAGGACTTCAACATTTTCGCCATGGCCTTGTCCCTGGCCCATGTGAGCACCGCGACGCCGCGCGTCTTCCGCGAGCTGCAAGGCGCCTACACCCCGTGGCCCTGGCGGTTCATGGCGCAGCCGGAAGAGAAGTACGCCCGCGCCCGGCGCAACGCCTGAACCCGCCACCTCATCCGCCGCTCGTCGCTCACCTCACCCCGGACTGCCCGATGACTCTGCCCGACACCACTTCGAGCCCCGCCGACGCCGACCGCACCTTCCAGGTGGATCTGCGCGGCCTCGTCGATCTCCTCTCCCATCATCTCTACTCCAGCCCACGCGTCTACCTGCGCGAACTCCTTCAGAACGCGGTGGACGCGCTGACCGCGCGCCAGGGCCTCGAACCCGGCGCCCCCGCCGACGCGTTCCGTATCCGTCTGTACGCCGACGGCTCGGTGGTACGCGTGGAGGACGACGGTGTCGGTCTCACCGAGGCCGACGTGCACACCTTCCTCGCCACGATCGGCCGCAGCAGCAAGCGCGCCATGGGGGTCACCCCGGACGAGCCCATTCGAGGCTGGGGGAATCCCGGCGATCAACGTGCCGACTTCATCGGCCAGTTCGGTATCGGCCTGCTCTCCTGCTTCCTGGTCGCGGACGAGATCCATGTCCTGAGCCGCTCCGCCCGCACCCCCGACGCCCCCGCCGTGGAGTGGCGGGGACGCGGCGACGGCAGCTACTCCGTCCGTACCTTGCCCGTCTCCGCCCGCCCGCGGCCCGGAACCACCGTCACGCTGACTCCGCGCGCCGACGCGGGCGAGTGGACCCGGCCGGCACAGGTGCAGGCGCTGGCCCGGCACTTCGGCTCCCTGCTGCGCCATCCCGTGACCTTCGCCGACGGCACGGGCGGCCCGGGTGCATCCGTCAACCCCGAGCCCGCACCCTGGGCGCGTACGTACCCGACGCCGGGAGCACGCTCCCGCGCGCTGGCCGCGTACGGCGAGGAGGTCTTCGGATTCACGCCGCTGGACACCATCGAGCTGGACCTGCCCGCCGTGGGCCTGAAGGGCATCGCGTGCGTGCTCCCCGAGGCGGTGCCGGCCGGGCGCCGCCATGGCCACCGTGTGCACGTCAAGGGCATGCTGCTGCCCGAGCAGGCCCAGGAGATCCTGCCCGAGTGGGCGTTCTTCGTCCGCTGCGTCGTCGACGCCGAGAGCCTGCGCCCTACGGCGTCCCGCGAGTCCCTGTACGAGGACGACACCCTCGCCGCGGTCCGTGACGCCCTCGCTGAGCGGTTGCGCGCGTGGATGGCCCGGACCGCCGCCGGCGACCCGGACCTCCTCGGCCGCTTCCTCCAGGCCCACCACCTGGCCGTGAAGTCGCTGGCCGTGCACGACGACGAGATCCTGCGGATGCTGCTGCCGTGGCTGCCGTTCGAGACCACCGACGGACACGCCACGCTGGACGAGTTCGCGCGCACCCACCGCACCGTGCTCGTGACATCCAGCGTGGAGGAGTTCCGGCAGGTCGCGGCGATCGCCTCGGCCGCCGGGCTCGGCGTCGTCAACGGCGGCTACACCTACGACCGTGAACTGGTCCACCGGCTGCCGGAGATCAGGCCGGAGGCCAGCGTCGCCGACCTCGACCCGGCGACGCTCACCGCCCACCTCGACCCCGTCGACCGGGAGACGGAACTGGCCGCAGCGGCCTACCTCGCCCTGGCCCGGGACGCCCTCGCCGTCTTCGACTGCGACGTCGCGCTGCGCACCTTCAAGCCCGCCTCGGCCCCCGCCCTCCTCCTCGACAGCCGCGAGGCCCGGCACGAGCGCACCCGTTCCCAGCTCGCCCGCGAGCAGCAGGGCGGCCTGTGGGGCGACATCCTCGGCCATCTGCGTCAGGAGGCTCCGCAGGCTCAGCTGATCCTCAACCAGCTCAATCCGCTGGTCCGTGCGGCCGTCACCATCGATGAACCCGAACTGGCCCGCACCAGCGCCGAAGCCCTCTACGGGCAGGCCGCGATGCTGTCCCGGCGCCCCCTCAGGCCCGCCGAATCGAGCCTCATCAACCGCTCCTTCCTCGACCTTCTCGCCCACGCCCTCCGCAAGGACAGCTGACGATGACGACCGCACCCCAGACCATCGACGAGCTGTACCAAGGGCTCCAGGAGAACGACCGGCGCCCCTACGGCCGTACCCGCACCGTCACCGCCGAGGAACTGGTCGAGGCCGCCGAACAGTTCGCGGAGCCCCGCCCGCTCGTCCACGCGCTCCTGGAACTCCAGGAGGCGTACACCTACGGCTCCGAGCCCCGGAAGTCGCCCGTCGTCTTCGCCCGTCTGCTCACCCTGTTCGACGAGCAGCCCGACGTCTTCGACGAGCGCCTGCGCCACACGCTGTTCTGGCGGTTCAAGTGGGTGGCGAACGCCCTGCGTGCGCTGCCCGAGGTGCCGTTGGCCGGCCTGCGCCAGTGGTCGGCGGAGATGCACGACCGGTACGAGAAGGCCGGCCTCGGCCTCCAGCCCTACTACGGACAGGCGTACCAACTCGCCGCCCACGTCGGCGAGGACACCACCCTCGCCTACGAGCTGTGGGCGGCACGTACCCGCACCAGCCTCACCGACTGCGAGGCCTGTGAGACCTGCGAGCGCGCTCGGTATCACCTGGCGACGGGCGACGACGAGCGGGCGCTGCGCGCCTGGGAGCCCGTCCTGAACGGGAAGGAGTCCTGCCGGGAAGAGCCGGCCCGCTCCACCTCGTACGCGCCGCTTCCGCTGCTGCGCACCGGCCGCACCGATCGGGCCCGCGCACTGCACCTCACCGGCTACCGCGCCTGCCGCCGAAACCCCTCGATGTCCGGCGAGGTCGGCCGGCACCTGGAGTTCTGCGCGCTGACCGGCAACGAGGCACGCGGCCTGGAACTGCTCGCGGAGAACCGGAGCCTGTTCGACGACGTCGACTCGCCGCTGGACCTGCTCAGCTACCTGACCGGCGTGGAGGTCCTCCTCCAGCGCGTCGAACTCCTCGGCCACGGCGAACTGCCCGCCGCCGGATACGCGGGCCGCACCTGGACGGTGGCCGGCCTGCGCGCCGAGGTGGGTGGCCGCGCCGACGACCTCGCCGCCCGCTTCGACGCCCGCAACGGAACCACGGCCCACACCGACCGGCGCAGGGCCCGCCTCGACCGTGCCCCCCTCCTGGACGCCCTGGAGCTGACCCTGCGCACCCGCGGCCTCGACGACGTGGCCCCCGCCGCCCCGGCTGCCGCGCCCGCCGTCCGCACGGCCGCCGCCGTCCCCGATTCGCTGCGCGAACTCATCGCCCAGGCACGGGCGTTGGAGACGCAGGGGCACCCGGACGCGGCGGCCTGCTGGGCACGGCTGCGCACGCTCGTCGCCGCCCCCGACTACGCCCACCCCGACGACCCCGCCCTGGGACCGCTCGTACAGCTGCGGGCGGACCTGCTGGCCGACGAGGCGGGCCGGGCGGCCGAGAAGGACCAGGTCGACGAAGCCGCCGCCCTGTACGAGGAGGCCGCGAGCCTGTACGACGAGGCCGGAGCGCCGGGTCACGCGGTGCTCGCCCGCGCCTGCGCCCTGCTCCCCGCAGGGGGGATCCCCGATGAGGGTGCCGACGGAGCCGAGGTGAAGGCCGCCGCGCTGACCGCCGCCCACGATGCCCTCGTCCGGCTGCACGAGGAGACGCCCGGCCTCCCCCCGTACCAGGAGGCCCGTCTGCTGCGGCTGAAGGCGACCGCGCTCGGCCTGCGTCTGCAGACGTCGAGGAACGAGGAGCACGTCGCGCCGGTCTTCGCCGAGGTGGACGTGCTGCTCGACTTCGCCACCCGGCACGACATAGCCGGTCAGGTGTCGGGAGCCCTCCTGCTGCGGACCAGTACATACGCTCTCTCCGGCGATCTGCCCGCAGCGGTCACGGAGATCGACGCCCTCCTCGACCGGCTGAAGGCGCACGGCCCTGCCTGGCACCTGCCCCGCACGCTCGGACTGCGCGGCCGGATCCAGCTCGGCCTGCGGGACGCGGGAGCCGCGCACGCGGACCTGACCGAGAGCCTGCGACTGGCCGCCGACTGGCCGTCCGGCACCGTCGACACCGTCCGCCTCCACGGTGATCTGGCAGAGGCCGGCATGCACCTGGGCCGCCCCGACGAGGCACTGCGGCACCTCACGCGCTCCGCGGAGCTGGAACTGCGCCACGGCAACCGGACGGACGCTTTCTGCACCTACAGCAACGCGGCCCAGCTCAGCCTCGACCTGGGCCGAGTCGAGGACTGCATCGCCCTGATCGACTCCCTCCTGGCCGAACCGGACGTCACCGCCGGCGAACTGGACGACCGGCTCGTCGCCCAGCTCCGCCTGACCCGCGCCCGCGCGCTGCACAAGGGGGAGGACCTCAAGGCCGCCACGGCGGAGTTCGCCGCCCTCGCGGCCGAGTCGGCGCACTGGGACGACGACCCCGGGAGCCATGCCATGATCGCCTCGGAGGCTGCCGTACTCCTCGCCGAGTCCGGCGAGTTCGGCCGGGCTCGTGAGGCCGCGAACCAGGCACTCGCCGCCCACGTGCAGGCCCCGCGCTACGAGCAGCTCAGCAGCTGCCTGCGCGAACTCGCCCGGCTCCAGGCCCAGCGGCAGGGTTCCGACGGCCTGGCCGACGCCCTCGCCCTCCTCGCCGACGCGGGAAGGATCGCCGAGGAGGCCCGCGCCGCGGGGTACGAGGCGAGCGGTCGCTCCCTGGACAGCGCCCTCGCCTACGAACATGGACGGGTCAACGCCTACGCCGGTGAGTACGAGACCGCCCTGGCCGCCCTGGACAAGTCCCTCACCCTGCTCGGCGAACCGGGACCCGACGCGGACCACGTCGGCGAGTGGGCCGAATGCGTCCGTCTCGCGGGTGCTGTGGAGGGCATCTACCTGGAGCGCCCCGCCCCGGCCATCACCCGCCTCGACGCCGCGGTATCCAACCTCACCGCCCTGGGCCACACCGAGGAGACCGAGCCGCTGACCTCCCTGGCGGCCCGGCTGCGCGACGAAGGGTGATGCGGCGGGGGCGGGTGCCGGGGCGACAGACCGGCCCGGCGTCGGCGAAGCCACCGTCCTGGGCCGCGTGGTTCGGGACGGACGGTCTGCGGGGCTGTCCGGGTGGCCATGACGGGTCATGTGGTGTGTCAGAGGGTTGATGCGACGGGTGGAGCGTTTAGCTACCCACCGCCCAACTCGACGTCAGCCCAGGTCCGGACCAGGCGCTGCCCCGTCATGAGGAGTCCCCGTGAGAGTGAGTCTCGCCCCGCCGTCCATCGCCGCCGTGCTGCTCCTGGCCGGTATCGCCACTCCTGCCGCGGCCGCCGACCACGACGGTGACCACGGCACGCCGGTGGCCTGCGACACGGCCGCGCTGATCAGCGCGATCGAGACCGCCAACGCCAATGGCGGCGGCACCCTGAGCCTGGCCCGGAACTGCGACTATCAGCTCACCAGCGCCTACAACAGCACCGACAACGGACTCCCGGCGATCACCAAGAAGATCACCATCAAGGGCAACGGCGCCACCATCGAACGCACCGGTGGCGGGGACTTCCGGATCTTCGAAGTGGACGCCCCCGACGGCGACCTCACCACGTACGACCTCACGATCAAGGGCGGCAGTCTGGCCACCTCCGGGCTGTTCGGCGCCGGCATCTACGTACAGCGTGGCGCCAGACTGACCCTGGTCGACTCCACCGTCACCGGGAACACCAACACGACGGACTACGGAGGAGGGATCGCCAACTTCGGCAGTGCCACCCTCACCCACACCAGCGTCACCGCCAACACCGCCAGCACCTACTACGGCGGAGGCATCCTCAACACCGGCGAACTCTCCATCAAGGACTCCAGGCTGAGCGGCAACCAGTCGCCCGAGGGCGGGGCACTGTATGCGGACGGCGGGACCACGAAGATCGACCACTCCACCTTCGACAGCAACAGCACCACCTACTACGGCGGTGCCGTGATGGACGACCTAGGAAGGATCGAGATCGACGACTCCGCCATCACGAACAACACGGCCGGCTATTACGGTGGTGGCTTGTACGTCGAGTACTACGCCTCCATGACCCTGCGCAACACCCGTGTTGAGGGCAACAGCGCTGGTTATTACGGGGGTGGTACCTACAACGACGGGACGCTGGAGGGCTACAAGGCCAAGGTGAAGGGCAACACCGCCGATTATGGTGGAGGCGTCTACGCCTACGGCAGTGCCACGTTCCAGGACAGTCAGATCTCGGGGAACACGGCAGTCTCCTACGGCGGCGGGGTGTACAACACGTCGAACCTCAAGCTGACCCGCACCACGGTCAGCGAGAACACCGTGACGGACACCCTGGGACAGGGCGCCGGAATCTACAACCAATACGCGCTTGTCCTCGACGACGTCCGCGTCACTGGCAATCAGGCCACCGGCTCCTCTTCGCAGGGCGGCGGAATCTACAACTTCACCTACCCGGGCTACACCTACTACGGCAACATCCAGCTCAACAAGACCAAGATCACCGAAAACAGCGCCGCCACCGTCGGCGGTGTCTCTACCGGCGACCAGTTCAATGTCTTCCGCGACTCCACCATCACCAACAACACCCCCAGCAACTGCACCGGCAGCCCCATCTCCCCCGTCTACCACTGCACCAACTGAGCGGCGCCGTCGCCCCGGCCACGTCCGGGTGAGGACCCCTGGCCGCGGAGGGCGGCCATGTTCTCCGGGTCGTGGCCGGTGCGGATCTTGGAGGCGCCCTCGCGCCCCTGCACGGTGGGGTGCACAGGGCCCGCGTGCCGCGGGCATCGGATGCGCTGTGGCGCAGCCGGTGCGCGGCGTGGCCCGGGCGTAGGCTGGGATCGTGACCGGTTCCGAGCGTGTGATCCTGTCCACCCGGGGTGATTTCACCTGGGTCGTCCTGAATCATCCCGAGCGCAGGAATGCCCTGAGCTGGGACATGCTTCAACAGCTGCAGAAATCGCTGACCGACGTGGCCGACTCTCCCGCGCGGGGGATCGTGCTGGCGGCGCAGGGGCCGGTGTTCAGTTCCGGGCACGACTTCGCGGACGTGCTGGCCCTGGATCTTCACGGCACGCGCGAGCTGCTGGGGCTGTGCACCGACGTGATGCGGCTGGTCGAGTCCGTTCCCCAGGTGGTGGTGGCCCGGGTGCAGGGGCTGGCCACGGCCGCCGGATGCCAGCTGGTGGCATCCTGCGACCTGGCCGTGGCCGCGGAGTCCGCCGGGTTCGCGCTGCCCGGCGGCAAGGGGGGCTGGTTCTGCCATACCCCCGCCGTGCCGGTGGCACGGTCCATCGGGCGCAAGCGGCTGATGGAGATGGCCTTGACCGGCGACGTGATCGACGCCCGCACCGCACTGGAGTGGGGGCTGGTCAACCGCGTGGTACCGGACGGCGAGCTGGACGAGGCGGTCGAAGAACTCCTCGCCCGGGCCACCCGTGGCAGCGCAGCCAGCAAGGCACTGGGCAAACGCACCCTGTATGCGCAACTGGACCGCCCGGAGGCAGACGCCTACGCCATCGCCCGCGAGGTCATGGCCGACTCCTCACAGACTCCGCAAGCCCGCGAGGGGATCGCGTCCTTCCTGGGCAAGCGCCCGCCCGTGTGGCCCGAGTAGCGCGGGGCGAAGGCGTGGTGCAGGCCGTGGACGTCGCCCACGGCACGGCCCCCTCGGTCGCACGGCGGTGTGACAGTCGAGCCGGCAGCACGCCGTCATCGCCGCCTGTCGGCGTTGTGCACGGTGCGGCTCCCGTGTCATCCCAAGCGGGCCTGGAGATGACGCACAAGGATGGTGGCCGAGGCCGGGGCGGCTTTGACGAAACCGAGAAACGGGCCGAAATCCTGGGAGGCCGCAAAGCCGGTGAGGTAGAGACCGGGAACGGATGTCTGGAAGTTCTCGTCAAGCAGAGGGAATCCCTCGCGGGTTGCGATCCGGTCGAGGAGGCCGGCGAGGTAGGGGACACGTGCCAGGTCAGGTGCGAATCCGGTGGCGAACACGACCTGATCGGCCGTCAGGGATTCGGCACCGGACAACGTCACCCGCACCGCGTCGTCCCCCTCGCCGCCGCGCGCATGGACGATTTCCGCATCGGGCCAGACGTGGACCACCTCGGGGTTCAGCCGGGCAGGCAGCCATGGCTCCAGCGTCCCCCGCCCGGCCTGCCAGCACTGCGTGACAATTGCGTTTCGCTCCGTAGCCGTCATCCGGCGCCACCACCCGGCTACCCGCAAGGTGCCCTCGACGCAGTCGTCGAAGAATTTCCAGCTCACTGCCTCGAAGCGGGGAACGGGGTGGCGGTGGACGATATCGACGCGGTCGGCACCGTGTTCGGCCAGCAATGCCGCCCACTCGTACGCGCTCTGCCGGCCGCCCACGATCAGGACACGCCGGCCCGCCAAGGCATCGAATCGGACCAGGCCGGCGCTGTGAGTTGCGCGCGCTTCCGGCACACCGGCCGCCCAGCCGGGCACCTGCCGGAAATATCCCACGCCTGGAGCGGCGACCACGGCCTGGGCGTGGATGTGTCCCCCGCCGGTGAGTTCTGCATCGAACCCGCCGTCGCGCCGCGTGATGTCCAGTACGTGTTCGAGCCGGACGGTCACCTGTTTGACACGGCGAAACCACTCCGCGTAATCACGGAACAGGGCGAGGGGGATCGGGACGACCTCGTCGCGGGTGAGGCCTCGTTCACGCAGGTAAGCCTCGAAGGTGTGCACGCCGGCTGCGTCCAGGTGCCAGTCCGTCCCCGAACGCAGCAGCATCCCCTCAGGCATGTGTTCATACCAAAAGCCCATCGGCCGTCCGACCACCTGCGTATCCATGCCGCGCTCGCGTGCGAGGGCGGCCGCCGACAGTCCGTACGGCCCGGCACCGACAAAGAGCACATTGGTGGAGAGGGCGTCGTCCATATCGGGCTCCTTTCCGGCCTGCGGAAGGCGGAGCCTGGGTGAACCAGGACACCACGGTGCCGTCAGACCCAAGGCGAGGCCGTACCCTGCCGAGCCCGTGGGTCGGGCCCAGCCGGATTCGTTCCCTGTCGACATTCCACCGCACGCATCCCATACGAGCATCACGAAGCGGCACTTTTCGCGCTTTCGCCCTGGACAGGTCGGCGTCGGTGAGCCTTGCCTCGGGCGGACAGGCCTTGACCTGCAGGGGAAGCCCGAAGCGTCGTGGGCCGGGCGGATGCTGCGCTCGTATGGAGCGCAGACGAAGTGCTTTCACCATGGTGAAACGGAGGAATCACACTTCGGGCCACCCGGCCGTCACGGCTGTTTTGCCCCGGATGTCGCGAAATCCTCAGGAGTGGATGGCCCTGTCCCAGCTGGCGGATACCGCGTACTTCTCCAGCGTGGTGATGTCGCGGTACTTCGGGGAGGCGACGTTGGGCTGCCTGAGCGCGGCCTGGATGCCGGCCTGTGCGGAGGGCGGGGTGGCGAGCCGCCAGTCGGGCTGCGTGGAGTTGGGAACGATCTCGTCGAACCACACCAGGGCGTCGATACCGTCGGCCTGTGCGGTCTTGAACGCCGCGCCGAGCCACTTGCCCTTGTCGGCGGTCTTCAGGCCGGTTGCGGTTTCGGCGAGGATCGCCGGACGCCCGCCGTCGAACGTGCGCAGGGCGTTGAGGATTGTCTTGTACCGGTACTGGTCGCCCGGGCACCAGGTGGGTGAGGTGCACCAGTCGTAGGCGTCGATGCCCACGTAGTTGACGTAGTCGCTGCCCGGCCAGGCCGTCTTCAGCGGCGTGATGGAACCGGAGTAACCCACGGTCCATACGAAGAGCGCGTTCTTGCCGGCGTACTGGCGGAAGATGCGGAAGACCCTGCGCCAGGCGCCGTACAGTGCCTGCGGGGTGTTGCCCTCGCGGCCCAGGCTGTAGGTCTCCCAGTTGGTGTTGAATTCAGCGAAGGGCCGGAAGTAGAAGGGGTGGCCGTAGGCGGCGAGGGACTTTGCCATCGAGATGAGCTGGGCGTCCTTCTGCCCGTTCTTGATCTGCGTGAGGTTCCCCTCGGGAGACCAGGCGATCATCGGTACCGCACCGGCCTGGCGTGCCGCGGTCATCGTGGAGACCGGAGCGGTGGAGGCGGCCTGCGACACGAACCACGAATCGATGGCGGGTGCGAGGCCGGCGTATTTGCCGGTAGCGGTGTCCTGGGCGATGGACCCGGCCTCAATGCCCCACATGACCGGGTTGGTCACCTTGGCCCGAGGGCTCGAGGGTGCGGCGCCGGCCGCGGGGGCCAGAGTGGTGCCGACCGTCACCATTGCGCCAAGTGTGGCGCCGACTACGGCCTTTCTTCGTTTCATGCTTTCCTGAATCCTCGTGGTTCCTGATGCTGGTGGCGTCGCAGGCTCCGTTGAGCTCTGCGCGCGCAGCATGATGGGGCGGCACAACGTCGCTGGATGGGTGTGTGCCGCGGGATCGCCGGTAGTCCGGTCAGACGGCTGAGACAGCCTGCCTCGACCCGTCGCAAGGCCACCCCCCTGGCAGCGACATAGTGAGAATCTCGCAAGAAGATCGCGATCCGTTCCGGACGGTATCACGTGTACCTGGCAATGATCGCGTGACGAAGATCGCACATCTTCTGCGCGCACGCGCTCGTTTCGGGGTTCGACACAATTCGGCCGCCTGGAAAGCCGAACGGCGCCGGGCGCGCAACAAAGCGGAACATGCCACACCGGTAGCCGATCGCAGCGGCCATCAGCCAGAACGGAAATCCGCGGGGGCGGACGCTCCCTCGCACCCGCGCTTGTGTGCCCCGCGCACCGCCGTTGCCCCTGTGGATCCCCTGTGTGGCAGACAAGATGCTGTTGGCGATCTGACACTTGCTTTCATACCGTTCGGCAGAGAGCCCGGGTCATCGGGGTTTTCCTTCGTGGATACCCCCGGCTTGAGCCGGGGGAGGAAACGAAGCTCCTGCGGAGCAGGGCAGGAAACGGGATTTCGCCCTTAGGGCGAAAGACCGCGTACGTGACGGGTAGCCTGTGCGCTGTGCGTTGCGAGAACCAAGCGCGTACAACGTGTTGCGCGAGAACCAAGCCAGCACAATCACCACCTGACTTTGCTGTACAAACCGGGCAGGTTCCGTCCCGGGTGGCGTTGAGGGAGTAAGACCTTTCAGGTCGTTGACCTGCAGGGATTCCTGAGCCAGGAATCCCCCTGCTTCAGCTGGGGGAGGGTTCAAGAACGCCTGCGCCAACCGCCGCCTCGAGCAGATCGGATTCCACAACCTCCGCGGACCGATCCGGGGCGGCTGGCGTGTCCCCAATTTGACTCCTCCCCCTCGTAAGCGAGGGGGATTCCTAGCTCACTTTGCCTGCCCCGTAGCAGGGGGCAGGGCTTACAAGATCAGCACTAGCCGGGTTGAGACCAGCCCGGACGAGCATCACGTAGGCGGAGTTCTTGTCCCGTGGGGACACCGTTCCGCATGCGGTGCACGTATACGTTCTCTCGGAAAGAGGCAGGCGGTGCTTGGTTCTCGCTCCGCAGTGTGCGCAGTCCATGGTGGTGTGCGCGGGGTTGACCAGGTGCAGGATGCGCCCGTGTTTGCGGGCCATCTCGATCAGGGCTTGCTTGGTGGCGCCGATCGCGGCATCAGCCGCCTTGCGGGCCATCGTCGATTTCGCGAGGAACTTCGGCCGGAAGTCCTCAACTGCCAGGGCGTCATGGTCGCGGACGACACGCTTGGCCCACTTGCGGCCGGTGTCCTGACGCTGGGCGGCCACCTTCCGGTGGAGCTTCGCGGTCTGCCGCTTCGCCTCGCGGTAGCCCTTCGACCCGGGCTGCCCGCGCTCCGGCCTGCGCCTCGCCATCATCCGCTGGTACCCGGCCAGCTTCTGCGCGGCCATCTTCCCGTGCTGCGGGTGCGGCAGGTCGTGGGCGTCGGACGTGGTGGTCGCGGTCTCCCGCACCCCCCAGTCGATGCCTATCACGCGGCCGGTCGCGGGCAACGGCTCGGCCTGGACGGCAACGACGAACGAGGCATACCAGTGGCCAAGGCTGTCCCGGTACACGCGCACCGACGACGGATCGGACGGAAGCTCACGCGACCACACCACCGTCAGCACGATCCCGCCCGCCAGACGCAGGCGGCCGACCTTCAGCCGGAACCCGCGCCTGGTGTATTCGAGGGTCGGCAGCGCTTCGCGTTTCTTCTTGTACTTCGGCATCCCGGCCCGCTGCCGCATCGGCAGCTTCGCCTTGATGTCCTTCAGCGCCTTCGCCCGGGACTTGCCGAAGTCCCGGACGATCTGCTGCTGCGGAACACACGCGCCCTCCCGCAGCCACGGCGTGTGAGCACGGGCCTGGGTCAGCATCGCCGCAAGCTGCACCGGCCCACACGTCAGCTTCCCACCCCTCGCCCTGTTGAGCTGGTGCACGGCCTTGGACTTGGCGACGCACTCGTTCCACACCCACCGGCACCGGTCCCACTCGGCTTCGATTGACCGCTGCGCCGTGGACGACAGGCGCAGACGGTAGGTGTACCGCGCGTGCCCGGACCCTTCCGTGATCGCTTCTGCCGTCATGCATCCGAAGCTACCCGGGACGACTGACAGTTGAGCCCCCATTGCTCTTTACGATGTCCCTCACCAGCAGTTTTGGTGTACGCCGATCCGCCCTGACGGCGAATCGGCTTTCCCTGCCCCGCTCACGCGGGAGCTTCGTTTCCTCCCCACCTGAAGGTGAGGGTATCCACGAAGGAAGACCTGATGAAGGACCCGGCCTACTACTCCAGCCGTAGATCGTGATCTTGCTGGTGGGGAGTGGGGCGTCAGTCAGGGACGGCCGCTATTCCAGCCACGTCCCGTCGCGCATGATGACTCTGCCGCGTAGTTCCGGTTCGCCGCGCCAAGCGCGGACACTCTTCGGCACCACGCGCACATACAGAAAGGAACCTTCCTCCGCTCGCGGGTCCCACCCGAACTTGGCGGCGAACGCCTCGGCCGCGTCTCCGGGCACGTCCTGGTCCAGGAAGCATTCCGCCTCACCCTGGAGAAGCACCACATCGAAGGTGTCCGGCAGCGCCAGGCGCACGCGCGGCTCCTCGCGGACGTTCCGCGCAGTCGCGGAAGTGGCACTGGTGCACATCCACACTGCTCGCCCATCCCACATGAACCACAGCGGCACCTGGTGCGGCCCGTGATCGGGATGTGCTGTCGACACCCATACATCCCGCTCGGTGACGAGCCGTTCCAGAGTGTCGCGCCTACGCTCCGCCGCCTGGCGGCGAACAATCCCCGTGGTCTGCATAAGTGCCGACCATAGCCAGCAGGCTCAAAGCGCGCATGAGGCGAGGGACCTACGCCCGGCGACCGATGAACCCCTCAGCCTCTGACTCGGGACAGCCAGTACAGGTCGGCTGGCAGACGGGTACGGCCACCGCTGATCATCGTGTGTTGTGTGGACAAACGAAGAGACGGTGGCCGCGGGTCACAGCGTAGACCCTGCCCGCTGGCGCGAGGTGTTCGAGGTCCTGATGGGCCGGATAGCGGGCCGGTTTGCGCGGGTTGAGCCCCGGCGCCGGGTGCGGGACCTGGTACTGGGGCTGCTGTCGGACCTGCCGCGCAAGAACTGCTGGTCGATCGCCGAATGGGCCGGGGAGGCGAGTCCGGACGGCATGCAGCACCTGCTCGGCCGGGCCAGGTGGGACGCCGACGCCGTGCGTGATGACGTGTGTGAGTACGTTCTGGAGCATCTGCACGATGAGGACGCGGTGCTGGTGGTCGACGAGACCGGGGATGTGAAGAAGGGCGCGCACACCGTCGGTGTCCAGCGCCAGTACACCGGCACCGCCGGCAGAATCGAAAACGCACAGGTCGCCGTCTATCTCGTCTACGCGGGCCGCCGCGGGCACGCGGCGGTGGACCGTGAACTGTACGTTCCGCGCTCGTGGACGTGCGACCCGGACCGCTGCCGCGCAGCCGGGCTCGGCGACGACACCGTCTTCGCGACCAAGCCGGAGCTGGCCGCCCGCATGATCGGCCGGTTCCTCGACGCCGGGCACCGTGTGGGCTGGGTCGCCGGCGACGAGGTCTACGGCGGCAACCCGAAGCTGCGGTCCGTGCTGGAAGAGCGCAAGGTCGGCTACGTGCTCGCCGTCGCCTGCTCGGCCGAAGTCACCACCGGTGCAGGGAAGTTCCGCGCGGACGCCCCGGCCGCGAAGGTGCCCAGGCGGGCCTGGCAGAAGCTGTCGGCAGGGGCCGGAGCCAAGGGGCACCGCTTCTACGACTGGGCCGTCATCGACCTGGCCGACGAACGGCCCGGCAGTTACCGGCTGCTGATCCGCCGCAACCGCACCACCGGTGAACTGGCCTACTACCGCTGCTTCTCACCCGCCCAGGTGCCCCTGGCCACCCTCGTCCGCGTCGCCGGATCAAGGTGGCGAGTGGAGGAAACCTTTCAGGCCGGAAAGGGCCTGGCCGGGCTGGACGAGCACCAAGTCCGCCGCTTCACCTCGTGGTCCCGCTGGGTCACTCTCGCCATGCTCGCCCACGCTTTCCTCGCCGTCGTCCGCGCCGACGAACACGCCCGCCATCCCGCCCCCCCACGGGCTGATCCCGTTCACCTGCAACGAGATCCAGCGCCTGTTCACGACGCTTGTCGTCCGGCCCGTGCACGACGTGGCCCACAGGCTTCGCTGGTCCGCCTGGCGACGCCGCCACCAGGCCCGAGCCCAGGCCAGCCATTACCGCCGACAAGCCGAGAATCCGCCATGAAGATCACGATCTACGGCTGGAGTACTACCCGGAGGCCGCCAAGAAATGCACCTCCAAGTGGCCCCTCCCCCCACCCGAGCTGGACCCAAAGTCGAATCCGCACTACATGGACGACTATCGCGAGGAGATCGCCTGCCTGCAGCGGAACGATTTCACCCGAGGACATCAGCGAATCGTTCCGTCGACCACCTTCAAGCCGCCATGATCAGGTCATGCGAATACGCAGGGAAGTACGGTGGCTTCTGTGGGGGCTGTGGTCGGTGTGCTTCGTGATCGCAGTGTGGATGGTCGTGGCGGCCGTGGGGGTGGTGTACGTCCTGCTCACTCGCTGCTGGACCTGAGCGCACGGCTGTTATTAAGGAGCCGGACTGGAGCCGGTCTCGCTGTGGCGGGTGCGACCGCGGCGTCGGAGCGCACACAGAAACTCCCGTGCGCTGGTTCGCGCATCTCTGCGATCATCCCCGAATGGCGCACAGTCTCGAATCGCTGGTCATCCGGCACACCCACCGCGTTTCTTCCCCCAAGGGCTCCGCCGGGCAAGGAGCCACCGCGGCACGGCAGTTCGACGCGGCGCTGACATCCGTGGGTTTCAAGCTCTCGGCGGAACTGCTGGGGCGGCTGTCGGGACTGTCCGAGGCCGTGGTCGTGCACACGGCCGAGCGGACGCTGCGCACCGTGAGCGAGATCGTGGGCGACCATGCCCGGCACAACTCGTACTTCATCGACTTTCCGGCGAACGTACCGGACACCGAAGAATTCTGGATGCGGTGTGTGACAAAGGCGCTCGGCGATGAGCAGTCGCGCGAGAACGTCCTGACGCAGCTGGCAAACGGAGTTCTGGACTTGCTCAGCCTCCCTGCGTACGGCCGCTACCAGCACACCTACGAGGAGATGCTCGCGGCGCAGGACGAGCTGATCGCCTCGGCGGGCGACCGGGTGACCGTGCTGCACCTCGGGCGGGACCTGGACGACGAGCTCACGGACCTGTACCTGGCCTTGGCAGGCAGCACGACGCCACTCAGCGAGGACGACCTGCGCGACCTCGAGACCCTCGCCGAGCGGTGCGCTCTCGGCCCCCAGCCGGAGTCCATCCCGGTCCGCGAGAACCGGGCGGTCGTCAACAAGGCCCGTCTCGCTGCCGGCGCGGACCTCCTGCTGGACACCGTCACTGACGTGCTGCGGCTTGCCTGCGCGCTGTCGGGCGGTGACGTGACGCTGCAGGAGCCGACCCGGTTTCGGGCTCTCTCGCGGCCGGCCCGCCGTGCGCTGCTCGCGGGCCTGGACACCGTGGTCGCGGCGAACCCCGCCAAGCTGGCCGACGTACACGCACACCGCGAGCCTTTCAAGCGACTCGGAGAGCGCCTTCACCCGCACGAGTACCCGCGCTGGCCGCACGCCGCCGATGTGTTCGCCGTGGCGAGGGGCGAGAAGGAGGCGAGGTCCTTCGACAGTCGTGTCGAGAAGCTGCTCGACGAGTTCGACGTCCTCGGTGCGGTGCGGCTGCTGGAGTCCGCTCCCGGCAAGCTGTTCCGTGCCCTGGACCTCCTGCTGCGCATCGCCGACGACCAGGAAGAGCGGGACGCGGTGGTGGCCGCCGCGGTGCGGGTCGCCCCCGAGGTCTCCGGCCGGGTCGTGCTTTCCGTCCGCGAGCACTTCCAGAACCGGGAGCGGGAGGCCGGCGAACCCCGGGTCTTCGTCAACCGGCGGGGCCGCGGCTGGGTCACCACCGACGTCCGGCCTCCTGTCCCCGCCGCCGACCGCGATCGTCTGATCGCCGCCCTCGACGCCGAGGTGCGCCGCAGGCTCCCGGTGCCCGGCCGACTGCTGCTCGACCCCGACGTCCTCGACGTAGCGCTCCCGCTCAGCGGCAGGGCGACCGCGGCCGGGTTCGGCGTACTGCCTCGAGGTTCGCTCTCGGCTGTCGACGGCGAACAGCTGCGCTTCTTCGTGTACTGGAAGCAGACCGAGAAACGGACCGACTACGACCTCTCGGCGCTGCTCCTCCACGTCGACTACAGCACCGACTCCTGGCTCTCCTACACATCCCTCACGGCTGTCGGGGGCGTGCACTCGGGCGATGTCACCGAGGCGCCCGACGGGGCCTCGGAGTTCATCAGCCTGTCCCTGGACCGGGTGCGCAGCGCATTCATCGTTCCCCAGGTCAACATCTACGCCGGCGAGAGCTTCGAGGAGGTCGAGGAGTCGTTCTTCGGTTTCATGCTGCGAGACGGTGAGCAAAAGGGCCGACCGTTCGAACCGCGCACGGTGCGGATGAAGTCCGAGCTTCGCGGCGTGGGCAGAGTGGCGCTGCCGCTGGTGTTCCGGCGCGAGGACGACGGCCGGTGGCGCGCGAAGTGGCTGCACCTGTATCTGAAGGGCGTCTCGTCGGCCAACCGGGTCGAGGAGAACCAGGTGTCGGTTTCCAAGGTGGTGCGTGCCATCGTGGAGCGCGAGTACCTGACGGTGCGGTACCTGATCGACCTGATGTCCGGCGACGCCACAGCCGTGGATCTGTGGGACGGCGAGCCGCTCCCCGACGAGCCCGTGACGTACATCGGTCTGGAACGTCCCGAGGGACTGCACCCGGACTCCCCGGTCATCACCCTCGAAAATCTGCGCGACTTGATTCCTGGCTGAGTGCTAGGGTCGGCCATGGCGAGGCCATGAAGGGGCTTCCTTCTCAATTCCTGTCCCGAAACAAGTTCCTTCGCTTTCCTCGCCGTCGGCTTCGACTGGGAGGCGCCCGCGCGGCGCCTCCCAGTTTTCGTGTGCGCGGTGACCGAGCGACTCGTGCCCGCCGTTCCGGTGAGCCGCGGCGCTCGGGTGACCGTGCGGCCGGGGCGGCCGGGGCAGTTCAGAGGCCGCCGGTGTTGAGCAGGCGGTTGGGAGTGTCGGAGCGGATGCCGTGCAGGACACCGCGGGTGGCCGTGTGGTCGAGCCAGACGTGGACCTGGTCGGCCGTGGCGTGGGGGTGTGCCGACAGGTACAGCGCGATCACGCCGGTCGCATGCGGTGCGGCCCAGGACGTCGCGCCGTCGTTCTCCGTAGTAGTACCGCCGCCGGCGAGGGCGGCGGTCACCTTCTGGCCGGGGGCGTACAGGTCCACGCACCGTCCGTAGCCCGATCCGTACGAGCCGCCGTCGCTCCAGGCGCGGTCGTTCGAGGTGGAGGCCGCCACGACGATGGTGCCGGGGACGCCGGCGGGGGAGTGCCTGCAGGCGTCGTCATGGAAGTTGCCTGCCGACACCACCGTCGGGATCCCCGCGTCGACCATGTTCTTCACGGCGGACTCCAGGGCCGCCGACCGGTGGTCGAGGTTGAGAGACATGTTCACCACCGCAGGCTTCTGCGCGTGCGCGGTGACCCACTTGACCGACTTCACCAAGGCCGCCTCGGCCGCTGCCGGGGAGCCGCCGCCCTCGCTCTCGCACAGGATTCCCTGGACGCGTACGAGCTGCGCCTTGGGCGCCACCCCGTACCTCGCCCCGCCGATGATGCCAGCGACGAACGTGCCGTGGCCGATCCCCGCCTCGCTGAAGCAGTCACCGGAGTCTTTCGAGCCCACGAAGTCGGCGCCGAGGTGGGCGCGTCCGCCGAACTCCTTGTGGGCGATGTCCATCCCGGTGTCGATCACATAGACATGAACGCCCTGGCCCGTGGCGGTGGTGGTGAGCTTCCCGTTCAGCGGCCGGGACCGCTGGTCCAGAATGTCCAGGTTCCACGGCACGTGCCGGGTGATGGGCGACGCCGTGGTCCGCGCGATCCCGGACAACTTCTCCACGGCGCCGGGAGACGTCGACACCGAGCCGGACGACACCCCGTCCCCGGAGGACGCCACGGACTCCTTCTTTCCGTGCGCGGGGAGCGTCCCGCCGTTGCCCCCTGCGGCCGCGCCGGTTTCCCCGCCACAGGCCGAGGCCCCGAGTACCGTCGTCATGGCCACCACCATGAGAGCGACCTTCGTTACGTTCCGCGTCACAACGTCCCCCATATCCCCGCTTCGTGCAGAGTCAGCGCACAAGACGACCACAGGGGGCGGGCGGTTGCGGTGGGGGTGTCCCTCGTGGGGAGTCCGCCCCGCCTCGTCCATGTCGGGATTTCGTAGGCGGCGGCCGATCGCACCATCGCCCGCACCGGCCCGCTGCCGGGCCCTGCAACCCAGGACGAGGTTCCGCAGGGTGCCGTGCCGTGCTCATCGTCGACGGCTCCACGCCGACGATGGCGGTTCCTGGCCATATGGCGACCATCCGCCGTGCCGCGGCCATGTCCGTCGTTCCACGACCGTTGGGATCCTTCGCTCTCAAGCAGCAGCACTGGCCTGCTGACCAGCCGACAGATACGCGGCACGCCGGAGCCTCCACTGCCTGCACAAACAGGCCAGTCGGACACGGTCACCAACACCAGGAGTCCAAAATTGGGCAGTTCGAAGCGACGGGAGCCAAGACGGTGGAGCACATTGCTCCAGGGAGCCGCTCTGATCGCCGTACCCCTGACGATGCTCGGTATCGAAGTCCCGGCCCAAGCAGCCACGTCGGCACATCCCGCAGCCCGGACGAGCGTCACGGCCGGCACGGTCGCCCCCTCCCCGAAGCCGGCGGAGCGGGTGTGTGCCGCCCCGAAGCCGGGTGACTACAGTTGTTTCGCGCTGCGCCGCACGGATACGGGGAACCATGCCCGTCTGGCCGCCGACGCCATGCCACCCGGCTATGGACCGACGGACCTGCAGAGCGCCTACAACCTGCCGACGACCGGCGGTGACGGCCGTACGATCGCCGTCGTCGACGCCATGGACGACCCCAACGCGGAGGCGGACCTCGCGGCCTACCGCGCGAAGTACGGGCTGCCGCCCTGCACGACCGCCGACGGCTGCTTCACCAAGGTGTCCCAACGCGGCGACACCGACTATCCCGCGCCCGACCAGGGCTGGGCAGGCGAGATCTCGCTCGACCTCGACATGGTGTCCGCCGCCGCCCCCGACGCGAAGATCCTCCTGGTCGAGGCGGACAACCCGAACGGCGATGACCTCGGGGCGGCCGTCGACGAGGCAGTGAAGCTGGGCGCCAAATATGTCTCCAACTCCTACGGCACGCAGTACGACGAGGAGGACAGCGGCGAAGACCCGTCGGAGACCACCACGGCCGACGTGCACTACGACCATCCCGGTGTCGCGATCGTCGCGTCCGCCGGTGACAGTGGCTATGGCGTCTCATACCCGGCCGCCTCGCAGTACGTGACCTCCGTGGGCGGCACGTCCCTGGTCAAGGACTCCGGCAACACCCGTGGGTGGTCGGAGTCGGCCTGGGGCGGCACCGGATCGGGTTGCTCCGAGTTCGAGCCCAAGCCGGCCTTCCAGCACGACACCGGCTGCGCGAACCGCACCGTGGCGGACGTCTCGGCCGTGGCCGACCCGGCCACCGGCGTCGCGGTCTACCAGACCTACGGTGGCACGGGCTGGTCGGTCTACGGCGGCACCAGCGCCAGCGCGCCCATCATCACGTCCGCCTACGCGGTGGCCGGCAGTCCCGCTCCGGGGACGTACCCCAACTCCTACCCGTACCAGCACCCGGCCGCGCTCAACGACGTGGCCGCGGGGAACAACGGCGACTGCCCAACGCAGTACCTGTGCAACGCCGGCACCGGATACGACGGGCCGACCGGCCTCGGCACCCCGAACGGCGTCGCCGCGTTCACCAGCGGCCCGCACGGGGTGGTCTCCGGCACGGTCACCAGCAGCGCGGGCGGTCCCGTCGCCGGGGCCTCCGTCTCGGCCGACGGGATCAGCGCGACCACCGACTCGAGCGGCGCGTACTCGCTCGACGTGCCGACCGGCACGTACACCCTCACCGCGTCCGGATACGGGTTCGCCGACTCGACCGTCCAAGGGGTGACGGTCACCGACGGCGGCAAGGTGAGTGAGAACTTCATGCTCGCCCCCGTGCCCAGGCACACCGTGAGCGGCACCGTCACCGACGGCACCGGTCACCACTGGCCGCTGTACGCGAAGATCACCGCCAGTGGTGTGCCGGGCGGTCCGGCGTTCACCGACCCCGTCACCGGCAGGTTCAGCCTCGACCTCCCGCAGGGCCACGACTACACCCTGAGCGTCAGCGCCGCGTACCCCGGCTACCAGCAGGTGAACAGGACGGTCACCGTGGCGGGCTCGGACCAGACGATCCCGATCGACCTCCCCGTCGACCGGGTCGCTGAGACCGCGCCGGGTTACGCGGTCCACCGCGTCGGGACCACGCAGACGTTCGACTCGACCAACGGCGCCCCGGCCGGGTGGAGTGTGGTCAACGCCTCCGGAACCAACGGCGGCTGGACCTTCGACGACCCTGGCCATCGCGGCAACCTGACCGGCGGCAAGGGCGGCTTCGCCATCGTCGACAGCTACCTCGCGGGCTCCTCGGCCTCCCAGGACTCGCAACTCATCAGCCCGGTCTACGACCTGAGCAAGGATGCCACCCCGTACGTCACCTTCGACACCGATCAGCTCACCCGTCAGCCCGGTACCGACGAAGACATGATCGACGCGACAACCGACGGCGGTACGACCTGGACGAACGTCTGGAAGGGCAACCTCGGCTTCGCGGGCATGCACCACTTCGAGGTCCCGCTCGCGCAGTACGGTGGCAAGTCCGACGTCCAGCTGCGCTTCCGCTACCAGGCCCACAGCGACTTCTGGTGGGAGCTGGACGACATCTTCGTCGGCAACCGCAGCTACGACCCCGTCCCCGGAGGCCTGGTGGCCGGCACCGTCGCCGACGCCAACACCGGCGCCCCCGTCAACGGTGCCAGGGTGACCAGCAAGGACGCCCCGGCCGAGTCGGCGCTCACCTCCGCCACACCGGCTGATCCGAACCTTCCGGACGGCTTCTACTGGATGTTCTCCTCGGCCATCGGCAAGCACCGGTTCTCGGCGGCCAAGCCGTACTTCGCCACCGGCACACAGCAGATCGACGTCGCCGCCAACGGCGTGACCCGGCACAACTTCAAGCTGAAGGCAGGCAGACTCACCGTCAAGCAGGCGTCCATCGACATCGCGGTCGCCACGGGCGGCAAGAAGTCCGCGAAGCTGGTCGTCCGCAACGACGGCAGCGCCCCGGCCACGTTGAAGCTCGCCGAGCATCCCGCGCTGCTGCCGCAACTGTCGCGGGGCGGCGCACCGCTCGACCGGGTCGCGGGAACCTTCTCTCCGCTGCCGATGAAGGTCCTGGCGGCGCGCCGTGCCGCGGGCGCGAAGAGCACCAAGGCCACGGGCGTCGGCACCGGCACGCGGACCGCTGTGGCCGGGACGGCCTGGCAGGCCTCGGCCGATCTGCCCACCGCGCTCTCCAGTAATGTGGCCGACTTCTACGACGGCCGGCTCTACACCGGATTCGGCTGGAATGGCCACGGCGACGTCAGCTCGCTCTACTCCTACAGCCCCGCCACCGGTGCCTGGTTCCAGCTGGCCTCCGCCACCGATCCCCGGGAGGAGCCCGCCCACGGCTTCATCGGCGGCAAGCTCTACGTGGCCGGTGGCTGGGGCGGCCCGAACGGCACCGACCGCAAGCTGGAGATCTACGACCCGCGCACCGACCGGTGGTCCGTCGGTGCCGACATGCCGACCGCGTACGCGGCCTCCGGCAGCGCGGTGCTGGGCGACAAGCTGTACACGGTCGGTGGCTGCTACGCCCTGTCCTGCGCCGGTGTCACCGACGTCCAGGTGTACGACCCGCACACCGACAGCTGGTCCAAGGCCGCCCCGTACCCCGAGCCGGTCACCTGGACCTCCTGCGGTGCCATCGCGGGCAAGCTCTACTGCGCCGGCGGCATCTCGGGCGACAACGGCGACCACCCCGTCAAGCACGCCTACGCCTACGACCCGGGAACCAACAGCTGGTCGTCGATCGCCGACCTGCCGAACACCACCTGGGGCGCCGCCTACAGCGCCGCCAACGGGCAACTGCTCGTCTCCGGTGGCGTGGTGAGCGGCGCTTTCCGCCCGACGCTGACCAACCAGACATACGCCTACAGCCCCGCCGCCAACGCATGGACCGCGCTGCCCAACGCCAACCTCACCGTGTACCGCGGCGCGGGGGCGGTCGGGTTCTACGTGGCCGGCGGCCTGTCGAGCAACCAGATACTCGCTCCGTCGATCAGCAACGTGTCCCTCCTGCCCGGCTACAACCGCAACTCGTCCGCGACCGACGTCGACTGGCTCTCCGAGGCTCCCGGGTCGGTGACCATCGCACCTGGCCGGAGCACCACGGTGACGGTCACCGTGAATGCCGGAGCGCCGGGGATCGTCACCTTCGGCGACTGCACCGCGGCCCTGTCGCTCAGCGCCGACACCCCGTACCCGATCCCGTCCATTCCGGTCACCATGCACGTCGGGCCGGCCGGGGACTGGGGCAGGATCGCGGGCACCGTGCTCGGCTCGGACGGTCATGGACACCACGTCCCGCTGGCCGGGGCGACAGTCAAGATCCGCTCCAGTGCCGGCGGCTACACCCTTGCTACGACCCAGGAGGGCACATACGGCCTCTGGCTTCCCGCCGGCGGCCACCCGGTGACCGTCGTCGTCGCCAAGAGCGGCTTCGAGTCCACCACCAGGACCGTGAGGATCGCGGATGACATGACGACCATGCGCGACTTCACACTCGAACCGGTTTCCTGAGCCCGGCCCGCCCAGGTGAAGTGAACCGGCGCGAGACGGCCGGGCTCCCCTCCGGAGCCCGGCCGTCCGCCATTCCCGACTGAGGCGCCGCAAGCGGTCTTAGGCATACGGCGCATGCGGCCGTCCGGTGCGATCACCTGGGTCAGGCGGTCGTCGGCGTTCGAGGCGACGGGAACCGCGCGGTGCCGGTGCAACGTCTGCCCCGCAGGTCCATCAGGGGGAAATCCGGCGTATCGCCTCTGATGGGCGAGGAATCGTCGAGGTTCGCGGCATATCTGTCTGATGAGGTGTAAGCCGAACCGGCACCTTCGAAGAGCGCGGTCCGCGGTCCGGTCCCCGACCAGTTGCATGAAAGGATTCCCATGCCTCTCGCACGCGATGGCAGGCCGCTGCTCAGGCGCGTTGTCGCCGTCGCCGTGGCGGCCCTGATGGCCACCGCCGCGTTCCCTGGCGCACGGCAGACCGCTGTGGCCTACGGCGGCAAACCTGAAGGCGCCATGCTCGCCTGGGGAGACAACAGTTTCGGTCAGCTGGG
>NZ_JBEYVV010000008.1:0-134963 GCF_040644155.1 Streptomyces sp. NPDC047022 | reverse complement strand
GGGTGATGGCACGACCACCAGCCGGGTCACGCCGGTTCGGGTGTGCGCGCCTGGTCAGACGGCCCCCTGTACCCGATTCCTGACCGACGTGGTGGGCATCGCCGCAGGCACCGGCCGCAGCCTGGCGCTGCGCAAGGACGGCACAGTCCTCGCCTGGGGAGACAATGGATTCGGTGAGCTGGGTGATGGCACGACCACCAGCCGGGTCACGCCGGTTCGGGTGTGCGCGCCTGGTCAGACGGCCCCCTGTACCCGATTCCTGACCGACGTGGTGGGCGTCGCCGCGGGCACCAACCACAGCCTGGCGCTGCGCAAGGACGGCACAGTCCTCGCCTGGGGAAACAACGGCGGCGGTGAACTGGGCGACGGCACCTTCACCAACCGGGTCACGCCGGTTCGGGTGTGCGCGCCCGGTCAGATGGCCCCTTGCACCCGATTCCTCACCGACGTACGCACCATCGCCGCACGCGGCGGCCACAGCCTGGCGCTGCGCAAGGACGACACCGTCCTCGCCTGGGGAACCAATGGTTTCGGTCAGCTCGGTGATGGCACGACCACCAACCGGCGCACGCCGGTTCGGGTGTGCGCGCCCGGCCAGACGGCCCCCTGCACCCGATTCCTCACCAGCGTGCACGCCATCGACGCAGGCCGCACCCACAGCCTGGCGCTGGTCAAGGACGGCGCCGCTCTCGCCTGGGGAGAAAACACCTTCGGTGAGCTGGGTGATGGCACGACCACCAACCGGCGCACGCCGGTTCGGGTGTGCGCGCCCGGCCAAACGGCACCTTGCACCCGATTCCTCACCGGCGTGCACGCCATCGCCGCAGGCCGCACCCACAGCCTGGCGCTGGGCAAGGACGGCGCCGCTCTCGCCTGGGGAAACAACGGCATCGGTCAGCTCGGTGACGGCACCACCACCAACCGGGTCACGCCGGTTCGGGTGTGCGCGCCTGGTCAGACGGCCCCCTGCACCCGATTCCTCACCGATGTACGCACCATCACCGCAGGCGGACGCCACAGCCTGGCGCTGGGCAAGGACGCCGCCCTCGCCTGGGGAAACAACGGTTTCGGTCAGCTGGGTGACGGCACGACCACCAACCGGCGCACGCCGGTTCCGGTGTGCGCACCGGGCCAGACGGCTCCCTGTACCCGATTCCTCACGGACGTGCACGCCATCGACGCAGGCGGACAGCACAGCCTGGCCCTGGTTGACGATCAGCGCCCCCGGCGCTAGGGCCAGGCCATGCCAGGCCATGCCAGGCCGGGCCGGGCCGGGCCCTAGGCTGTTCATGGGTTATTGGCACCGGACGTACATCGGGCCGGCGCCGTACGACCCGTTGGAGAAGTTCCACGTCGCCGTACGGCCGGAACACCAGTAGCCATTGGCGGAGAAATTGAACGACCCGTAGTAGGTGCGGGTGCTGCTCGGGCGGCTGTAGATCGAGATCGGACCAGCGTCCCACCAGGCGGTTCCGTCGCTGACGATGGTCGGCTTGGACGGGCCCGTGGCGTAGGTTCCGCCCGGGTAGGTGTTCGCCACGAGGATTTGCCCGCTAGCGTTCGTATAGCGGGTGTTCCAGAGGTGGATCTCGGTGTACACCACTGCTGGGCTGGGGCAGTTGTTCCACGCCAGATAGAAGTTGCCGATGCTCTGGCTGCCCGCGGTGATGGTCTGGACCGGACCGAGCGCTGACTTGCCGCAGGCGTGGGCCTGCGTCGCGCCGAGTGTGGCGATCGTCAGGCTGGACGCGGCGAGGCCGAGTGCGACCAGGCTCGCGCGTAAGCGGTTGCGTAGCTTCATCTGTTGCTTCCCCCTCGAACAACGATGTGTGCGCCGGGAGCTCGAGCCATGGTTTCACCGGGCCCACACAACTCCCAGACCGATCCGGCCTCTCGAATCGTCAAGTCTCGTCGTCGGCCAACAGAGTGTTGTTCGCCTGCGCGACCAGCATCAACAGGAGGGGATCACCCGCCTCCGCCGACGACTGTCGGGCAACCGGCAAGGGCGCCGGCGGTCCGACTCTGACACGCCCGCTATCGGGTGATTGCGCCGTTGGGGGGACACCTGGCGACTATCTAGTCGGTCGTGATCTTTGTCTGTGAGCGGCGCTGTCGCGCCGCCGCCGTGCTCTCCCCATCCGTCCGTTCATGGAGGGCGGCGTGAAGCGTGTTCTTGTCGTCTACTACTCGCAATCCGGTGACGTCCGAAACGCCCTCGAAGCGCTCACCGTTCCCCTGCAGGCGCCTGATGTGGAGATCTGCTGGCTGCCGATCGACACGGCGCCCCCCTACTCCTTTCCTTGGGGGGCGCGGGAGTTCTTCGACTGCATGCCGGAGTCCCTCAACGGCGAGCCCCCGCCACTCGCCCCTGTCGCACTGGACCCGGGCGAACGCTTCGACCTCGTCATCCTCGGCTGGCAGGTGTGGTTCCTGTCGCCGTCGCTGCCGATCCAGGCGTTTCTCACCGCGCCCGAGGCCGAAGTCCTGCGTGGCGCACGTGTGGTGAGCGTGACGTGCTGTCGCCGGATGTGGCAGCGCGCCTATGCCAGGGCCCGCGCCCTCATCGAGCGCGCCGGTGGTCAGCACACCGACAGCATCGTCCTGACGCACCAGGGTGGTTCGCTGGCCGGATACATCACCGCGCCGCTGCTGATGATCACCGGACGTCGGGACAGGAGGATCCTGCTGCCCGCCGCCGGGGTCGCGCGCGGCGACATCGACGCGCTCGGCCGCGTCGGCGAGCGGCTGCTCGCAACCCGGGACCGCTGGGCCGAACCCGAGCCCGCCTCCCTGCTGTCCGACGTCGCGCCGGTCAGTCTCGACGTCGGCTCGTTGCTGCCGGAGGCGGCCGTCGTGCCGCCCATGGAAGCGATCGCCCGGCTGGCCCGGCGATGCGGCACACCCGGAAGTCTCGCGCGTCAGCCGGTGATCGGGCTCTTCGTCCTGATGCTCGTGACCTGGCTGCCCGTCGTACTGCTCGCGTCGGCGCTGCTGACGCCGGTGCTGCGCGTCGTCTTCGCGCGTCGCCTCAGCCGTTACGTACGCGGTCTGCGGCCGTAGCCCCTGCCCTGCACAACCACCGAGAGGATCCCAGAACCCATGCCCGCGTACATTTCCGGAGCTGGCGTCGTATTGCCCAACGAGCCCGTCGACAACAGCCGAATCGAGGACGTGCTCGGCCGGATCGGCGGCGTCCGGTCGCGCACCAAGGCGATGGTGCTGCGCAACAACGGCATCAAGACCCGTCATTACGCCATTGACCCGGTGACCGGCGAAGCGACCCACACCAACGCCCAGTTGACGATCGAGGCGGTCCACGAGCTGTGCAGGCGTACAGGTTTCCAGCTGGCCGACCTGGAGACACTGTCCTGCGGCACGACCATGCCCGACCAGTTGCTGCCGAACCACGCCGTGATGGTGCACGCGGATCTGGGCGCGCCGCCGTGCGAGGCGGTGAGCACGGCAGGAGTGTGCATGTCCGGCCTGACCGCGTTCAAGTACGCCTACCTCAGCGTGCTGTCCGGCGCGAGCAGGAACGCCATTGCGACCGCTTCGGAGACGGCCTCGGCGGGGCTGCGGGCGCGGTACTTCGCGTTCGACCACCGGCCTGCCGACGCGGACGAGGACGCGTCGGTGGGCCGCCTGGACGCCAGCCCGGTGGTCGCTCTGGAGGCCGACTTCCTGCGCTGGATGCTGTCCGACGGCGCTGCCGCCGTCCTGGTCAGCGATGAGCCCCGGGGCGCGTCGGTGTCGTTGCGCGTCGACTGGGTCGAGACCATCTCGATGGCGCACCTCGCCGACCCCTGCATGTACGTGGGTGCGGAGAAGGGGAAGGACGGGTCGTTCACCGGCTGGCGGCAGAAGGGGACACCCCGCGACGCGCTGGAGGCCGGGCACTTCTTCATCAAGCAGGACGCGCGGCAGCTCGGCGAGCTGATCATGAAACTGCTCGCCGAGAGCATCACGGTCCTGAAGGAGCGGCGGGACATCAGCGGCGAGGACTACGACTGGTTCCTGCCGCACTACTCATCGGCGTACTTCCGGCAGCCGGTCATGGACACCTTCCGCGAGTGCGGGCTCGGTGTCCCGGAGGAGAAGTGGTTCACCAACCTCGAGTACAAGGGCAACACCGGCTCGGCGTCGGTGTTCATCATGCTTGAGGAACTGCTCAACGGCGGACGCTTCGAGCCAGGGCAGAAGGTGCTGTGCTGGGTGCCGGAGAGCGGCCGGTTCTCCTACGGCTTCATGCAGCTGACCGTGGTCTAGTGCTGTGACCGGAAAGGTCCACCGGCTCGCGACGTCAAACCTTTCCGGTCACAGCACTGGCAACTGCGGGTGGTGCCCCGGCGGCCGTCCACCGGCCGCCGGGGCACCGACGGTTCAGCCGACCGTGAGCGGCGACGTCTCCCGTGCGAGGATCTGGGCCACGGCCGCGCACAGCACGCCGGTCGCATCGCCGGGTTCGTCCGCGTGCCGCATACCGACGTGGCCGTCGGGACGGATGAGGACGCAGCCGGCGGCCCCGACGCCGTACAGCGCGGCCCACTCGCCGTCCTTGTCGGTCCACGGGCAGTCCGGGCCGACACGCAGGACGGCCACATCGATCTCGTACCTCTCGCGGACCACGGCGGCGGCGCCCTCCCAGGCGTCGCCGCGCGGCCCGGCCAGGACCGCGAACCCGTCGCCGGTCGCGTCCACCAGGGCCACATGGTCGCCGTCGGGCCCGGTCAGCCACAGATGCGGCGCCCGGGCGCCGGGGCGCGCGGTGGGGCGGTAGACCGACACACTCGACACCGGCGCCTCGGTGCCGTCGTCCACGATGGCCGCGGACTCGTAGAGGTAGCCGAACGTCTGGCCGTTGAACAATGCCTGGTCGCGTTGCGCCGGGATGGCGGCGGCGATCGCGGCCCGCAGTACCTCGCCCTCGGCGGACTCCTCGTCCTCCACCGCGCGCAGCGACTCCGGGTCGGCGAGCAAAGCGCCCGTGGGCGCCAGCCCCTCCGCATTGGCCTTGCTCTGGAGGGCGTTGGTGACGGCCACCGGACGGCGTTCGCTCTCGTAGGTGTCGAGCAGCCCCTCACCGGCCGTGCCGCGCAGCACGTGGGCGAGTTTCCAGGCGAGGTTGTGGGCGTCCTGGATACCGGTGTTCATGCCGAAGCCTCCGGTGGGCGGGAACCGGTGGGCGGCGTCCCCGGCGAGGAAGACCCGACGGTCGCGGAAACGGTGCGCGATCGCGGTCTCCATGCGCCACGGGAAGACGCCGTGGACCCGGACGTCGAGCCCGGGCGCGCCCACCGCGTCGCGGACGATCCGCGCGCAGCGTTCCCCGGTGAAGTCGGTCGGCATGTTGCGCGTGGGGTCGTAGCCGAACAGATAGGTCCAGCGGTGGCGGCCGTCCAGCGCGATGAACACGCCCTGGGTGTCCGGGTTGACGATCCACCACAGCAGAAACGGCCGCTCGCTCTGGTAGTCGGCGAGGTCGGCGGTGAAGTGAACGCCGATCATGTGCGCGGTCGCCTGGAACTCGTCGTTGGCGATGCCCAGGTGCCGCCGGATCGTGCTGCGGGCCCCGTCGGCCGCGATGACGTACGCCGAGCGGAAGAGGCGCTCGCCGCCGTCCCGTACCACGCGGGCGCGGGTGGTGACGCCCTCACCGTCCTGGTCGGCGGTCAGGACTTCGGTCGAGAACTCCACGGTGACGTTGGAACTCGCCGTCGCCGCCTTCAGGAGCAGTGGTTCCAGCACGTCCTGCGGGCACGAACGCAGGATCTCGCTGGAGTCGTTCAGCGCGGCGTGCAGGGCCTGGGGGTCGTCGTCGACCATGAGCCGCCCCAGTTCGCGCCCGGCCATGCGCGTCATCCACCCCATGCCGAGGCCGCGGTCGGGCGGGAGCGCGGCCTCGGCGACAGCGGCGGACAGCCCCCACTGCCGCAGGATCTCCATGGACCTGGCGTTGACGACGTGAGCCTTGGGATGGGTCGCGGTGCCAGTGTGCCGGGCCACGACGTGGGTTCTGATCCCCGCCCGGCCCAGCAGGATCGCGCAGGCGAGCCCGGTCGGGCCCGCGCCGACGACGAGGACGTCGATCTGTCCGGTTGAGGTGGTCATCGAGGAACTCCCAGGGTGGGGCTTGAGAACGAAAGACGCCTTGGTGCCGCAGCGGGCAACCTCTTTGACGGGCCAACGTTGCCTGTCGCGGCACTAATCGGCGGACCGCCGGGTCCGCCCCGGGGCGCGGACAAGGGAGCAGGCCGCGACCGCGACGACGACCGCTGCCGAGAGCAACGCAGCGGACATGCCGCGCATGAACGCCTCGCGCACCCCGGTGGCCAGAGCCGCGCCCTGCTGCCCGGCGTGCCCGGCGACGTGGAGACCGCCCGCCGGTGACTGGCGCACGGCCTCGGCGGCATCCCGCGGCAGGCGCGAGACCGCCTCCGGAAGGGACGCGCGGTATCGATTGCCGAACACCGACCCCATCAGCGCGATGCCGACCGCCGCCCCGACCTCGCGCGTGACGTCGTTCACCGCCGAGGCGACGCCCTGTTTGTCGCGTGTGAGCGAGCCGGTGATGGCCGACGTGCCGACCGCGCCCGTCATCCCGACGCCGAGCCCCGCCACAAGAAGGCAGGCGAGGAACGGCAGGTAGCCCGATCCAGCGTCCAGTGACGCCATCGCGACGAGCCCGCACCCGAGCAGCAGCAGGCCGGTGACCATGACCGCGCGCGCGCCGAAGCGCGCGGCCAGACGCGGCGTCGTCTGTGACACCGGCACGACCACCAAGCCGATCGGCAGCAGCGCCAGGCCCGCCTTCAGCGGACGGTAGCCCAGCACGAGCTGCACGTATTGCAACCCCACGAAGTAGAACCCGAATACCGCGAGGAACTGCGCAGCGATCGTCACCGACCCCGCGCGGAACCCAGGGATGCGGAACAACTGCGGATCGAGCAGGGGGTCGTCGGTGCGCAGGCCGAGGACGACATAGGCGACAGCGGCCGACACCGAGACCGCTACGGCCGCGACCACCGGCGGCTCGCCCCACCCCACGTCGTTGCCCTCGATGAGCGCGAAGACGAGCGCGCCCGGCGCGATCGCGGTGCACACGGCCCCGGCAGCGTCGAAACGCCCGGGACGCGCCTCCCGGGTCTCCGGAGCGAACAGCACCGCCACGACGCCCGTGACGAGAGCGGCGGCTGCCGCCGCGGTGAAGATCGACCGCCACGAAGACCACTCGAGCAACACGCCCGACGCGAGCAAGCCGAGAGCGACGCCCGCGGCCGCGCACCCGGCCCACGCGGCCACACCACGCGCCCGCTGGTCGGGAGGCAGCACGGCCGTCATCGTCGACAGCGTCCCGGGCATCATCATGGCCGCGCCCAGACCCATGACCGCGCGCCACGCCACGAGTTCGGCACTCCCCGAGGCGAACGACGCAGTGAGAGCCGCCGCCCCGAACACCGCCGTGCCCGCGACCAGTACCGCGCGGCGGCCGTAGCGGTCACCGAGGGCGCCGAGCGGCAGTACGAGGCCCGCGAGCACCACCGTGTAGCCGTCGACGATCCACGTCAACGACGTGGTGGAGGCGCCGAGGTCGAGCGCCAGCTGGGGCAGCGCCAGATTGAGGGCCGACATGGACGACGCGACGAGGATCAGCGCGAGGCACATGGCGCCCATCGCGCCGCGCGGCTTCGCGTACACGGGGTGCGCATTCCCGGGGCGCGACCCGGCCTGCGTGCCCACCGTGACGGTAGCTCCCCCGACAGGGGTGACGGGCGGCGGCACCTGGCCGGTCGGACTGTTGGGGGGATGCTCGTGCACTGTCGCTTCTTCTCCAGTCCAACCCAAAGTAATTGTTCGACTACCCATCGTAGTCGATGGTGGGTGTCTGGTGCGACGCTGTGATCGGGCGGGTTCGTCCGTGGGGCCGAACGAACCCGCCGCTCACGCCGGCAGGGCGTGAGCCGGCCGGATCCGCTCTTCCTGTGGGGACTTCACGAGCCCCACACGGTCGCATGGGCTGACCGGATGGCAGTTCGACGAGCTAACGGAATGTCAGCTTTCGTGCATAAATATGCCGGTTAGCTTGGAGTCGCCGATCCGCGAGGGCGGGTCGGGCGAGCCAGTGGAGGAGTGCGAGCGATGGGTCGGCGGAGTACGCATGCAGGGGCGGCCGTGGCGGCGGGGGTGTTGCTGGCGGGTGTGGTGTCGGCGGCTCCGGCGTACGCAATCACGAACGTGGGGTGTTCGACGGCGCAGCTGATCGCGGCGATCAACGCGTCGAACGGAATGGTGGGGGGCGACACCCTCGCCCTGACCTCGTACTGCGTCTACACGCTGGCCGACTCGGACGGCACCCTCCCCACCATCACCCAGCCCTTGACCATCCAGGGCAACCACGCCACGATCCGCCGCGACCCGGCGGCCGCCACCCAGTTCGGGATCTTCGAGGTCGGGGGGGTAGCCCTGACCATGGACACCCTGACCGTGATGAACGGCAGCGCCTCGGCCACCGGCGCCGGTGGCGTCGATCTCGGAACCACTGACGGATCTCTGAGCGCCACCAACGTGAACTTCCAGGGCAACGCAGCCGACGACCCCGGCAAGGCCGGTGCGATCAACGCCGCCAGCGGTACGACGCTCTCCCTCACCGGCGGCACGGTCAACGACAACCGCAACGGCAGCGGCCCCGCCGGCATCTACGCTCAGGGGACGACCGGCGTCACTTTGTCCAAGGTGACCCTGTCCCGCAACCGGTCGGGGGCGTACGGGGGCGGCATCATCATCGACACCTCGCAGCCTGCGGCCATCTTGAACAGCACCATCGACTACAACACCGCGAAGTCCGCGGGCGGCGGCCTCTATTTCACCGGCTCAAACATGCTGACCGTGATCGGCACCACGATCGCTGACAATCGGGTCACCAACAGTGTGGAAGGCGGGGGCGGCGTTCTGGCCGACTCCACCGGCAACGGGTCGGTCACGTTCCAGAACGTCAGGATCAGCGGCAACACGGTCACCGGGTTCGACACGCCCACGGGCCTCAACCACTTCGGCGGCGGCATCTTCCTGGAGCACGGTCAGTTCACCCTGGACAGCAGCAAGGTCACGGGCAACCGGATCATCGGCGCCGACGGTCGCGGCGCGGGCATCGCGATGCAGCCGGAGAGTTCGGGGTCGAACATCCTGTCGGTGCAAAGTGGCACCACGGTCACTGGAAACCTGGCCTCCGGCCGATACTCCAAGGGCGGCGGGATCTACGTGGACAAGAACAACCTCAATGCGTCCCTGTCAGTGTCCGGCTCCCATGTCGACGCCAACAAGGTCACCGGCACCGGAGCCGTGTCGGGCGGCATCTACAACATCGGCGGCTCGGTCGGCCTCTTCTCCTCCAGCGTGAACAACAACATCGCGCCCATCGCCCCCGCCCCGGGCGGCGTCTGGACCGACACCCAGTTCAGCAACGTCTTCCTGTCGACCATCAGCGGGAACACCCCCACCAACTGCCTGCTGAGCCCCGTCATCCCCTTCGGCTGCGTCGGCTGACGCGCGACCACCACAGAAGGGCGAGGGTGAAGCCCGGCGGCGGCTCGGCGCTCCGGCGCGCATGCCCGCCATGGCGGCGGGTACTCCCTCTCCCGTACGGGGGAGTCGCGGAAGCGGCCGAAGCGAGGGATGTGGAAAGTGATCAGAAAGCTGCAGGCGGTCGCGCTGGACTGCGCCGATCCGGTACGACTCGCGGAGTTCTACGCGGATCTCCTCGGCGGCCGGGTGGTCGCGGACCCGGAGGATCCCGACTGGGTCGAGGTGCATGGCTTCGAGGGGACGCCGCTGGCCTGCCAGCGGGTGGACGGTTATCTGCCGCCCGAATGGCCCGGCCGACATCGCCCGCAGCAGCTCCACCTGGACTTCGACGTCGATGACCTCGACGCGGAGGAGAAGCGGGCACTCGACCTGGGCGCGAGCGTACTGGAACGCACGGACCAGCTCCGCCCGGAAGCCAACTGGCGGGTCTATGCGGACCCGGCCGGCCATCCGTTCTGCCTCTGCCTCCACTGAGTCCACCCGGAGCCACCGCGGCGATTCGGCGGCGCCGGAATCACCCACCGCGCGGCCACGTCGGCCCGCGGACGGCGAGTGGCGGTCCTGCCTTGCGATGCGGCAGGACCGCCATCCGCTACCTCGTCGCGCTTCTCGTCATGGGCGTCCGGTCAGCCATGTGATCCGGAGGACCCGTCCGAGCCGGCGCCGCGGTCGCCCGGATGGCCGGACTCGCTGACCACCCTTACGTACAGCCGGAATGCGCTCACGGCTGTCATGCACGTCCCTTCCAGTGGATCGCCGCGGCAGCCGCGTAGTCGCCGGCGTGGGCGAATCCACCGAGGATCACCAAGCTGTCCTCAGGCACCTGCCCGGACAGAACAGCGTGGTCGAGGGTGATCGGCATCGCGGCCCCGAACAGATTGCCGCAGCTGTCGAAGGTGTCGGGGTGCCGCTCGGGCGGCAGTCCCAGAGCCTGGCGCCAGTTGTCCAGGAACAGCCGGTTGGGCTGGTTCGTGATCAGTACGTCGATGTCGCCGCTCTCCTTGCCCAGGTCGCGGCACAGCTCCCGGACCACCTCGGGGACCAGGCGGTTTCCTCGGTCCAGGACCTTGGCGACGGCCTCCTCGGTGAAGCCGATGCGCGGCTGCGCCTCGCCTGCCTCCCAGTACCTGCGGCCGTCGTCCCGGACCAGTTGCATCTCCCCTGCGAACTCGGGGAGATGACGTGTCCTCAGACCGAGTACGGGAGAGCCTTGGGATCCGGTGGTGAGGTACGCCACGCCGCAGCCGTCGCCCGGGATCGCGGCCTGTGCCAGGCCGCGTACCCGGTCCTGGGTGAACAGTTGGCCGGCCGCGGTCTGGGCGTTGCAGATCAGGGCGGTCCGGGCGTCGGTGGTGGCGAGGATCTGCCGGGCGAGCTCCAGCAGATGGACGAAGGAGGCGCAGCCACCGTTGGCCACGTCGAGCATCCACCGGGGGCGCAGTCCCAGTCGGTGGGCGACTTCGCCCGCGGCGCCGACAAAGGGGATGTCCGGCAGTTGGCTGTGCACCAGCAGGACGTCCACCGCCCGAATGGCTTCGCGTCCTTGGCGCTGCAGGAGCGGCTGCACCGCCCGCTCGATCAGATCGGCATTGCTTTCGCCGGAGGCCACATGGTGCCGCGTGGATGGGATCTTGAACATCGGGCTGTCCCGGAGCCGGTCCTCCGCGCCGGGGTATCCGGTGAAGTATGCGGCGGGCACGGGGTCGCCCGGCAGGTGGCCGGCGACATCGGCCACGCACACGGTCGTGGCCGTCACTGTGCGGCCACCTGTGAGGGCGGCGGCACGCACACCGGGAGGCCGAGTCGGTGACGGTGTTCAAGGATCGATTTGAGATTGTCCATCTCGACGGTGTGACCTGCGTAGAAGAGGTCCCAGAAGTCGCCGACCCAGGGCCGGTCGGGAGCGGGTGCGAGATCGGGCCGGGGGTTGTCGTCGTAATAGGGATGGCGGCAGTTGGTCCAGGTGATCACCGAGCCCGGCCTGCCGAGCACCAGCCGGGCGGGCACGACGCGCATGAGGTAGATCATCCAGAGAGTTTCGCCCTGGTCCCAGGCGCAGTGGTAGTCCACCGTCATGACCTGTGGGTTGGCCTCGACCCGGCAGAAGATCGGGGTCTCGGCGGCCAGCAGATCGCTGCCCTTCCACAGGCCGGGGGTGGCGGTGGGGGCGAAGCCACGGAGACTGAACGTCCATTCCTCCAGGTGGTGTCCCTGTTTCAGATAGGTGTAGGTCTCCTGCGGCGGGCAGTTCACGTATTGCTGGATGGTGCAGTACTGCCCGTAGACCTGCTCATGGGGATACGCCGCGTGGGTCATCTCCGTGCAGCGGGCGATGAGTTCTTCCTGGGTCGTGTTCTCCACCCGAGTCAGGCCGGGGATGTCATCCGACATGGACGGTTTCGATTTCATGATCGCTCTTTCGGTGATGAGGGGTTCCGTGAGCTGCGGTCAGGAAGGGAAGGAAGGGAGGGATCTCGGCAGGATCGAAGTCCATGGCGACCAGCGCAGGACCGCCGCCGTCCTGCCCGGTCAGCAGTGCCTTGCGCAACTGGCCGGCGGTGTGCGCCCGCGTGGCCGGGAGTGCCGGAAACATCGCGGCTGTTCCGGCCGCGATGTCGGAGGAGCGGAAGGTGTTGTCACCGCGGGCACCGCCCTGGAACAGGTCCTCCCTGGTGACGCACATGGCGTGTGCGTTGTTGTTGAAGATCACGAAGGTGACGGGGGCCGAGTGCTCCACCGCTGTGTGCACCTCCATGCCGTGCATGAAGAACGCCCCGTCTCCGGCGAGGACGTACGTGCGCCGGCCGGTGGCGAGCGCGGCGCCGATGCCCGCGCCGAAGGTGTAACCCATGCCGCCCATCCCCACCGCGACGATGAATCGGCCTCGCAGCGGGGCAGGGAGCAGGTGAATGGCCGCTGCTCCCGCGTTGCCCGCGTCGACGAACACATGAGCGTCGTGCGGCAGTACCGATGAGATCACCGTGAGGGCGTCGGCATACTCGGTCAGTCCGTCACCGGCCTGCCCGCCGGCAGGCAGCGGAACAGGCCCCTGGTGCGGCGGGCTGTCCCGTCGGCAGGGCCCCAGCCGCGTCGACAGCTCCCGCAACGTCTCACCCGGGTTGCCCAGCAGGGCGAGGCCTTTGACGTAGGGAGGTTCGGGATCGACACAGATCACCGGGGTGTCGGCCAGCACGCCCTCCAGCCCGCCGCGTGCCAGTACCGGCAGCCGGGTTCCCGCCAACAGGCACAGGTCGGCGTCCCTCATCCGGTCCGCTACTCCGGGGTGGCCCATCACGCCGGCCACCCCGGCGAATGCGGGATGGCGGTTGTCGAACACATCCTTGGCGTCCGGTGTGACGGCCACCCACGCCCCGAGCCGGCCGGCCAGGCGCGCCAACTCCTGGCGTGCCCCGGCCGCGGCCACCCCTTCTCCGGCGACGATCAGCACCTGCCGAGAACGGCGCAGCAGTCCGGCGGCGTGCTCCAGCGCAGGGGGAGGTGGCGCGACAGCGGGCGCAGGGGGCTCGACGAGAGGCCGCCGCACCGGGAAAGTGACCAGAGCCTGCTGGACGTCCTTGGGCAGCAGCAGGACGGCGGGCCCCTTCGGGTCGCGCTGGGCCGCAGACACCGCTTCGGCCAGCACCTTGTCGAATGTCGCCGGGTCGTCCACCCGGGCGCAGTAGCGGGAGACCGGCGCGAACACCGCACGGGCATCGAAGGTTCCTGCCGCACCGCTGGAGTCCTGGAAGGCACCACGGCCCTCCTGCTCGGTGTGCGGCTGTCCGACCAGCGCCAGCACCGGTACTCGCGAGGCATGTGCCTCTGCGAGGCCCGGCACGAGGTTCATGGCGCCACCGCCGGAGGTTGCCGCCACCACTCCCAGCCGACCCGTGACGCGGGCGCAACCGTCGGCCATGGTGACGGCGGAGAACTCGTGCTTTGCGACCACACCTCGCACCGTGTTCCCGGTGCCCCGTAATGCGTCGTGGAGGTCCTCGATGTTGGCGCCGCTGACCCCGAACACGTGCTGCACACCCAAGCGGGCCAGTTCAGCGGCGAGCCAGTCCACCAGGCGCATCTCCCCGGTCATGACATCCTCCCCGCGTGCGCCTCGTCCACCATGAGCCCGGACGGCTCCAAGATCTGAAAACGTTGCCGGTAGGCGCCGGGAGTAAGGCCCATCGCCCGGCCAAAAGCACGAAGGAACGTTTCTATGCGAGTGAAGCCGCACCTTTGGGCCACCTCGCCCACGGGCAGATCCGTACTCTCCAGCAGGTCCCTGGCCCGGGCGATCCGCATCCGCGTCACATACTGGCCAGGCGTCATGCCCACCTCTCGGTGGAACACCCTGGCGAAGTTCCGCGGGCTCATACGGGCCCGCTCCGCGAGTACCGGCACCGGCATCGGGTGTTCGACATGAGCGCCCACCCACTCCTGCACCGCGCGGATCGGCGCCCTGTCCGCCAGTTGGGCATCCAGCACGGCGCTGAACTGTGGCTGTCCGCCGTGCCGTTTGAAGAACAGCACCAGATGGCGAGCGATCTCCAGAGCCAGATCGGCCCCGTGGTCGGCCTCCACCAAGGCCAGTGCCATGTCGATGCCGGTGGATACCCCGGCCGAGGTGACGAACGGTCCGTCCCAGACGAAGATGGGGCCCGGATCAACCACGACCCGCGGATAGCGGCGCGCCATCTCGCGGCAGTAGGCCCAGTGCGTGGTCGCACGTCTGCCGTCCAGCAGCCCCGCCTCGGCCAGCAAGAAGGAGCCGCCGCACACCGACGCCACCCGTCGTGACCTGCGCGCGGCCCGGCCGATCCACTCCACAAGCGGGCGGTCCACCAGAGCCTCGTGCAGACTCCATCCCCCCGGCACCAGCAGAGTGTCCACCGGTCCCTCGCCCACCTCCAACGGGGAGGCTCCGATCTCCAGCCCCGCCGAGGTACGCACCAGGGGAGCGCCGGCCGACACGCACTCGATCCGGTATCCGGCCGAGGGGTCCGCCAGGAATCGGTTCACGGTGTCGAAGACCTCGACCGGACCGGTGACGTCCAGCACTTGAACCCCGGAGTACACCACTACAACTATTCGTCGTAACACGGTCACATTCTGTGCCCGCATCCGAAGCGGCTGCAATGACATCATATTGACGTTTCCTGCCAAGTGCCTCGCGGAAATGCCCGGGTTGGTGAAGCTTCAAGCGCGCCCCGGTGCCACGTGTCTGGTGGACGCACGCGCCCCTGGCGCCGTTCGTCGGACACGGAAAGTCCCGCGCCGAGACGGCTCACCCGGGCTCATCGACGAGAGCGCAAAAAAATCGGACGGCGATGTCGAGAACCCATGACTGGCTCCGTCCCCGCAATGAACGCGACCACAATGGGTCGCACCAGCGAGGAGAAACACGATGGCCAAGTACTTGTTGCTCAAGCACTACCGCGGCGCCCCTGCACCGGTCAACGACGTGTCGATGGACCAGTGGACTCCGGATGAGATCTCGGCGCACATGCAGTACATGCACGACTTCGCGGCCCGGCTCGAGAAGACCGGCGAGTTCGTCGACGGTCAGGCGCTCGCCCCCGAGGGGACGTGGGTCCGGTACGACGGTGAGGGGCGCCCGCCGGTCACCGACGGCCCGTTCGCCGAGACCAAGGACCTCATCGCCGGCTGGATGGTGATCGACGTCGACAGCTACGAGCGCGCCGTCGAGCTGGCCGGGGAACTGTCGGCCGCCCCTGGGGCGGGCGGGAAGCCGATCCACGAGTGGCTCGAGGTGCGCCCGTTCCTGGCCGCGCCCCCCACCATCACGGAGTGACCTCATCGATGAACGAGGCCCTGCTCCGCAGCCTCACGCCGAGCGTGCTCGCCGTCCTCGTCCGCCGCGGAGCCGACTTCGCGGCGGCCGAGGACGCCGTGCAGGACGCGCTGGTCGAGGCGGTCCGCGTCTGGCCCGCCGACCCGCCGCGGGACCCGAAGGGCTGGCTGGTCACCGTGGCCTGGCGCCGGTTCCTCGACGCGATGCGGGCGGATGCCGCCCGCCGCCGGCGTGAGGACCTGGTCGACGAGGAGCCGACGCCCGGGCCCGCGCCCGCGGTGGACGACACACTTCAGCTCTACTTCCTGTGCGCCCACCCGTCGCTGACGCCCGCGTCCGCGGTCGCTCTCACGCTGCGAGCCGTCGGCGGGCTGACCACCCGCCAGATCGCCCAGGCCTACCTGGTACCCGAGGCGACCATGGCGCAGCGCATCAGCCGGGCCAAGCGCACGGTCTCCGGCGTGCGGTTCGACCAGCCCGGCGACGTCGCCACCGTGCTGCGCGTCCTCTACCTGGTCTTCAATGAGGGCTACTCCGGCGACGTCGACCTCGCCGCCGAGGCCATCCGGCTCACCCGGCAGCTCGCGGCCCAGGTCGACCACCCCGAGGTGGCGGGGCTGCACGCCCTCATGCTGCTCCACCACGCCCGGCGCGCCGCCCGGACCGCGTCCGACGGCAGCCTGGTACCGCTCGCCGAGCAGGACCGCGGCCGGTGGGACACCGACTCGATCGCCGAGGGCGTCGCGATCCTCCAGGCGGCCCTCGCCCGCGACCGGCTGGGCGAGTTCCAGGCCCAGGCCGCCATCGCGGCCCTCCACGCCGACGCGCCCACCGCCGAGGAGACCGACTGGGTGCAGATCGTCGAGTGGTACGACGAGCTCACGCGCCTGACCGACAACCCCATCGTCCGGCTCAACCGCGCAGTGGCCGTCGGCGAGGCCGACGGACCGCGTGCCGGCCTGGCGGCACTCGCGGCGCTGGACGATTCACTGCCCCGCCGCACCGCGGTGGCGGCGTACCTCCACGAGCGCGACGGCGACCTGGCGACGGCGGCACGGCTGTACGCCGAGGCGGCCCACAAGGCACCCAACCTCGCCGAGCGCGACCATCTGACACGCCAGGCCGCCCGGCTCAACGCCCGCCGATGTCGCTGACAGGCCGCGCTCGGAGCTCTGGATCGCGCGACGGCCGACGGCTGTTGTTCCGTACCGGGCTGGTGCGCCGAGACGGGCTGCAGGACCAGTCCTGGCTCCACGTGGGTGGGCGTACGGCTGCCGATCTTGAAAATCGTGCGCAAGGACCTGCCTGGCTCCTGGGTGAGCTGAAACCGGACTCGCCCGCCGGTGCAGCGGGCCGGCCAGGTGGCCGGCCCGGGACGCGGGCTTCGGCACCGCCCGGTCGATGGACCAGCGCATACGGGCGGCGCGCGGCGTTGCATCCACCGCCTACCGGCGCGCGTTCCGCAGCACCGGCGGGCTATCCTCCTCCGCATGAGCGAGGGGGACAGCGGCAGACGCGTCGTCGACGGCCGCTTCGAACTGCGGGTCAGGCTCGGAGGCGGGGGCATGGGCACCGTCTGGCGCGCCCACGACCTGCTGCTGGACCGAAGTGTCGCGATCAAGGAAGTCAGGCCGCCCGACGCGGGCCTCGCCGAGTACGACCCGGAGGGCGCCCGCACACTGCGCGAGCGGGTGCTGCGCGAGGCCCGCGCGCTCGCCAAGGTCGACCATCCGAACGTCGTGACCATCCACCACATCGTCGACGGCGGTTCGGGCACCTACCCGTGGATCGTCATGGAACTGGTCGAGGGCGGCTCGCTCGCGGACCGGCTCGCCCAGGGCCCCGTCGCCCCGGCGGAAGCGGCCCGTATCGGGGAGGGCGTCCTTGCGGCGCTGCGCGCGGCGCACGCCGCCGGAGTCCAGCACCGTGACGTGAAGCCCGCCAACATCCTGCTGCGCCGCGACGGCCGTCCGGTCCTGACCGACTTCGGCATCGCTGCGCTGCGCGACTCGACCTCGCTCACGGTCGCCGGATCGATCATCGGCACCGCCGACTTCATGGCGCCCGAGCGCATCTCCGGACACGAGGGCGGCCCCGCCGCGGACTTGTGGTCGCTGGCCATGACGCTGTACGTGGCGGTCGAGGGCCATCATCCGCTGCGTCGCGGCACGACCCTGGCCACGCTCGCCGCCGTACTCCACGAGGACGTCCCGCCGCCCGCCCGCGCCGGCGCTCTCACCGCCGTACTGACCCGCCTGCTGGTGCGGGACCCGGCGGCCCGGCCGGACGCCGACACGGTCGAGCGCATGCTCGCCGACGCGGCCCGGCCCGCGCCGCAGCAGCGGTACGCGACCTCGTACCCGCTGGCTCCTCCGTCACCGGCCGCGTCCGGCACCGTGTGGCCCGCCCCGGGCCCGAGGGACGCTGTGCCGCCGGCCGCCGTCGTGACCACGCCGGCCGCGGCGTTTCCCGCGAAGCGGCCGGGCGCCGCTCGGCGGCGCACCCGGAACATCGTGATCGTCTCCTCGGTCGCCGCCGCCGTCGCGGGCGGGGGCCTGGTCCGCAACGCGCTCAACGACGGCGGCCACGGCGGCGGCCCGAGGGCGTCCGGCTCCAGCTCGCCCCGGGCCACGGCCCGCGCGACCGGAGCGGCTTCCGCGGCACCGGTCGCCGAGGGGGTGTCCGGGAAGACCACCGACCTGCTCACCCCCGGCGGCATCCGCACGGCGCTGAAGGCCCTTGAGGAAGCCACGGGCCGTCACACCTACGGCGACCTGACCGTCTATCCCGAGTACGTGTCCGCCGATCTGATGGTCCCGGGCAGTGACAAGGAGTACGACACCTACACCTATCGCCCGGACCGTGGGGTGGAGAAGGGAATCATCAGCAACTCCCTGCCGAGCGGCGTCCGGCCTGTGAGCCTCAAGGACTTCGACTGGGACGCCGTCCCCACCCTGCTGGCACGTGCGCGGAGGGTGCTGAACGTCGACAAGCCCACTACGCGCTATCTGCTGCTCCGTGAGCCGGACGTCTTCACCTCCACCTCGGGCATGGCGATCTATCTGAGCAACGACCATCAGCAGACCGGTTTTCTGGACGCCGACCCGCACGGCAAGGTGACCAGAACGATGCCGTACGACGGTGGATGAACCCGGTGATGATCAACCTCGGGAGTGGGCAGGGGATTTCACGCGACGAGCGACAGCGCGGGTGATGAGAGCGGCTGTTGCTCGGAGAGGAGCCTTGCCGCATGAGACCCCGTGCCCCTTCCGACGCCTGATCCTCAGCCGGGTTTCCTGGCCATGACGACCACACCGGGCCCGCTTTGCTCGTCCGCGGGGAGCCGAAGTTCGGCGACCGGGCGCAGTCCAGCCTGCTCGATCAGATCCACGAGTTGTTCCGGCCGCCACTTGTGTGTCGTCCAGCGAACGGGTACACCTCCGTAGGCCTCGGTGCGCACCGCGTCTTCGTCGCCGACGTGTGTCGCGGTGATGAAGTGTCCGCCTGGCTTCAGCGCGCGTGCGAACTGGGCGAGAACCTGAGGAAGGACGGCTCGGGGGAGGTTGAACAGTGACCACCACCCGAGCACGCCGCCATGGGACGCTTCACCGAGGTCGAGGTCGGTCGCGGAGGCAACGCTGAAGCGGCACTGCGGATGGAGACGGCGCGCGTTCTCGATCATGCGAGGAGAGAGATCCACCCCGGACACGTCGAGTCCGCGTTCGGCGAGATAGGCGGTCACCGTTCCCGGTCCGCAGCCGACATCGAGGACAGGCCCGAGATCGTTCACGGAGTCAGCGAAGGCGTCGATCGACGCCTTGAGCCATGGATGGCTTCGGATGTCGCCGAATCCCGTCGTCACCACCATGCGGGCGTAGTTGTCGGCCACCCGGTCATAGGACTCACGTACCACGTCGAGATCGGCTGGGCGGTCAATATGGTGTGCACGCATCCGCCAACGATAGGACTGTCGGACGGCCCGTGAGTCGGTACTGGGACCGACCGTGCTGGGACGACCGCCTCGGAATCCGCGTTCTCGCAGCGGGAGCTCTGCGACAGACGTCGTTCCGCTTCAACGTGTGAGCGGCACCGCACGCCGGGCACTCACGATGATGATGCCGGGTCAGCAGCCGAACTCCACCTGGTGATTACAGGGTCGCCCGGGGCCTGGGGGAGTTGTGGAGAAGGTCTTGACAGTCAGTTCCAGGCCATGAGTTCATGCCATCCGTGACAACGTTGTCCAGCAGGCGTACGGCCAGAAGGCGGCGGACACGATGGCGCAACTGGTGCGCGGCACCGGCAGGTCCAGGTGCTTAAGGGCGGCGCGGTGGACGCACTGACCTGGCCGAAACCGTACGGGTCGGATCGCGGCCCGAGCAGGCGCGGTTCATCCGCACTGCCGACTGCGCCTCCTGACGGCCATATGGGGCGCTCCGCCCCCTCCATCCAGCCGGGGGCGCCACACTCCCGATGCCCTGGCCGGCCGCCCGTGCCCGCAAAACCGATTCCCCGCTCCCACTCCCGCGCAACCGGTTCCCGCTCCCGCGAAAGCGCTGGGCGACCGGGAACCGCTCACCGTCCCCTCTCCCTCCCTCCCTCCCCCCTCCTGCCTGCGGCGCCGCAAGCCCGTGGTACCGCGCAGCCCAACCCCGAAGAGGTGGCCGATTGTCCCCGACCCGCCACGCCGGACGCCGTAGATCGCGAGTCCTCGGGCTCGTGATCGCGGTCCTGGCGTCCCTCGCCCTGGCACCCGCCGCCCACGCGGCGCACGACACGACGACCGTCTCCGATCCCGCCTCCCTCGTCGACCCGTTCGCCGGCACCGGCAGCGGCGGTGACGTGGTCGGCCAAGTCGACACCTTCCCCGGCGCCGACGTGCCGTTCGGCATGCTGCAGTGGAGCCCGGACACACCGTCCCGCCCGGCCGGCGGCGGTTACGACATCTCGGACTCCGCCATCACCGGGTTCAGCCTCACCCATGTCTCCGGTCCCGGCTGCGCCATCGCCGGCGACTTCCCGTTCCTGCCGATCACCGGCGCCGTACCCGCCGACCCCGCGAGTGCCTCGGCGTCGTTCGCGCACTCCTCGGAAAACGCCCGGCCGGGCTCGTACGCGGTCACGGCCGGCGGCGTGCGCACAGAGCTGGCGACCACCGCTCGCTCGGGCGTCGCCCGCTTCACCTACCCGGCCACGGACCAGGCCCGGATGCTGGTCAAGGCCGCCAACAGCGCCGCAGGAGGGGCCGCGGCATCCTTCCAGACCGTGGGCGACCGCGAGATCACCGGCTCGGTCACCAGCGGACACTTCTGCGGTCAGCCGAACACCTACACCGTGCACTTCGCCGCCCGGTTCGACCGGCCGTTCACCGCGTCCGGCACCTGGGGAGGCCAGTCACCGGCCGCTCCCCAGGTGACGGCCGGCTCCACCGCAGTGGCGGTCACCGCCGATCAGGGCGCCCCCGCCAAGGCTCAGAGCCGCCGCCTCAGCAGCGAGCGCCTCAGCGGCAGGCAGAACGGCGCCAAGCAGGCCGAGGCAGCGGCCGACTCCGGTGTGGTGGCCGGTGGTTACCTCACCTTCGACACCCGCAAGAACCCGGTCCTCGGGATGCAGGTCGCAGTCTCCTACGTCAGCGTCCAGGGCGCGGAGGCCAACCTCCGGGCAGAGGCCAAGACCTGGAACGTGGCCAGAGTGGCGGCCGACGCCAAGGCGGCCTGGAACCGGCAGTTGCGCGCGATATCCATCGGCGGCGGCACCCGCACCCAGCAGTCCACCTTCTACACCGCTCTCTACCACGCGCTGCTGCACCCGAACCTGTTCAGCGACGCCGACGGCCGCTACATCGGCTTCGACGGCAAGGTCCACCGCGTGGCCGCCGGGCACGCCCAGTACGCCACCTTCTCGGGCTGGGACATCTACCGCTCCCAGGTGCCGCTGCTGGCCGTGATCGCGCCGCAGCAGACCAGCGACATGGCGACCTCGCTGCTCAACGACGCCGACCAGGGCGGCTGGCTGCCCAAGTGGCCGGTGGCCAACGGGTACACCGGAGTCATGAACGGCGACCCGGCCGACGCGATCCTGGCCGACGCCTATGCCTTCGGAGCGCGCGGCTTCGACACTCAGCACGCCCTGAGGACGATGGTGCACGGCGCGGAGGCCGGAGGTGCTCCGGGGCAGGGCTGGTACGCCGAGCGTCCGCACGGAGCGGACTACATCCACAACGGCTATGTGCCCAACGTCGGCTCCGACGACATCAGTCCGGTGCCCAACGGCGCCTCGGAGACCCTGGAGTACGCGCTCGCCGACTTCTCGATCTACCGGATGGCCGCCGCTCTCGGGCGGCCGGACATCGCCACCCGCTTCCACTCCCGGTCGCAGAACTGGGCCGGCCTCTTCGACACCGCGACCGGCTACATCCGTCCCCGGGACGCCGACGGCGCGTTCCCGCCCGGCCCCCCGGTGCAGACCACCGGAGGCTTCGGCCAGAACGGCTTCCAGGAGGGCAACGCGGCGCAGTACACCTGGATGGTGCCGCAGGACCTGCCGGGCCTCATCCACGGCATGGGCGGTTACAAGGCGGCCGACGCCCGGCTGGACGACTACTTCACCCAGCTCAATGCCGGCCCCAACGCGCCCTACCACTGGCAGGGCAACGAGCCCGCCTTCGGCACCCCATGGGTGTACAACAGCACGGGCCGGCCGTGGAAGACCCAGGCCACCGTACGCCGGATCATGGACACCCTGTACCTGCCCGGCCCGGGCGGTGAGCCCGGCAACGACGACCTCGGCGCGATGAGCTCCTGGTACGTGTGGGCGGCGCTCGGCATCTACCCGCAGACCCCGGGGGTGCCCATGTTCGTCGTCGGCAGCCCGCTGTTCCCGCACGCCGTCGTGCACGGCCGGGGCGGGCACGACCTGACGATCAACGCCTCCGGCGCCGGTGACACCTATGTCCAGAGCCTGCGGGTGAACGGCTCTGCCTCCAGCCGCACCTGGGTGGATCTCGGCGCCACCAACCGGCTCGACTTCACCCTCGGAAGCTCGCCCAGCACTCGTTGGGGCACCGCGCCCTCGGACGCTCCGCCGTCCTACCCGGCCGGGCGGACGGTGTTCCCGCCGACCACCCGGGCCGCCCTCAGCGCTGATCCCGGACAGATCCGGATCGCACCGGGTGGCAGCGCCAAGGTCAACGTGAAGATCGACAACTCGGCCGGCAGCACCCCCGCGACCGTGACCTGGCAGGCCGACGCCCCCGCGGGTCTGACCGCGACTCCGGCCGGCCGGACCGTCACGGCGCAGGCCGGCGGGAGCGTCTCGTCGTCCGTATCGGTGAGCGCCGCCTCCGGCATCGCGACCGGCTACTACCGGGTCGCCCTCACCGGCCACGCCGCGGGCGGCGCGGTACTCGCCCGGACCGACCTGCTGGTCACCGTGGCGGAACCCGGCCAGATCATCCCGACCGCCTACGTCTCCAACTACAGTGACAACACGGTCACTCCGGTGGACACCCGGACGCGCAACGCCGGGCCGCCGATCGCCGTCGGCAGCGGTCCGGACGGCATGACCGCCACCGCGGGCCATCTGTTCGTGGCGAACAACAACAGCAACGACGTGACCGTGGTGGACCTCACCACCAACGCCCTCACCACCACCGTCAAGGTCGGTGGCGTCGCGGCCGATGTGGCGCCCACCCCGGACGCGAAAACCGTCTGGGTGAGCAACTTCGGCGACGGTACGGTCCAGCCGATCGACACCGCGACGCTGACCGCCGGCGCTCCGGTCAAGGTCGGCAACCAGCCCGAGCGGCTTCGGGTCCGCCCGGGCGGCCGCGAACTGTGGGTGGTCAACCAGGGCGACGGCACCGTGAGCGTGGTGGACCTGGCCGGCCGCACGGTGACCCGTACCATCGCGGTGGGCGCGGCCCCGTTCGGCATCGCCTTCGCACCGGACGGCAGTCGCGCCTACGTCACCAACAACGGGGCGGGCACGGTCTCGGTGATCGACACCGGCACCTACCAGGTGCTGTCCACCGTGGCCGTCGGGGCCGGCCCCGAGTACGTGACCGTCACGCCCGACGGGAAGACCGCGTACGTCGCCACGAACGGCGCGAACGGTGTGACCCCGCTCGACACCGCGACGCTGAAGCCGGGAGCGACGATCCCGACAGGCGGCGGAGCGTACGGGGTGGCCCTGTCGCCCGACGGAAAGACCGCCTGGGTGGTGGACACCAACGTCAACGACGTCCGGCCGGTCGACACCGCCACCGGCACCGCCGGTGCCGCGATCAAGGTGGGCAACGTCCCTGACGGAGTCGCCGTGACGGGCTGACGCCGTCCGCTTCGGGTGATCGGTGCCCGGTCGCGCCAGACGGCGCGGCCGGGCACCGCTGCGTCACCGGTGAGGTCGAGTGCCCGCTGCGAAGGTCCCGGCAACGGTCAGGCGGGCAATGCGCAGCCGGGCGACCTGGGTGGATGAGTCGTCGGCAGGCGCAACGCCGATCGGTTCCGGCAACAGGTTCATGGAGCGAGGCTGTTGAGCGCGGTCTCCGCCAGGCGTGGCCACTCGGTGGCGTGCGTTCGGGGAACGGCGACCCAGTCCTTGAAGGGGCGATGCTTGCCGGACGGGTCGAAGAGCTCCGCCCCGGGGAGGGCGAGCGCCCGGGAGTGGGCAGGTGTCCCGTCGCCGAGTCTGAAGGCGAGGCGGTCGCCTTGGAGGCAGGCGAAGGCCTTGCCTCTCGCTTTCAGGGCGCGCTTGCCGAACATCGCTCCGGCGGTGGCACCGAAGGGAAGGAGATCGTCGGCGATGGTGTCGAAGAGTTCATCCGGGGTCATCGGCGGGTCCTTGTCCGGTTCGTGGTAGCTGGGTTCGTCTGCCAACGGGACCTGCGCAACATCTTCACGTTGTTCATGACCGTCTTCTTCGGCGGGCGGCGACGCGGTGCGGGGGGAGGCAACGCGTTCGCAGGGGCGGCCACAGCAGGCCGAGATGCGCCGGTCGGGTCGAACAGCCGTGAAAACGCGGCTCTTTGAGGGCAATTCTTATCACAGGCTGAGTGGCTCAGTCACTGTTCCAACTCTTGTGCTGGCCGTCGGCATGCCGCATCCTCGCTATGCCGGTCTCCGCGCCCACGGCGCCATGGCCGCGGCCGTCCCTGAGCGACATTCACCCTGTTCCGCTTCCAGGAGGTCCCGTGTCACTTCTGCGTCTCCGTGTCTTCGCGGCCGGCTCCGCGCTGGCTCTCGGAGTCTCCGCAGGGCTGCTTCCGAGCAGCACCGCACTCGCCGCACCGTCCAAGCAGGTCGTCCCCGCGGGCTCGCCCCGACCGGCGACTCGCTCCGAAACGGCCTCCGGCCCGTTCGCCGAGCCGGCGTTCGCATCCACCTGCACATGGCACGAGTTCGGCGAGGGAGAGAAGCCGCCGTGGTGGCTGACGTTCGCCGACCCGCTCTGTGTCGAGTACAGCAAGCGCGACATCACCGTCGACGACGGGGGAGCCCTACGGTTCCTGGTGGCCGAACCGTCCCGGTTCGCCATCACCATGGTGACCTGCCACTACTACCAGAAGGACCACTGGAGCGTGCAGTCCACCGCAGGCGCGACGCCGTGGGTGGCCTGGGACGGTCAGTACTGGTGGGACAAGACCGGGCAACGGGCGGGAGCCCGCCTGACCAACTTCCGTATAGACGGACACACCGCCGGCATCGGAGACGTGGTCAGCGTCCTCGAGCCGGACTTCCCGGACCTCGCCCACGCGCTGAGCGACTACGGCCGGGAAGCCGGCGAAACCGGACTGACCGTGTCACTGCCGTTCGACCTGCGCTGCGCACTGGCCGGGTGAGCCGCCGTGACCGAGCCCGATCGCAGATCCGTCCTCAAGGCACTGACCGCCACCGTCGCAGCGCTGGCCGCCGGCGCGTCGGTCACGTCCCCGGCCGCCGCGGCCGACGCCTCCGAGAGCTGGACGACGCAGACGCTCGAGGCGTTCTCCGACACCCTGATCCCGGGCGAGCGCCGCTTCCCCGGTGACGTGGCGGTCGCCGGGGCGGTCACAGGCCCCGGAGCGGTACAGGCAGGCGTCGTCGACCTCCTCAACTCGCCCTCCCTGCCGGTGGCCGGGCTGCTGCCGGCGATCGCGACCCTGCTGGACGCCCGCGCCCTCGCCTATGCCGCGCTCCGGCTGATCTGGCTGCCGCCGACCCGTCCGCCTTTCGTGGGACTGTCCTTCTCCGACCGCACCGCCCTGGTCGGCGGCCTGTTCGACTCCGGTGACCCGGACCGGCCGATCTGGCAGGTGCTGAGCCTGCTGGTGGGGCTGGCATTCGACACCGCGGGGCAGCAGGACACGGTCCAGGCCCTCGCACAGGGCCATCCCGGACTGGCGTGGCTGCGCTTCCCCGGGCCGGACCCGGACGGCCTGTGGCGCTTCCGGGACTTCTCCTACGGCCGCCCGCTCGCGGCACTCCACCCGGAGACGACTGCTTCAGGGAGTCCGGCATGACCACGGAGACCACGGACGTCCTGGTGATCGGCAGCGGCTTCGGCGGCGCGATACCGGCCTACTACCTCGCGGCGGGCGGAGCCCGCGTCACCGTTCTGGAGCGGGGACCCCGTGCGGGCGCCGGGGACTTCGCCCACTCGATGCGCCTTGGCACCTTCAACAGGCTCGTGGACGTGGTCCGCGGCGACGGAGTCGCGGTGGTGGCAGGCAACTGCGTCGGCGGCGGGAGCGTCGTCTACTTCGCCGCTTCACTGCGTGCACCGGCCTTCGTCTTCGAGCGCCACGGCAGTCTCGGCCGGCGGCTGTGGCCGGCCTCCCTGACCCGAGCCGCCCTCGATCCCTGGTACGACCGCGTCGAGGAGGCACTGCCGGTCACCCGCACCGACTGGCCGGACGTTTCCTACGCGGGCGGGGTACTGGCCGCCGCCTGCCATCGGGCCGGGCACACCTGCAATCCCGTGCCGGTGGCCGTGGACACCAGCGCCTGCACCAACTGCAACTGGATGCTCTCCGGCTGCCACTTCGACGCCAAGCGCTCCCTGCTGCTCAACTACCTGCCCGCGGCGGAGGCCCACGGCGCCGTCATCCGCCCCTTGCACGAGGTACAGACAGTCGCCCCGTCGCCCTTGTCCGGCTATCGGTACGCGGTCGGCTACACCGTCCTGGACCCCGATGACTACCGGTGCACCGCGCAGGCCGGGGTCATCCACGCCAAGGTCGTCGTGCTGGCCGCCGGAGCCGTGGGCACACCCGTGATCCTGCAACGCTCCGCACTGCTCCTCGGAGGCATCCCGGCCGCCGTGGGACGCTACTTCTCCGGCAACGGTGACCACGTCAGCGTCGCCGACGTCGACGAGGGCAAGGCGCGCTCACTGCTGGGGCTGTCGCGTCCGGACGGTTCCGCCTACCAGGGGCTGCCCGTGGGCCGGCCCATCTCCGCGGCCACCTACGACTACCTGGACCCGTCCGCCCCGGAGTACAGCCGTTTCACCCTGCAGCAGATCTACTTCCCGCCGCTGACCAATCTGCTGGCCCAGGCCGCGGGGTCACCCGCCTGGTTCGGTGCCGAGAAGCGGAACATGCGGGCCCGGTGGCGCTCCTGGCTCACCCTTCTGGCCATGACCGAGGACGACAACGAAGGCACCTTCGGGGCCGTCCCGCTCACCGGCGGCTTCACCCGGCTGGCACCAGGACTCGGACAGGGCACGATGTCCTTCCACCCCACCTCCCGCACCCGCCAGGCATGGGACCGGGCGGACACCGCTCTGCGGGGCATCCTGGAGAAGGACGGCCTCTCCCGGGTCCGCCCCTGGGGCGAGGAGGTCGCCGGCACCGTCACGGCCCACCCGCTCGGCTCGGCCCGGATCGGGGACGACCCCGCCGTCAGCGCACTCACCGACAGCCATGAACTACGCGGTCACAGGGGACTGTTCGTCACCGACGGCGCCGCTGTCCCGACTTCCCTGACGGTCAACCCCTCACTGACCATCGCGGCCCTTGCCGAACGCGCCGTCGCCTCGATCGTCGCCCGCGCCTCCGACGCCGGAATCGCACTCCGTAGCGACGTTCCGGGGCCCGGCCGTTAGCCACCGCAGCCCGACACGAATCGCCGTCAGGGGAAGTGCCCGGCGACCGGACGAGAACCGCGACGCCGTGGCCGCAACGGCCGACGCGCCGCACCGGCCACCCCGGCACCGGCCCGGCCTCGGGGGTCGTGACAAGCCCTTGGAACAAGGCGGAACGGCATGGAACGCCACAGGGGAAGACGTGTTCGACATTTTCTGGGAGACATGACGTGGATATCTCGCGAAGAAGGCTACTGACGACGACCGGTGCGGCTGTGGCGGCGGCAGCCATCGACGTGGGCGGCGTTCGCGCCGCCGCCGAAGCCGCGACCTCGATGGGCGACGGCAGGGCTTCCGCCACGGCGGCCGATCTCGCATCCGCCGCGCCGGCGGTGCCGGTGGTCACCACGTGGGACCGGACGGTCCAGCGGGCGAGCTACGCCCAGGGCGCGGGCTACCAGCGGCTCGTCGCCGGGCCGGGGGAGCCGCACGTCATCCGTACCGACCTCTGGTCCCAGCCCAGCCCTCCGACGATGGCGCTGGCGGCGTTCGCGCAGATGACCGACCTGCACATCGTGGACGACCAGTCGCCGGCCCGCCTCGAGTTCATGGACCGCTACGCCGACGCCGGTGCCCCGCACTACGCCTCATACCCCACCGACTCGGCCTACCGGGGGCACGAGTTCCTGTCGACGCAGGTCGTCGACGCGATGTGCCAGGCCCTTGCCGGGATCGGCAACGGCCCACGGAGCAAGATGCCGCTGCAGTTCACCATCGTCACCGGTGACGCGGTCGACAACTGCCAGCACAACGAGAACCGCTGGTACATCGACCTGCTCGACGGCGGCCAGAGCATCGTCCCGGACTCCGGAAGCATCGGCCTGGACCAGAGCTTCTCCAGCGGCGCCCTGACCAACGGCGGCACCGGGGACAACCACTACTACTACCCGTCGGTCCCGCCACCGCGGGTACCGGACAACGAGTACACCGGCACCTCCGGCCTCGGATTCCCCTATGTCCCTGGGCTGTTGGACGCGACCGGTGTGGTGGGGGCGGCCCGTCGGCCGTTCGTCTCCCACGGTCTGGGCATGCCCTGGTACGCCGCGTACGGCAACCACGACGGCCTGTGGCAGGGGAACGAGCCCATCGACAACAACCTTGTCGACGTGCGGGGCATGGCGATCGGCTCGTCCAAGACCACGGGCACCTCCGCCCATCTGCCGGACAACTACAGCGACCTCGGCACATTCGGCAAGCTGATGGTCGCCTGGGAGCTGGAGGGGACCCGCGTCGTGGCGGATCCGGGCCGGCGGCTGCTCTCGCGCAGGGCCTTCATCCAGGACCATTTCAACACAGCGGGCCTGCCGGTCGGTCACGGATTCCAGGGTGTCGGGATCGACAAGGCCTACTACGCGATCCCTTCCGGCACGAACGACCTGATCCGCTACATCACCCTGGACTCCACCAACACCAACACCGACGGCTTCGGCTCCGGCGGCGCGGGCGGGTCGGTCGACACCGACCAGCTCAACTGGCTGGAGCAGCAGCTCAGGGCCAACAGCTCACGCTACATCGACACCCACAACCGCATCGTCACGCAGGGTGGTGTGCAGGACAAGATGTACGTCATCTTCTGCCACCACACTCTCAACACCATGGACAACCTCGACGACGGCATCCTCGGCGGCATCTTCGGGGACCGCCACACCGGAGACGAGCTCAAGGCGCTGTTGCTGCGCTACCCGAACGTGATCGCGATGGTCAACGGACACACTCACGCCAACAAGATCATCCCCCACCCGACACCGGCATCCAGCCCGATCCACGGTGGATTCTGGGAGATCTCCACGGCCTCGCACATCGACTGGCCGATCCAGAGCAGAATCGTCGAGATCATGGCGAGCCCCGAGGCGCAGAACGCGGGAGAGTTCGGCTCCGCCGCCGGGCCCGCCACCATCTCGATCTTCACCACCATGGTCGACCCCGCCGCACCCCTCTCCTTCGGCGGTGACACCAGCACCACCGCGCAATTGGCCTCCCTGGCAAGGGAGCTGGCCACCAACGACCCGCAGGAGGTGAGCCGCGGCATCACCAACCGCATGGGCGTCGACCAGGACCGCAACACACAACTCCTTCTGCCTGCCCCCTTCCCGCTGCACGCTCCGCACCCGCTCGGTTCCCCGATCGCCGTGGCCCGCAACCTGGACGGGCGGCTGGAGCTCTTCGGTACGGACTCACAGGGCAACCTCTGGAACACCAGTCAGCGGACTGCCGGCGGCGACCTGGGGCCCTGGAGGAAGCTCGCCGGAGGGCCGGGGTGGCAGTCCGTCACCGCCGGCAGCCATCAGGACGGCAGGGTCACGGTGTTCGCCATCGACCGCGACGGCTTCGTCACCCGCCGCGCGCAGACCAGCGCGGGCAGCGGCACCTACACGGCGCCCCAGCAGTTCGACAGCAACTTCAGCTCGGCGGCAGCGGTCCAGGACGTGTGGGGCGGCATGCAGGTCTACGCGACCCGCGGCGACAACACCATCCACCACCGCTGGCAGGACTTCCTCAACGACGACACCGGTTCGAACGGATGGTTCACCCCGTGGACCCAGCTCGGCGGCACCGCGATCCAACTCTGCGTCGAGACCGGCTCCGACGGGCGCGGCGTGCTGGTCGCCATCAAGGAGGACGGCAGCCTCATCCAGCGCAGGATGAACGTCCGCAATGCGCAGACGGAGAGTGAGTGGGGCGGGGTGCTGCCGCTCGACGGCATCCTCGACTCCATCGACATGACCCGGAACCTCGACGGACGCCTGGCGATCTTCGGCACCAACCCCGACGGGCAGCTCTTCCGGCGCTTCGAGACCGGCCCCGCCAGTGGGGAATGGCAGCCCTGGGCCCAGATCCCGGCACAGATCGGTACGACCACCCTGAGGGTGCGCCATATCGCCGCCGAGCGCAGCGGACCCGGGAGGATCGAACTGTTCGCCGTCGACGACACGGGCACGCTCTACCACTGCGAGCAGGCCGACCCCAACAGCACCGACTGGTCCGCCTGGGAGGCCTGCCAAGTCCACCTGCGCTCCACCCACACCTTCGTCGGGCTGTGAAGGCGCGGCAGCGCGGAACCCGCTCAAAGCCCCGGGCCGCGCTGTTCCCGCACGGGCGGGCGGCGTCTGTAGGGTTCCAGGCGTCTGCCGGCACGATGGCTCGCGATGCGCCGGGAGAGCTCCTGCGGGCGCCGACGCGCTCGTCAGGGCAGGGGAGTGCGGTGCAGGTTGATGAGCAGGCGCCAGATTCGCTGCGCGATCTGGGTGGGGGTGGCCTGGATGAGGCCGTGCAGCCAGTCGGCGAGAACCCCGGCGAAGGTCGCGGCCACGGCCGAGGCGACCAGGTCCGGCTCCGGCGCACCGACGAGGGCGCGCTCGGTGCGGCTGCGGGCGCGGAGCTCCTCGTGGAGCAGATGGCCGAGCGGGCCCCTGCCCCCAACGCTCAGCAGTTCCCGGTAGAGCCCGGCATGCGAGGCGAGACGGTCGAAGAAGGAAAGCAGCGCGGGTGGAGGGGTCTCGGGATCGACTGTGCCGCGCCATGCGTGGAGGGCGTCCACGGCTTCGCGGACGATCTCGGCGCAGACGTCGACGCCGAGAGCCTCCAGGTCGGCGTAGTGGAGGTAGAACGTGGCGCGGCCGACTCCTGCCCGGCGCACCAGGGCGGCGACGCTGACCTCTGCCAGCGGGCGTTCGGCGCACTCCTCCAGCAGGGCCCGGCCCAGCTTGGCTCGCGTCCGTGCCGTACGGGGATCTGCGTGGGGGGCAGTCACGGGGCCAGCGCAACGGCCGCGAGGGCCAGCGCCCCGGGCGCGGCCTGGGCGACGAGGATCCGCCGGTTGGTGGTGAGTCCGCCGTACAGCCCGGCGATGAGTACGCAGGCGAGGAAGAAGACCTGAACCCGGAAACCGGTCGGATTCTCCGAGATCAGACCCCAGATGAGCCCGGCGGCCAGGAACCCGTTGTAGAGGCCCTGGTTCGCGGCGAGCGGGGCGGTGGAACGGGCCATGGCCGCATCGAAGCCGGTGAGTTGACGACCCGGCTTCCTCTCCCAGAGGAACATCTCCAGGACCAGGAAGTATGCGTGCAACGCGGCCACCAGCCCCACCAGCACGTTCGCAAGCGTCTCCATCGGGGTACCCCACTCCTCGAATCTCATGGACAACTGTCTATAATATATGGGCACCTGTCCATGAGATGAAGAGGGTCGGCGGTCACCGCCGCCTCGTCCGCCGTACGCCTGCACCAGCGGCCCGGTGTGGATGAAGAAGAGCAACACCGAGCACGCGTGACTCACTCGTCGAGGGCGCGCATTACCTTGAGTTGCGCCCTGTCCCGCGCGGACTGCAGCTCCTCGAAGCTCGCGCCGAAGCGGGCCTGAGCAGAGAGCAACTTCACGGTGGGCTCATCGAGTCGGGGGGTACCGAGGTCACGCCACCGGGTCTCCAGGGCGGGACCGAAGTGCTGCAGGAAGGCGGGCAGGCCGCCGGGGCCACCGCCGAGGTGGAAGCTGCGGAACGGGCCGGCGACCGCCCACCGCAGGCCGATGGAGGACGTGACGATCTCGTCCAGCTCCTCCTCGGTCACCACGCCCTGGACCACGAGGTTGATCGCCTCACGGAAGAGCGCGGACTGCAGCCGGTTGGCGACAAAACCCGGCACCTCCTTGCGCAGCACGCGCGGCTTCTTGCCGAGCGCCGTGTAGAAGTCGACGGCGCGCCGCACGGCTGCCGGATCGGTCTGCTCGCCCCCGACGACCTCCACCAGCGGAACGAGGTACGGCGGGTTGAAGGGATGGCCGATGACGAGCCGTCCGGGCTGCCGCAGCGCCTCGGCGATGTCGGTGGCGCGGATGCCGGACGTGGAGCTGAGCAGCAACGCGTCGGCCGGAGCGGCACGCTCGATGCGGCTGAACAAGTCCCGCTTGACGTCCAGGCGTTCGGGACCGTTCTCCTGGACGACGTCCGCGCTCGCGACCGCCCGCTCGAGGTCGGCCTCGAAGCGCAGATCACGGTCCAGGCCGTCGGTCGGCAGGCCGAGCGCGCGCAGGGCGGGGACCGCCTCGTCCAGCTGGGCGTGCACCTGCTTCTCGACTTCGGAGGCCGGGTCACTGATGGTGACGGTCATCCCCTTGGCGAGGAACAGGGCGGCCCACGAGGCGCCGATGACCCCTGCCCCGACGACCGTGACGTTCTGCCAGGGCCCCGCGGCAAGGCCGGAGGCGGCGGAATTGTCGTTCATGATGGCTCCTCCTGTGGTGCGCCGCGGAGCTCACCGGGCGAGGTAGTCGTGGACCACCGCGGGCGGCGGCAGGGTGAGGTCGGTCAGGACGTGGTTCGCGGAGAGGACCTCCAGGACCGGGAGGTCCGCCATGGGCGCCAGGGCGTGCTGAAAGAGCTGCAGCCGGGCCGGGCCCGTCCAGGCCCCTTTGACGGTGATGTCCTCGATCTGGAACCGGACCAGTTCACAGATGCGCGGCTCGCCGGTGTATCCGGGGAGCTTCTTCAGCATGAAGGTGGGACAGCAGATCTCTTCGCGCGCACCGTCCATGTCGATCCGGGCGTGCTTGTAACCCATGGTGGCGGTGGCGACCCGCAGTGATCCGTAGTCGAGGGTGCCGACCAGGGTGTCGGAGTCGACCGCCAGGCGTGGAGCGCCGAGCTTCTTGGGGTAGGCGCTGATCTCACGGCCGCTGGCGATGGCCGGCAGGCTGTCCACGTACATCGCCAGGACGTACTCGCCGCGCTCCCCCTCGTACTCCACCGAGAGCACCTGGCCGGACTCCGTGTAGTCGCCCAGCCCCGTGGTGTCGGGCATCCGCATGATCTCGAAGCGCACCGTCGGCTCGGCGACCCGCAGGGGCTCCGGGACGAGGCGTTCCAGCACCTGCGGGTCGGTTCGATAGGTGATGGTGAAGTACTCACGATCGGTGAAGCGGTACGGGCCGTCGGGGTAGGCCGGAACGTCCAAGGGGGTGGTGAGCCGCTGCGTCACATCCTGGGAGCGCACGTGACCAGCTCCTCTCGTGTCGGGGCAGGAGCGCTGAACCCCGTGCGCCACCGGCGGCCCCGGGGCATGGCTGAACCGCCGGGATCCGCAGGGGCCGGGCGACGGGCATGGGTCAGCGGCCCTGCCAGTGGGGTGAGCGCTTCTCGGCGAAGGCGCGGGCGCCTTCCTTCGCGTCCATGGAGGCGAGTACGGGGGTGACGTACGGGTCCTGTTCGCGCAGGGCGTCCGTGTCGCGGAACGCCGTCCGCTCGTTGACGACGCGTTTGACGGCCGTGATGGCGAGCGGGGCGTTGCGCGCGATGCGGTGGGCGAGCTCCAGGGCCTGGGTGAGAGCCTCCCCCGGCTCCGTGAGGTGGTTGACGAGGCCGAGCTGCTCGGCGCGCGCGGCGGGCAGCGGGACTCCGGTGAGCAGGAGCTCCAGGGCTATGTTGCGGGGGATGCGCTCGGGCAGCCGCACCATGCCGCCCTCCGGGGGCACGATGCCGTAGTGGACCTCGGTCTGGCCGAAGGTGGCGTCCCGGGCGGCGACGATCATGTCGCAGGCGAGCGCCAACTCCGTGCCGCCGCCCAGCGCGTAGCCCTCGACGGCCGCGATGAGCGGAGTCTCGATGTCGATGCGGGTGATCCCGCCGAAGCCCCGTCCTTCGATGACGGGTATGTCGCCCTTCGCGAAGGCCTTGAGGTCCATACCGGCGCTGAAGACGCCGCCCGCTCCGGTGAGGATGCCGACCACGAGGTCGTCGCGTGCCTCGAGGTTGTCGATGGCGGCGGCGAGCGCGCGTGCCGTGGCTCCGTCGATGGCGTTGCGGGCCCCCGGCCGGTCGATGGTGATCACGCAGATACCGCCGTCGCGTTCCTCGGTGCGCACCGCTTGGGTATCCATGGCCTCGGTCATGATGGCGGTTCCCTTCTCCCTCCCCCTGGGTCGTGTCCGGCCCCCTGCGTCGTGTCCGGGCGGCTGTGTGCTCAGTCGACCACCTCCGCCCCGCGCAGTTCCGCGATCGCGGCATCGTCGTAGCCGAGTTCGCGCAGCACCGCGTCGGTGTGTTCGCCCAGGTCGGGGGCGGGGCGCGCCGGGACCTTGCGTTCCTGGTCCAGCCGCACGGGGCTGTCGACGGTCAGATGCGGCTCGGCGCTGCCGTCCTCGATGGGGACGAGGATGCGGTTGGCCATGAGCTGGGGATCGTGGGCGAACTCGTCGATCGTCTGGGCGACGCCGTAGGTGAGCCCGGCTGCGTCGAGCACCTCGCGCCACTCGGCGAGCGTCCGGGTCGCGAAGTTCTTGTCGAGCAGGATCGCGATCTCGGCCGCGTGGGCGCGGCGGCTCGAGGTGTCGGCATAGTCCGGGTTCCGGGCCGCCTCGGGGTGGCCGATGGCCTGGAGGAACAGCGGGACCTGCTTGTCCTCGTTGGCGAAGGCCAGCAGCAGCCAGCGGTCGTCCGCCGTGCGGTAGGCGTTGGCGAGCGCGTTCGGCGGGTCGGTCCGGTCGGCCGGCCGGGGGGCCTTGCCGCCGACGAGCGCGGCCTGCACCCACATGCTCGCCGCCCAGGCACCCTCGGCGATCAGTGACGCCGTGACACGGGCGCCCTCGCCGGTCCTCTCCCGCCGGTACAGCGCGGTCATGATTCCGGCGTACAGGCTGACGGCCGTCGGGTGGTCGCCCGAGCCGAACGCGTTCATGGCGGGCGCCCCGTCGCGCCGGCGCGTGTAGTCCATCAGGCCGCTGCGTGCCCAGTACGCGGTCACGTCGAACCCGGGCAGGTGGGCGTCCTCGCCTTCCTCGCCGAAGCCGGTGACGTCGCCGTAGATCAGCCGGGGGTTGAGGGGGGCCAGGTCGTCGTAGTCCAGGCCCAGCCTGGACCGGGTGCTCGGCGGGAAGTTGGTCACCAGCACGTCGGCCCATTTCACCAGGCGTTCCAACACAGGTTTGGCGCCTGGTGACTTGAGGTTGAGGGCGATGCTGCGCTTGTTGCGGTTGTCGAGCTGCCAGGGGTAATTGACCCCGTCGACACGGGGGTTGGGGGGCATACGGCTGAGCGCGCGGTAGGCGTCGCCGGTGCGGGGTGGTTCGACCTTGACGACGTCGGCGCCGAAGTCACCGAGAATCGTGGCCGCGGCGGGAGCGGCGATGAAACTGGCGATGTCGACGACGCGCAGCCCCTCCAGCAGGTGCGTGTCCGCCATGACAGGTCCTTTCTCGACAGGGCCCCGCGAGCGACGCCGCCGGCCGCCCCCACGACCGGGGCGTCACACGCCCGACCGGCGGGTCATTGGCTCGAGGCCGGCGCCGGTGCCGCGGGCACGAAGGCGTTGTAGCCGGTGATGTCGCGGCCGACGATCAACGCCTGCACGGTGTCGGTGCCCTCGTAGGTGTCGATGGCCTCGATGTCGCATGTGTGCCGGGCCACGTGGTAGTCGAGGATGATCCCGTTGCCGCCGAGCATGTCGCGGGCGTCGGAGAGGATGGCGCGTGCCCGCTCGGTGTAGTGCATCTTGGCGAGCGACACCCGCGGCATCGAGTACTTGCCCTCGTCCATCAACTGGGCGAGCCGAAGGCTCATGCACACCATGTCGGTGACGTCCGCCAGCATTCGCGCCAGCCGGTACTGGATGAGCTGGAAGGAGGCCAGCGGCATCCCGAACTGCTTGCGCTCCTTTGCGTACGCGAGCGCGGTCTCGTAGCCCGCGATGGCCGCGCCGACCGACTCCCAGGCCACCCAGTACCGCGAGGGCAGGAGAACCTTCTCGGTGTCCCGGAAGGTATGGCTGTCGGCCAGCCTGTTCTCGGCAGGCACCCGGACGTCCTTGAGGGAGATCTGGGCGTTCTGCACGCATCGCAGCGCCGTCTTGCCCGTGATGGCCTTGGCGTCGAACCCCGGGGTGCCCTTCTCGACCACGTAGCCGCCGACGTGACCGTCGTCCCCACGAGCCCAGATGATCGTGTAGTCGGCGAAGGTGGCGTTGCCGATCCACCGCTTGTAGCCGTTCAGCACGTATGAGTCACCGTCCCGGCGGGCTTCCGTCTGGAGCTTGACCGCGTCCGTGCCGTGCGCGGGCTCGGTCAGGCCGAAAGCACCGATCTTCTCCAACCGCGCCATGGGCGGCAGGAACCGCTGCTTCTGCTCCTCCGAGCCCAGCAGGGCGATGGAGTTCATGGCCAGGGCCGAGTGGACGCCCATGAACGTGGACATGCTCAGGTCGCCACGGGCCATCTCCATGCTCACGATCCCGGCGGTCACATTGCTCATCCCTGGACAGCCGTAGCCGGGGATCTGGAGGCCGGCGATCCGCAGGTCCGCCAGCTTGGGCACCAGCTCGTGCGGGAACTCGGCGCGCTCCCAGTAGGGGTTGATGACAGGGATGACCTCCCGGTCCATGAACTCCCGGACCTCACGCCTCAGCAACTGCTGCGCCTCCGTGAGGAGCTCTCCCAGCAGGTAGTAGTCGGTCTCCTCGGGGCCGCCCAGCACCGGCGGCTGCACGACCTGTCCGTTCCCGGTCGCGCCCACGGCACCCAGGACGCCCTCGCCCATACCTCGTGTCGCGCTCATGTGCTGCGCTCCTTCCGTGCTGCGGAGGTCGGATCGCGTGTGGTCGCGTCCATGAGGACAACGCTAGAAGCCGACCCGGAAGGCGGACATCAGGCGCATAGCACCATATTCGGATGAAAATTGATACTCACAGCCTGTTTGTCCTGTTACGGGCGTATGGGCGCTCCATGGAAAACCCCTGACTCCTCCGTGCCCTGCCGCTGTACCGGTCGGGCTCAGCCCCCCTGAGGCCGGGCCAGGCCGTGGTCGTAGGCGAAGATCACCGCCTGGATGCGGTCGCGGGCGCCGATCTTGGACAGAACGCGGCCGACATGGGTCTTCACCGTGGACTCGGACAGGACGAAGTGGCCGGCGATTTCGCCATTGCTCCAGCCCTTGCCGATGGCGACGAGGATCTCGCGCTCCCGGTCGGTGAGGGAGCTCAGTCTCGGGTCCTCGGCGGAGCCGTCACCGCACGGCGGCACGAGACGAGCGAACTCGTGGAGAAGGCGGCGGGTGAGGGCGGGGGCGATCACCGCATCTCCGACGGCCACCGCGCGGATGCCTGCCAGGAGTTCCTCGGGGCGGGCGTCCTTGAGGAGGAAGCCGCTGGCACCGGCGCGCAGAGCCGCGTACACGTACTCGTCGATGTCGAAGGTGGTCAGGACGAGGACGCGGGAGCGGTCGCCGGCGGCGACGATCAGGCGGGTGGCCTCGATGCCGTCCATGCCGGGCATTCGTACGTCCATGAGGACGACGTCGGGACGGAGTTCGGCGGCCTTGCGCACGGCCTCGGCTCCGTGCGCGGCCTCGCCGACCACCTCCGTCTCGGGCACGGAGTCGAGGAGCATGCGGAAGCCGTACCGCTGGAGCGGCTGGTCGTCCACGACAAGCACGGTGGTCACCGGGCACCGTCCTGGGGGGTGAGGTCGAGATCGGCCCGTACCGTCCAGCCGGCGCCCGCGGGGTTCGCGCTGACGTGCCCTCCGAAGAGCGCCGCTCGTTCTCGCATGCCCACCAATCCGTGTCCTTCCTCGTTCGCCGTGCGGGGACGGCCGGCCGGGGTGGGCGGGCCGGAGTCCTGGACGGTGATGGTCAGCCGCGTGTCCTCCACGACGATCGCCAGGTTCGCATGAGCACCGGCACCGGCGTGTTTCAAGGTGTTCGTCAGGGCCTCTTGCACGATGCGGTAGACCGTCAGCTGCACGCCGCTGTCCAGGGCGTCGATGTCTCCGGCGGTACGGTAGACGACCTCCAGACCGGCGGCGCGTACGCCCTCGCACAGCGCGTCGATGTCCGTGAGACCGGGCTGCGGACTCAGCTCGGGCTCGTCCGGCGCACCGTCCGCCTCGCGCAGTACGCCGAGCACCCGCCGCAGTTCGCTCAGGGCCTGGCGACCGGTGTCGCCGATGAGGTGCAGGGCCTCCTTTCCCCGCTCCGGGGCGGCGGCAGTGGCGTAGGCGCCCGCGTCGGCGAGCGTGATGATGACGGACAGGTTGTGGCCGACGATGTCGTGCATCTCGCGGGCCACTCGTGCCCGTTCGGCGGCGACGGCAAGTCTGCCGCGCTGGTCGCGTTCGATCTCCAGCCGTGTCGCACGGTCCCGCAGCCCGGCCAGCTGAGCTCGCCGGATGCGGATCACCAGGCCGAGCGCGAGGGCGGCGGTCGCCGTGCTGAGCAGGAAGAAGAGAGCGTCCCAGACCGACACTGCCGTCGAGACCCGCGCCGCGACCAGGCTCAGCGCACCCGCTGTCACCCCGCAGGCCCAGGGAAGGTGCCGCAGCCGGCCGTGCAGGGCCAGGCTGTACAGGGCGACGAACAGGGCGACGTCCGCACGCAGTGCGGCGCCGAGCGCCCACTGGAGGACGAACACGGCCGTGACAGCGCTCAAGGCCACTGCGGGCGCCCGTCGCCGCCACATCAGCGGCAGCACGAGCCCCGCCTGCAGGGCCAGCATGCCCGCCACGGGCAACTGGGTGAACGCCACGCGGGAGTGGCGTGGGCCGTCGCCGTCCCCGCCGATCACGCCTACCGCGTGCAGCAGGTCCGGCAGACAGAACAGCAGGAAGACCAGGAACACCACCGCGGTGTCCAGCACCCATGGGCGGGCCCGGTCGGCTTGCCTGAGCCGCTGGCCCGCCCGGCCGAGCCGGGCGACCAGCGGCCCCATCCCGCTGAGATCTTCGGTGGTCACGGAGGTCACCCGACCATGATGCGGGTCGCCGCTGCTCAGACGTCGCTGCGCAGCAGCCGGTACGCGGCTCCGGCCAGCGCCAGTGCTGTCCAGCCGAGGAAGACCAGGAGTCCGGCGCCCGGCGACAGGGCGGTCGAGTCATGGGTCAGGGCGAAGATCGACTCGCCTGCGTGGCTGGGGAGGTAGGGGTCGATGTTGCCCTGCCACGAGCTGGGCAGCAGGGAGATGAGCCCGGGTACGAGCATGAGGGCTGCGACCAGGACCGAGATACCGCCGGCCACGGACCGCAGCAGCGCGCCCAGCGCGGCGCCGATCACGCCGACCAGGCCGAGGTAGAGCCCGGCGCCCAGGAGGCTGCGGACGACGCCGGCATGGCCGAGGGTCATGGCGGCGGGCGTGCCGGAGACGATCTGGCTTCCGACGAGGAAGGCGACGAATGCGCCGACGGTCGCGATGACCAGTGCGACCAGCCCGTACACCGACGCCTTGGACCACAGCACGGGCAGCCGGCGCGGCACCGCGGCCAGGGTCGAGCGGATCATGCCGGTGGAGTACTCGCCCGCCGTGACCAGCACCCCGAGCACACCGAGTGCGAGCTGCGCGAAGTTCGTGCCGAAGAGGGACAGGCTCGCCGCGGTCGCGGTGGCGAAGTCCCGGTCCATGTGCCGGCCGGAGTCGAGATTCGACTTGTAGTGGCTCGCGGCGATGACGCCGAAGGCAATGAGGAACAGCAGGCCCAGGCCGAGGGTGATCCAGGTGGAACGCAGGGACCAGAGCTTGGCCCACTCCGAGGCCAGTACGCGCCGCCCGGTCACCCGGTAGACGGGCCGTGCCGGCGCGGTCCGGTCGGTCTCGGGGGTCTCGGGGGTTGCCGTGAGGGTGCTCATGCCGCGCTCCCGGAGGTCTCGGTGCCGGTCGTTGAGCCGTGGTACTCCACGGCGTCCTTGGTCAGTTCCATGAATGCCTCCTCCAGCGACACCGCCTTCGTGGTCAGCTCGAACAGCGGGATGCCGTGCTCGGCCGCCTTCAGCCCGATCTCGCGGGCGGACATCCCGGTCACCTGCAGTTCCTCGGAGCCGATGCGGCCGGTGATCTCCACGCCCGGCCCGGCCAGCACGTCCCGCAGCCGCGCGGGGTCCTCCGTGGCCACCTTCACGTTGTCGCTGCCCGCCTCGCGGACCAGGTCCTGCACGGTCGTGTCCGCCAGCAGCCGGCCACGCCCGACGATGATCAGATGATCCGCGACGAGGGACACCTCGCTCATCAGATGCGAGGAGACGAACACCGTGCGCCCCTCGGCCGCGAGGGAGGTAAGCAGGTTCCGGATCCAGAGGACGCCCTCGGGGTCCAGTCCGTTGACGGGCTCGTCCAGCATCACGGTCTGCGGATCGCCGAGCAGGGCGGCCGCGATGCCGAGCCGCTGCCCCATGCCGAGGGAGAAGGCACCGGCCCGCTTCTTCGCGACGCTGCCGAGACCGGCCAGTTCGATGACCTCGTCGACCCGGCGGCCCGGAATGCCGTGGGTCAGCGCGAGCGCCCGGAGGTGGTTGTAGGCCGAGCGGCCCGGGTGGATCGACTTCGCCTCCAGCAGCGCCCCGACCTCTTGCAGCGGTGCCTTGTGACGGGCGTAGCGCTGGCCGTTCACCGTGACGGAACCGCTCGTGGGAGCGTCCAGCCCGACAATCATGCGCATCGTCGTGGACTTGCCCGCGCCGTTGGGCCCCAGGAAGCCGGTCACCGTGCCGGGCTTCACACTGAAGTCCAGCCCGTCGACGGCTGTCTTCTCCCCGTACCTCTTGGTGAGCTGCTGTGCCTCGATCATTCGGTCCTCTCCTTCGCACTGCGGCACCCGAAAGGCGTGACGCCTCCTCCGTCGAAAACGCTAAGCCGGTGATCCGCCGGATCCGGTGGTACCGGGGGGTGAACAGCGGCGGCCGGGTAGTACCGCGGTACTAGAGCTACAAGACCGTAGCGAGGATCACGGCCGGGAAGAATACGCTGGTCACGGCGTTGCCGAGGCCCAGGCCGCCGTCGCCGCCGGGTGAGCCGAGCCAGTCGCCCGGGTTGACGCCGAGCGGGCGGGTGCTGATGCTGTGGACCGGCAGGGGTCCGCTCGCGGGCGGACCGGAACGCAACCCTAGGCCGTCTACAGTCTTGTAGACAAGCGTAATCCTGATCCGTAGGGTGACCGCGTGACTTCGATAGCTCGTCATGCCCATTCGGGCACTGCCGCAGGCGTCTTGCGAGGCGCGGTTCGCGTTCCCGGAATCATCACCGCCTTCTGGATAGCCAAGGGATTGTCGACGGCCCTGGGAGAGGGGGCCTCGGACTATCTCGTCCAAGCCATGGCGCCGCAGCTCGCAGTGGTGCTCGGATTCGTCGCCTTCCTCGTCGCGCTCGTGGTCCAGTTCCGTCAGGCCCGCTACCGGGCGTGGACGTACTGGTTCGCCGTCGCCATGGTCGGCATCTTCGGGACCATGGCAGCTGACGTGATGCACGTCGCCCTGGGCGTGCCCTACAGCGTCTCCAGCGCGCTGTACGCGGTGCTGCTGCTGACCGTGTTCTGGCTGTGGCGGCGCACCGAGGGCACCCTGTCGATCCACACCATCGACTCCCCGCGCCGTGAGGCGTTCTACTGGGCGACAGTGGTCGCCACCTTCGCCATGGGCACCGCGCTGGGCGACTTCACCGCCTTCACCCTGCACCTGGGCTACTTCACTTCCGCAGCCGTGTTCGCGGTACTGATCCTCATCCCGGCGGTGGGGTACCGCTGGCTGCGCTGGAATCCGGTGTTCTGCTTCTGGGCCGCCTACGTCATCACCCGCCCGCTCGGCGCGTCGGTCGCCGACGGGCTGGGCAAGCCCCGCTCCGCCGGAGGCCTCGGCCTCGGCGACGGGCCGGTGGCTCTGGTCCTGCTTGCCCTCATCGTGCTGATCGTCGCCTACCTGGCGGTGACCAAAGCGGACGTCCAGCGTGTGCACGAGCCCGCCGCCGCACAGAAGTCGACCGCCGCGCACGGATAGCGGGCAGCACTTCATCGGGCGCGGGGTGCGAGGGACGTGGGCCAAGGAGAGCCCGCGCACCCTCCTTGCCCTGGCCCGCACCGGAACGCGTCACGAGAGTGCGGCTCCTGGCGGCGTGAAGGCAGGGCGGCTCGTGGGCCGCCCGGCCTTCGGCGAAGGGGCGGGTCAGGCGAGGTGGTCGGCCACCAGCGCAGCGTCGTTACGGGAGTGGCTCATCGCCGACGATTCACTGCGGGGACGGGTACGACTGGTAGCGGGGGCGCCGGGGGAGGGCGCGCTCGGCAGTGGGATGGATGCCCTGGCGGTGGCCCTGGGGAACGGCGGGGCCTTCACGGTGTTCGCGACGGTCGCGGTGACGTGGCTCAAGCGGCGGTCGGGCCGGATGGCCGTGAAGATCGTCAGGGCCGACGGCTCGGTGGTGGAGATCAGTTCGGACCTGGTGCGGCCTCAGACCGCGCAGGAACTGCGGGAGACGGCCGAGCGCTTGGCGCGGGAACTCGGTGCCGCCCAGGAAGGGACGGAAAGCGCATGACGTCGCCTGGCTTATCGAACCGGCCGACCGCGCTCAGTTCAAAGGGTTCCCGTGCCTTGATCGTTGGCTCGGGTCATCACGTGCCGGGTTCGCTGCTGCCCGACGTGCCGGCCGTCGAGGCGACCGTGAGCGCGCTGGGCCGGACTCTGGTGGAGCTGTGCGGCCTGCGACCGGAGCACCTGCGCTCCCTCACCGACCCCGAGGACCCGCTCGTCCTGGGTACCGCCCTGACCGAGGTGGCCGGGGACGCCACCGACGTCCTGCTGCTGTACTACGTGGGCCACGGTCTGGTCAGCTCCGGCAACGAGCTGTACCTGGCGACACAGGCGACCGACGACCTGGTGACCGGGCTGTCGTACAAGGCGCTGCCGTATCAGGCCGTCCGCGACGTCCTCAGCGAGTGTCGCGCCCGCTCGGTCGTGGTGGTGCTCGACTGCTGCTTCGCCGGGCGCGCCCGCGGCGCGTTCGGCACCGCAGCCACCCATGCCTTCGAGCTCGCCTCGCTGGGCGGGACGTATGTGCTGGCCTCGGCGTCGGCCGATGAGCAGGCCCTCGCCCCGGTCGGGGCGCAGTACACGGCCTTCACCGGCGAGCTGCTGTCCTTCCTGCGCGAGGGTGTCCCCGCGGGGCCGCCGGATCTGACGGTCGAGGACGCTTACCGGCACTTACGACGTGCGCTGCCCGGTCAGGGCATGCCGGAGCCGCACCGGCACCTCAGCGACCGCGCGGGCGAGCTGGTGCTGGCCCGCAATCCGGCGGCCGCCCCGCCGCGAGTGCCGGGCCGGGAGCCGGGGCCGGAACAGGAAGGGCCCGAACCGCCGTGCCCGTACCGGGGTCTGCGCTCCTTCACCGCCGACGACGCCGCGTACTACTTCGGCCGGGAGAAGCTGGTCGGCGAGGTGCTGCGGAAGATGTCGGAGTGGTCCGACAACGGCGGCCCGGTCGCTGTCGTCGGGCCGTCCGGCGCGGGCAAGTCCTCGCTGCTGCACGCCGGGCTCGTGCCGGCGATCCGACGCGGAGAGCTGCGCGTCACCGGATCGGAGACGTGGCCGCACATGTCGCTGACCCCCGGGGAACATCCGCTGACCACTCTGGCCAGGCGGCTCGCCCATGATGCCGGGATGCCTGAGGAGGCGCTCGCCGCGCGGCTGCGCGAGCACCCGGGAGAGCTGTCCGCCCTGGTCAGGAAGGCACTGGGCCGAGGGGACGGGGACGACGGCCGGCTGCTGGTGCTGGTGGACCAGTTCGAGGAGCTGTTCACCCAGTGCGCCGACGAGGGCGAGCGCCGCGCCTTCATCGAGGCGCTGTGCTCGGTCAGCGGACCGGACGGCTCCCGGCCCGCGGCGGCCATGGTGGTGGTCGCGGTGCGTGCCGACTTCTACAGTCGCTGCCTGGCCTACCCGGAACTGGCCCCGACCTTTCGTCAGTACCAGGTGCCAGTGGTGCCGATGACCCCCGACGAACTGCGGGACGCGATCGAGCGCCCCGCCGCGGTGGCCGGATACCGGCTGGAGGAGGGTCTGAGCGGGCTCGTCCTGCGCGATCTGCGGGTCGGCGGGGACCGGCAGGAGCCCACCGAGTCCGGTTTCCTCCCCCTGCTCTCGTATGCCCTGGAGCAGACCTGGGTGCACCGCGACGGCCGCGATCTGCTCATCAGACGGTACGAGGCGAGTGGTGGCGTGTGGAATGCCGTCACCCGGGAGGCCGACCTCGTATACGAAGGGCTCGACCCCGGCGGTCGCCGTGCTGCCCGGCTTCTGCTCCTGCGAATGGTGCACGTCGGCAGCGACTTCGAGGACACCCGGCGGCGAGTGGACCTGACCGAGCTGGCCGAGGGCCGCCCGGAAGCCGAGGCGGCACACATCGCGGCTGCCTCGGACGCGCTGACCGACGCGCGGCTGATCACTGTGGACGGCCGCACCGCCCAGATCGCCCACGAGGCCCTCGTGCGCTCATGGCCGCGGCTGAGGGGGTGGATCGACGAGGACCGGCGCGGGCTGCTGATACACCGGCAGCTGACCGTCGCAGCGCGCGAGTGGGACAGCACCCACGACCGTACGGTCCTGTACGGCGGCCCGCGCCTGGCCGAGGCCCGCGAGTGGTTCGCCGCGCCCGGCCACCGCGCTGAACTCACCCCCTCCGAACAGCGCTTCCTGGCGCGGAGCGTGCGCAGCCGGCGACTGCGCAGAGCAGCGGTGGTGGCAGGCATCGGCGTACTGGTGGCCGCCCTGCTCAGCGGCCTGATCGCCGTGCGGCAGAGCCAGGTGGCGGCCGACCGGGCGGACGCGATCGCGTCCCGGCAACTGGCGCTGCTCGCCGACTCACTGCGCGACGGCGACCCCGCGACGGCCCTCGATCTGAGCCTGGCCGCCTACGACATCTCTCCCACCTCCGAGGCCGGCGCCAGCGTGCTGCACTCGTATGTGACGGCGGCTCCTGTCACCCTGAACGGGCTCAAGGAGCGAGTGTTCAATGTGGCCTACAGCGGTGGCGGCCACGTCCTTGCCGCCGCCGCCAAGGACCGAACGGTACGGCTGTGGGACGTCTCCGACCCCAACCGGCCGGTCACCCGCGGAGTCATCCACACCGATGGGCTCGCGGCCATCGCCTACCGGCCCGGTGGGAAGACGCTCGCCGTGCAGACAGAGCGCTCGCTGACCCTGTGGGACGTGACCGATCCGGCCCATCCGGTCTCCACGGCGCATCGGACGAGCCCGGCGATCCGCCCGCCCGCCATCGCCTTCAGCCCGGACGGGTCGCTGCTCGCCGTGGCGGACGCGCACGGGGTCGTCCACCTGTGGGACACGGCCTCCACCGCCCGCCCGACACGACTCCCGCAGGTGACGGCCGGCGCGGCAGACGTGCATGCCGTCGCCTTCGCGCCCAAGGGCAGGACGCTCGCCGTCGGCACCGCGGCGACCGGGAGGGGCCGCGGCACCAGCAGGGTCACACTGTGGGCCCTCGACGGTCACGGCCGGACGGGCAAGGCCCCGACGGCCACCTTGCGCGCCGACTCCGTCGAGAGCCTGGCCTTCAACCCGCAGGGCACTCTGCTCGCCGCCGGCGGGGTACTGGGCGCCATGGCGGTGTGGGACACCACCAGAATCGACCGGCCCGCCGCCAGGAGCGTGGAAGAGTTCTCGGAGGACGGCCGGGCCGCCATCCTGTCGATCTCCTTCAAGCCGGACGGCAAGGCGTTCCTTGCCGCTGACGCGACCGGAACGGTCGAACAGTGGGAGGTCTCCGGGGACGCCGGCCCCCCGGACACCCGGCGGATCGACGTCTACACCAGCTATCCCACCAGACTGCCCGTGTACGCGGTCGCCTACAGCCCCGACGGCTCCACCTTCGTGAGCGGCGGCGACCAAGGTTCGGTGGGACTCTGGACCACGGCGACCCCGCCCGCGCTGCCGGGCGACGTCGACACCGAAGGCTCGGACACACCTGGCACGGCGTTCAGCCCCGACGGACGGCTGCTCGCGGTCTCGGCACTCACGGGCCCGCCGGACCGCACCCAGATCTGGAACGTCAAGGACCCCCATCACCCCGTGGTCTCCTACTCGTTCCCGCAGGAGTGGGCATCCGCCCACTTCATCGGTGACGGAAGGACACTGATCACCCAGAACAGGGACCGGAGCAAGGTCGCCCTGTGGGACGTGCACGACCCCCGGCAGCCAAGGCAGGAGTCGCACTTCGCGGTCGTCGGCAACGCAACGGTCTCCAACGACGGACGGACGCTGGCGGTGGGCGCCTCGGATCGCCCCCTCGTGGCCGTCTACGACATCACCGACCCTGGTCGGCCCCGGCCCGGCCACGGGATCACGGTTCAGGACAATCGCCGGTTCTCGCAGCTTTACACACACTTGCTGAACAACCACTGGCTGCTGGTCTGGGACGACACGGGGGCGAACCTGTGGGACATCGGCCGCATTGCCACGCCGCAGCACCTGTTCAAGTTCGATGAGCCATCGAACATCGGCGGCCTCGCGTACAACGACAAGACGCATCTTCTGGCCATGTGGGACATCCAAGGCTCCCTGTTCATGTGGAACCTGACGGACCCCCGGCATTGGAAGCCGACTTCCCGGGGCGGAATCTCGGCAAAAGTGCAGAGTGCCGCCTTCATCGACAAAGATACGCTCGCCGTGTCGACTTCCAATGACTCCAGCATCGCGTTGTGGAACGTCGGCGACACCGCCGCCGAACCGCAGCGGATCGGGGTGGTCACCGGAGACGGCAAGCTGTCGTCCTTCTCGCTCAGCCCCGACCGTCGTACCCTGGCCGAGCAGCCGGCCTCCGGGCAGGCGCACATATGGGACGTCGGGAACCCCGCGCATCCCTCGGACCAAGGCGCGCTGCCGGACCCGTACGCGAATGCAGGCGAGTTCAGCCCCGACGGCCGGACGCTGGCCATGACGTCAAACCGGTTGCCCGGCGGCGGAGAAGGCATCTGGCTCACCGACTACAAGGCCGAGAACGCATACCGCTACCTCTGCTCCCTCGGCCCACACCCGATCAAACCGAAGACCTGGGATCAGGTGGTCGGCCGGATCCACCCCTACCGTCAGCCATGCGGCGGCTGACCGGGGCCTCGGGCGGCATGTCGGCTTCTTCATCGCCCGTCCCTGGGGAACCGAATCCGGGGTCGGCGCACATCCCTGTCCGCATCTGCGCGCCCTCGCGGTGCGGTGCACGCGGCGGAAGCATGGGGCTGTGCGTCGTCGGTGCTCACGGCCGGGTGTGGTGTGAGCGCGGCGGCGGCACGCGATGGAGCCTCAACTCAGGGAGGGGATGTCCGCATGGCTGTGGTGCTGTCGATGCGGTGGGACGGGGTCACCCCGGAGCAGTACGAAGCGGTTCGCGACCTGGTGCGGTGGGAGGAGCACTGGGCGGAGGGAAGTGTGCTGCACGTGGCGTGGTTCGAGGGCGGGGCATTGCGCGTCGTCGATGTGTGGGACAGCCAGGAGCACTTCGAACACTTCATGCGGGACCGGTTGGAGGCCGGTGTGGCGAAGGCGGGGATCACGGGGGCGCCGGAAGTGGCGTTCTGGCCGCTTCACCGGCGCATGGTGGCTCCCGGAGTCACGGGCGCCGCCTCCTAGTTGTGACCACCAGTCGGTGCGGGGGACGGGATCGTGCCTCCCGCGCGGGCCTCGCCCCGACGACGAAGTCGTCGGGGCACTCGATCCGCTCCGGCCGGGGCGGATCACCTCAGTGTTCGCGGCACCGGAGCTCTCGTCGCCCGTGACATCGCTTCGGCTTGCGGTGATGGTGCTTTCCGTGGTTCCTTTCCGCCTTGTTCTTGAAGGTGCACACGACGGAGGGGCCGGGCGTGGCCGCTGCTGGAAGGGTGAGCGTGAAAGAGTCCCCCTTGCCATGTGCGATGACGGTGCCGCTCGGCTTCTCGACGCAGGTGTAGCTGGTTCTGTAGTTGTCGAGGTCACCGCTGACGGCGGTCTCGGTGAAGGTGTACGTGGTGCCCGCGTGACCGATCGCCGGACCGGCGATGACAGGTTGCAGCCCGGTGGTCTTGCCCGTTGTGGTGGCTGTGGTCGGCGGCAGGTCGTCACCGGTGATCGAGAGCATGAACTGGTCCCTGCGCTCGGCGCGTTTGACGATGTCCTTCTGCAGCGTCAGGGACGGGTTCAGGGAACAGGCTCCCAGGTCGACGAGAGGCTGGCCTGTCGCACTGTGCGGGGTCGGGCCGGCGATGACGGCACCGGTGTTCGGGTTGACCTCCTCCAGATAACTGTTCGGGTCGGACGGCTGGGTGAAATTGAGGAACAGGTTTCCGGAGTTGTCGAAGGCGATGCCGTTGAACTGGAAGCCGTTCACGGTCTGCAGCAGCTTTCCCTGCAGCGGCGTTCCGGTGGCCGATCCCGTGGTCGGGAGCGGTCCGGGCACCACTGTGATGCCCGCGGTCGTCGTGGTCCCTCCGAGGAGGTACAGGTTTCCGGCGGCGTCGAAGGCGATGTCGCCGTTGAAGCCTCCCGGGATGGGCAGGGGCACCGTGGCGATGATGCCTGGAATGGCGGTGTTCGTCGCGGTGTCGAAGCCGTAGATCAAGGCCGTCCCGGAGGAGTAGTCGGCGTAGTAGTAGATGCCGTTCGCCGGGTCCACCGCCCCTGCGATGAGATTCTGGTTGGGGCCGGCGGTACCGGTGTAGGTCGTCCAGGTCTGTGTCAGGGGGTTGTACGCGTAGAGGGGGACGGTCGTGTCGCTGGGCCCCGTCAACTGGTGCACCGTGTAGGCGGCGGCGCCTCCCGGAGAGATCCCCAGCGCATTCGGTACGGTCTCGCCCGGGAGCGTGGCGACCGGCGTGTCGAGGACCGTGGCCGAATTGATGGTGGTCGTGTCGACGGCGTACAGCACGCTGTCGGTGTCGCCGCGCTGGATGGCGTAGATGGTTCCGTTGGTGCACGCCAGGGGGCTGCCCTGTCCGGGTACCTGAGCCGGCGCGGCCAGGGCCGACCCGGTCGACATCATCAGCGCGAGCGCGGGCACCACCCCCAGGATTGCCCACGCAGTTCTACCGGCTCGATCCGCGAGCCCGAACACCCGCGGACGTTTCCAGATCCTCATCGATTGCCTGCCTTCTGCCAGGGACGGCGTCATTGATCCCGTCGGCCGCGTCGCTGTGCCATGGCAGCAGATATGGGGGCTCAGCACGTTCCTTCGACATCTCACCCATTGCCGGAATCCCTCTTTCGGCCCATCGCGCAAGGTCCGGCAATCGGAGGGCGACTCCCACTCGACGGGGTTCCGGCAAGAGTCAGGGGCGCTGCCCGCGGCCGAGTGCGCGGGCGCCCGCCCCTCAGCGGGTGGCACTGGGCGTGTTGTCGTTGTGTCGGCTGGTAACGGCTGACGCCGGCAGGTAACACTGCGACGGTCTCAACGGCACACATCCGTGTGACGGAGTGCAGGACCCCGTGATCCAGGGAGTGCATGAGCATGCGCACGCGTGCGTGGCCGACGGTTGCCATGGCGGTCGTAATGGCGGTGGGAGCCGTCGGTGCCGCAGATGCCTCGCCTGCCCCACGCGGCGGGGGCGAAGGTCGCGAGCTGCAGCGAATCAGTGGCCCCACTCCCTTCGCCGGCTGCACCGCGGGAGGCTCGAGCGGCGTCCTCTACCCCAACAGCGAGGTGGAGCCGTATGTGGCCGTCACTCCCAGGCACGGCAAGCACGCCGTCGCGGTCTATCAGCAGGACCGCTGGTCGGACGGAGGAGCTCGCGGTGATGTCGCGGACTGGACCAGCGACGGGAAGCGCTGGCACCGCAGTCTCCTGCCCTTCAGCCTCTGCGTTCCGGGTGGCCTCGACTACGGGCGTGCCAGCGACCCGTGGGTGAGCATCGGACCCGACGGCATCGTCTACGCGAGCGGAATCAGCGCGGACCTGAACGCCGCCGGCGACGTGGTCACCCGCAGCACGCCCAGCGTGGCCACCTCGTACAACGGCGGCAGGACCTGGCGCAACGTCAGGGCGCTGAAGCGGGACGACACCCCCTTCTTCAACGACAAGGAATCCGTCACCGCCGACCCCACCCGCCGGGGGACCGCCTATGTGGTGTGGGACCGAACCGACTCGGACGGGCATTTCGACGGCCCCGCCTACATCTCGCTGACCCGCAACGGCGGGCGGACCTGGAGCACGGCACGCCCCTTCGTGGACACCTCCGTCGTGCCCAACAGCCAGACGCTCGGAAACATCGTCGTAGTCGATCCCCGTAAGGGCACTCTCTACGACTTCTTCGACTGGATCACCTACACCGACGCCACAGCCACGCAGATCGCCAACGCGTACTTCGCGGTCGTGTCCTCCACCGACGGCGGGCTCACGTGGTCACAGCCGCGCCACGTCGCCGACGACACCTCGGTGGAAGACACCCACCCCAACGACCCGAACACGCTGCTGCGCGCCTCGGCGCACCTGCTCAGCCCGGCCATCGACCCTCGCTCGGGCAAGCTCTACGTCACCTACGAAGGATCCGACTTCAGCGGCGGCAACTACAACCAGATCGAGATGGTCTCCTCCCGCGACGGCGGACACAACTGGTCCTCACCCCGCCTGATCAGCCAGTCCCGCACGACGCCCGCCTTCATCCCGTCGATCGCCGTCACCGACGGTGGCACGGTCGCCGTGACCTACTACGACACCCGCTTCCTCGCGCCCGGCCAGACCGACAGCCTGCCGACGGCGGCCTGGCTGGTGACGTTCCCCCACGGGGACACCAGCCGGCCACGGGAGCGGCGCATCTCCCGCATCTTCAACTGGCTCGACGCGCCCTACGCCGAGGGGTACTTCCTGGGCGACTACCAGGGACTGGCCGCAGCCGGTCGAGAACTGCGTCCCGTGCTGACCGAAACCCACCCCGACCCCGCCAACCGCACCGACATCTACACCGGCAGCTTCAGCGCCGCCGACACCCGGGCCCTCGTCCACCGTCCCGAGGCCCCGTACGTCGCGCATCCGGCATACGGCCACATCCGCACCGCAGGACCCCTGACGCGAAGATGACTCATGCCCGTCAGGAACTGGCGTACCCACCGCCACCGCCTGCCACGGGCCCGCCCCGGAGGGGCCCCAGGCCCGGGTCGCGCCGCGCGCCCTGGCGGCCCCATACAGACCACCGACCTGTGCTACAGTTTTGGTGTTGCAGTTGTGGTACCCATGAACCTATGTGCGCCTGACGGGAATGCTTATCCTTCAGGCGCATTATTTGTTTTCCGGCATCTCCGGATGGGGCCTCTGCCTACAAAAGGAGAAGGTCATGGCACAGGGAACCGTGAAGTGGTTCAACGCCGAAAAGGGCTTCGGCTTCATCCAGCAGGACGGCGGCGGCCCCGACGTCTTCGCCCACTACTCGAACATCGCGACCCAGGGCTTCCGTGAGCTTCAGGAGGGCCAGCGGGTCTCCTTCGACGTCACGCAGGGCCAGAAGGGCCCGCAGGCGGAGAACATCGTCCCCGCCTGATAGCCGGACGTATCCGCTGACCGGGGTCCGCACCTTCATGGTGCGGACCCCGGTTTGTGCTGTTTCCAGGAAGGCAAAAAACCGCATGTCCCGCAGGCCCCAGAAGTCGAACCGGCGCGCCTCGTCGCCCTCACCGTCCGCGTCGTCACCCATGGAATTCCGGCTGCCGGAAAGCACGACACCAGCACTCCCCGCCGTCGAGGACTTCGCCGGTCTGGACATGCCCGCGGGTCTCCTGAAAACCCTCACCGCGCAAGGGGTGAACACCCCTTTTCCCATCCAGGCCGCCACGCTGCCCAATTCGCTCGCCGGACGTGACCTGCTGGGACGGGGACGCACCGGCTCCGGCAAGACCCTCGCCTTCGGGCTGGCGCTGCTGGCTCGCACGGCGGGACTGCGTGCCGAGCCCAAGGCGCCTCTCGCTCTCGTGCTGGTGCCCACCCGTGAACTCGCCCAGCAGGTGGCGGACGCGCTGACCCCCTACGCGACGGCGGTGAACCTCCGGATGGCCACCGTGGTCGGCGGGCTGTCCATCACCAAGCAGGCCGCCACGCTCCGGCGCGGCGCCGAAGTGCTCGTGGCGACCCCCGGCAGGCTCAACGACCTGGTGGCACAGGGTGACTGTGTGCTCGATCACGTCCGCATCACGGTGCTGGACGAAGCGGACCAGATGACCGACATGGGCTTCCTGCCGCAGATCACCAAGCTGATCCAGCAGGTGCGGCCCGACGGACAGCGCCTGCTCTTCTCGGCCACCCTCGACCGCAACATCGACCGCCTGGTGCAGCGGTTCCTGACCGACCCCGTGGTGCACTCCGTGGACCCGTCCGCGGGAGCGGTGACCACCATGGAGCACCACGTGCTCCACGTCCAGGACGAGACCGACAAGAAGGCCGTCACCACGCGCATCGCGGCCCGTGACGGCCGCGTCATCCTCTTCCTCGACACCAAGAGGTCCGCCGACCGGCTCGCCAAGCGGCTCCTGGCCGTCGGTGTCCGCGCGGCGGCACTGCACGGAGGCCGCTCCCAGCCACAGCGCAACCGCACCCTGGAACAGTTCAAGAACGGCCAGGTCACCGCGCTGGTGGCGACGAACGTCGCGGCCCGGGGCATACACATCGACGACCTCGACCTCGTCGTCAACGTCGATCCCCCCACCGATCACAAGGACTACCTTCACCGAGGCGGACGCACGGCCCGCGCCGGCGACTCCGGCAGCGTGGTCACTCTGGTCCTGCCCGAGCAGAAACGGGACATGACCCGGCTCATGTCGGACGCGGGCATCCGCCCCCGGACGACCCGCATCACGTCGAGCGCCCCGGAACTGGCCACCATCACCGGCGCCCGCGAGCCTTCCGGCGTGGCCGTCACGATCGAGGTCCCCCAGCCCACGACGGTGTCCCGCCCGGAGCGGAAGGCCGGCACCGAACCCGGCACGCGGTCCGGCCGCCGACGCCGAAGCGGCGGCAGCACCAAAGCGGCGACGGGTACGGCCACCGCGGCGAGGGGCCGGGACTCCGACCGGCGTGCGGGCTCCGGTGGGTCCACAGGCAGTGCCGTCGACGCGGCCGGGCGCGGTTCCAGCCGCCAGTCACCGGGCCGTGCGACCCCCGGCGCGGGCTCCGGCAAGGCCGTCCGCAGATCCGGCCGCAGGGCGGCGCCCGACGGAGCGACGGATGGCGCTGCCGGGACCGGTGGCCGCGGCTCCGACCGCGGAGGCGGCCGCCGTGCCTCTGCCCCCTCCGACCGCCGCCGGCGCCGGGCCCCGTCCCAGCCGGGAACCGACGGCTGATCGGGCTCGGCCCCTGACCGGCCTCGATACGGCTGCATCCGGCCGATGGCTGGATCACGTATGTTCGTCGGGTTTTGTCATGGATTCGTAACGGCGTCGACGGCGGACAACGGTCGGGACGACCAACTCATCTGAGTGGTCAGCGAGGCGCATCGGGCGCCTTCGCGAAGGGGCGGGTCTCGCCAGGTCGGGAGACCCGAGGGAGGGAAGTCCATGACCAGGACGAAGAAGACCGGGGTGAAGGCGCGGGGCGGCCGTGTGGCCGTGATCGGTGCGATGGGTCTGGCCTCAGTGGCGCTGGCCGCCGTGCCCGCGTTCGCCAAGGGCTCTGTGGCCATCACGGCGCCGCACACGGCGCATGTCGGCAAGACCTTCACGGTCACGGCACGCGGAGACGACGATGCCGCCGTCTACCTGCGGACGTGCCTGGAGGGCCGCAGCGGCGGGCAGGCGTGGCACCAGGTGACCTGCGGCACCGTGGTCGCCGCGGGTACCGACGCGCAGGCCGCCGCGCACGTCAAGGCCACGCACGGCGGAGTCCTCCAATACCGTGCGGTGGTGTACGGCCTGACCAGCCCGAACGACCGACGTCCCGTACGCGAGAGGACCTCGAGCCCGGCGACGGTGAACGTCCGCTGAGTCCGGCAGCGCGACCGCGGACCGTCAGCGCACCCACTGCCCGCGGAACACGACGGCTGCGACACGGTACGAAGCGACGCCTGCCGCGGTATTGAGGTCAGAGGCCCAGGACGCTGCCGTCCACGGCCGGGGGCTGCACACAAGCCCCCGGCCACCCGGGCGGCTCTGCGTGTCCACGCGGGTCTTCAGGACGACGGCCACGACGACACGACCGGATACATCTGGGGTCGAGAGTTGAGACACGGTGGCCGGCGCGGTGAAGGCGACGCGTCCGGGGATCCGCCCTCCCCGCGGCACGGGCGACGAACCGTGAGCTGACGGCACAGCTCAACCGCTGACTTCGTCAGTCCAGGCCGCCTCAAGGTGGTGCGCGAGATCGATCAGATCCGCCAGCCGCAGCACCCGTCCGCCGGACCCCGGCAGGGGGACGTGCAGAGGCTCGGTCCAGCGGGCAGGGATCGCTTCCAGTCCGTGGTACGCGCCCGCGAGACCTCCGGTGACCGCGGCGACGGTGTCCGTATCGCCGCCGACGTCAATCGCAGCGCGAATGGCGTCCTCGAAGCTGGTTGTGTTGCGCAGAGCCCAGACCGCCGACCCCAGGCAGGGCCAGACTGCGCCGTTGAACTCGGTTGCCTGGTCGGGATGCCAGTCCGCAGCGAGGACTGTGGCGTATCGCCGGCGGTGGTCGGGATGGACGAGATCCAGAACGTCAGGAAGGGCGCAGAGGGGGTCGGCGCCTGCCAGGCCGAGGCGAATGAGTTCGTGGAATATGGCTGTGCCTTCCCAGGCGGCGCGGTCACCGTGGGTAAGGGCTGCGACGCGCCGGGCGGCATCCATCGTGGCCGACTGGCCGGCCCCTGAAAAGTAGACCGCAGAAGTCGATGCCCTCATCAACGAGCCGTTGCCGGCCGCTCGCTGGTTGATCTGGAAATGAAGCGCGGCGGCCAGATCCCACGGCATGCCGTTTGTCAGCACGTCCTCGGTCTGCAGGCCGATGTCTTTGGGGCCGGCTGCCGCCCACCGCTGGAAGCGGGCGAAGATGTCCGGCAGATCCAGTCCGCCCTGCTCCAGCAGCGACTGGGCAACAAGGACGGCCATCTGCGTGTCGTCCGTGGCCTCGCCCGGTTCCCAACCGCCGCCTCCGCGCATCTCGTCACCGCACCCTGGTTCCGGGAACCGGGCAGAGAACGCACCCGGGGGGCCGAACTCGAAGGGGGCTCCCAGCGCGTCGCCCACCGCTGAGCCGACGACGGTTGCGATGGCTCGCTCCATACGCTTCATCCGCGCAGGCTATCGGCGTCACGCGACAGCGCACCGGCCATTGCCTCTCCCGTCTGCTGCAGGCCCGAGGCGGCTTCTGTCGGCCGGGCAGCTCCTGGGCGGATCTCAGTGGGTGCGGCCCGGGCGCCGGCCGAGGAGTTGGAGCAGCAGCCCTGCCATGAACAGCCCCCAGCCGCACCAGGCGACGGCCCCACGCAAGCCGTCGGAAGGGTAGCCGCCCCAGGGGCCGAGGAAGAGGTACATTGCCATCCCGATCCCGCCGGTCAGCGCCCCGCAGCCCGTCAACTTCGGCCGCAGGACACGCCTCCGCGCCCACGGCGGCACCCAGCCGGTCGTGATGCCCGCGACTCCGATGCCCACCATCAGAGCGACGGCCGTCACGGCCGCCCCCACCATGTACATGTGCATGACGATCAGCGTCTCACCGGCCTCGGTGGCTGACCAGGGTGCTGCCGCGTGCGGGTCATCGCACCCAGTCGTCCTTGTAGGCGGTCCAGTCTCCCTCCGTCGCCGCGAAGTCCACATACAGCGCCACACCGAAGCGCGGGCGGTCGGCGTCCGTGCGGGACAGGCCGAGACGCACGCCCCTGACGGCGGCGGGGACCGTCTCGGCGCGCGCCCAGTGGCCGAACCGGTTCTCGTGGTAAAAGGGCAGGCCCATCAGGAGATCGGTGGAGGGCGGGGTGACCTCAAGGGCGAGGCTGGTCTGCTGGGCGACGTAGCCGCCGTACAGGCTCTCCAGCGGCTGCATGGTGTCGTACGACATGACGGCGATCTGATCGACGCGTCGGGCCACCTGGCCGAAGTACGCCTGCGACCACCACTTGGGGTGGCCGGTGGTCGTTCCCCAGAAGGAGTGGAAGGCGGGCAGCGGGTCGATCTGGTGGGCGGCGACCGAGAGCAGGGCGTGCCGGGCGTGGGTCTCGCGGCGCAGGTCGTCCAGGAGGCTCAGGTAGTCGCGGTCGCCCGAGTGGAGGGGCTCCAGGTCGAAGTGGGCGCCCTCGAAGCCGACGGCGAGGATCTCACGGGTGGAGCGGACGACAGCGGCCCGGGTGGCGGCGCGGTCGAGACGGAGCCCGTCCGGGGACTCGCTGGCCAGCTTGTCGCCGAGCCACGCCTGGACGCGTACGCCCGGCAGCAGGCGGTGCACGGCGCCGATCAGCCACCGCGCCTTCGGGTAGTCCGAAGCCGGAAGCGTGCCGTCGTCCTCCAGGGGGCCCGAGTGGACGTACAGGTCGCGGATGCCGGTGCCGCGCAGCCGTCGGGCGAGGGCCTCGACGTCGGCGTCGCTCTTGCGGCCGTCGATCCAGGCGTGGCCCAGCCAGATAGCGTCCCGATTCCTGGTGTACGTGCCGTCCGCCGGGTCGCCCATGTCGTTCACGCGCAGCGCGGTCTCGGCGGCGAGGAGCGGCAGCAGGACGGCGAGGACCACGGCGAGGGCCGTGCGTCTCGTCCGGACGAGCCATGTGCGCGGCCGGGGCGGCGGGGCGGTCTCCGGGGTCGACTCGTCCTTGGCGGGTATGTCTGCCGTGTTCATCGGGGTTTTCCTTCGTGGATACCCCCGGCTTGAGCCGGGGGAGGAAACGAAGCTCCTGCGGAGCAGGGCAGGAAACGGGATTTCGCCCTTAGGGCGAAAGACCGCGTACGTGACGGGTAGCCTGTGCGCTGTGCGTTGCGAGAACCAAGCGCGTACAACGTGTTGCGCGAGAACCAAGCCAGCACAATCACCACCTGACTTTGCTGTACAAACCGGGCAGGTTCCGTCCCGGGTGGCGTTGAGGGAGTAAGACCTTTCAGGTCGTTGACCTGCAGGGATTCCTGAGCCAGGAATCCCCCTGCTTCAGCTGGGGGAGGGTTCAATCCGTCCCCCGTGCCCCTCGGTCCCTCGCCTGCCTCCGCCCCACGCTCGAAGGCGATTGCCTGCTCATTCGCTCAGACGCGGAGCCTTCCTTCCGCGCGGCCGACGCGGGCACGTCCAATCCCATATGGCCGCACGGCACGGCGGGCGCCCCGCTGGGCTGTGTGACCGGCGTGCTGTGGCTGGTGTTGCCGAGGATGACGATCAAGGCCGGGGCTCCGGTTCCGGCGGCGGCGGGTTCGACCGGCTGCGGGGCTGAACGAGGCCCCGCCGGTCGCGGAGGGCCGGTTCCGGGAGCCGGCCGGGCGTACGGCGGACGCGGATGCGCTGCTCGCGGAGCTGGGCGAGCGGTACGCGCCGTCGTCCGCCGTGCCCGTCACGGGGTACGTCGAACAGGCCGAGGACCGGCTGGTGTTCGCTACGACCCGCCTCAACGCGCCCCGCCCAAGCCGCCGATCGCGCGGATGGCGAGCGGGCGGCCGTGGCACTGCGGGCGGTGGGGGGGCGTGGCCCATGCCGACGTCCTGGGTTCCGGCGTGGAGCCGACACCCGGGTCAGTCCCAGAGGGAGATCGCCAGGACCAGGGCGAGGACCGGGATCAGCAGCCATGGTTCGGCCAGGACGAGGAGCCCGGTGAAGACCAGGGAGAAGTAGGCCAGTGCCTTGGCGGCGCGCCGCCGGGCCTTGTTCTTCTTCGTGCCCTTGTTCTTCTTCGAGACCTTGTCGTGAGGCGCCGCTGCGTCAGGGGCTGCCTCGAGGATGCTGACTTCGGTTTCGGTTGCGGTGTCGGTCGCGGTCGTGGTGGCAGTGGCAGTCGCGGGGTTCATGCCGATGTTCGTCATGGCACTCAGCCTCGTCGCGAGAGCACCGCCCTCGCGTCGGTGAAGTCTGCCTATTCAGCTGATGACCACCGACGCGTACGCAGTGCCCGCACGGTCCTGCTCCTCGCCCACCGTCCCGGCGAGCTTTCCCGCGGCCGTGCGTCAGGCTCGGGTGCCGACGTGTGCTTCACAGCCGCCGGACGCGCAGCACGCCCGTCAGCATCGGAAGGGTGAACTCGCCGTGTGCGGTCTCCGGCCTGCCGGCGAGGAACGCGCGGATCCGGCCCAGCAGCGCCTCCTGTTCCTGTTCCGGCATGACCAGCACCCCCGCGCGCGTCGCGATGGTCGCGACGAGAGAGTCGGCGGTGCGGCGCTGCCCGTGCGGGAACTCGGCCTGCTCCGGCGAGCCGAACCGGGCGGCCACGCCGGTCTTCGGGAGGTGCATGTCGGCCGTCTCGGTGCGCCAGCCGCTGGGCGTGTCACGGGGGCCGATGGCCGCGTTCCCACTGACCTGCGCGAGCCCGGAAACCCACTCGACCTTGTCGTCCATGACGTTCCACAGGCCGGCCAGTATGCCGCCGGGTGCGAGGACCCTGGCGATCTCGGGTCCCGCGACCGTCATGTCGAACCAATGCATGGCGTTGCCGGCCAGCACGGCATCGACGGAAGCGTCCTGCAGCGGTATCGCCTCGGCACTGCCCGGCAGGGCACGGACAGCCGGCAGCGAGCGGCGCAGCTCGGTCAGCATCGCCGGGTCGGGCTCGACCGCAATGACTTCGGCACCCAGGGCGACCAGCGTGGCCGTCAGCTTGCCGGTTCCGGCGCCGAGGTCGAGCACGCGCGGGCCGGGCGCGGGTTCAAGCGCCCAGCGCACCGCGGCCTGCGCGTAGTCCGGACGATGCTCGGCGTACGCGACCGCCGCCGCGCCGAACGACGAGGCGTGAAGTAATCGTTCATCGTGATCCATGCGGGCACGCTATCGGCGCTGCCGGCGGTCGGCTACGCCGCCTCACCGTCTCGGCGACGGCCGCCCGACAGCGCTACCAGTGCTCCGGCACGCACGGCCTGCCGTAGCCCGCCCCACCCGATCGAGTCAGAAACCGAGGAGACCACCCTGCCCACCGAGCTCACCGCATAGCCTCGAAGGCGAGAGCCAGGTGGAACGCCGCCTTGATCGTCGCCCGGCCAGGGCGCGCAGAGTGGAGGTGCAACACGATGGCAGAGGGTGCCCAGAAGTCCGGCCCCACGATGAGCCCGTCGGTGCGGGAGACTTACGGTCCCGCCGACCTGAGCGGTGACCCCGTCTTTGCCGGAGGGTTCATCAACTTCGGGTTGTGGAGCGACATCGACCTGGGTCTGCCGCTGCGGGAGGCCGAGCGGGTCCGCAGCCAGGAGGACCTCTATCGGCATGTACTGGACTGTGCCGGCCCGCTGGATGGGCTCAGTGCCCTGGAGGTCGGCTGTGGCCTCGGCATGGGATGCGCGCTGGCGCTGCGGGAGTACGGCCCGGCCCTGGTCGTCGGCATGGACATCCACCCGCAGCAGCTGCGACGTGCCCGGGCAACGCACGCGGACCTGTTGCGCCGACAGCCCGAACGGCTTCGATTCACGCACGGCAGCGCGGAGGGGATGCCGTTTACGGACGGCTGCTTCGACGCGGTCATCAGCGTGGAGGCGGCCCAGCACTTCCCGGATCTGTCCGCCTTCGCGGCCGAGACGGCTCGGGTGCTGCGCCCGGGCGGGCGGGTGGCGGTCGCGAGCTTCTTCACCGTCGACGACGCTCCGGACCGACAGGCACAGCTTGCCGGTCTGCTGGCGACGTACGCCAATGGCCTGGACATCGCAAGGCCGGTGACGGCGCTCACCGAGGCATTCACCGCGGCCGGACTCACCGGAGTACGCGCCGAGTCGATCGGGCAGCACGTCTGGCACGGCTGGGACCTCTGGCTGAGCCGCCGGTGGGCGGCGGGCACCTGGCCACGGAACTTCCTGCGCGTCTACCAGCAGCGGATCCTCGACTACTACCTGATCACGGCAGAACGGCCGGCGGCGCCGACCGAGAAGGGGGATCAGCCAACGTGACAACACCCCCGGGTGTCCGTATCCCTCACCGCGCCGGCGGCTGCTTCGCGGACGCCGTCTCCGCTCAGGCCACCGCGCTCAGGGTGTCGGCGAGGCGGCGGCGGGCCGCGCGTGCCGCGGGCAGTGCGGCGAAACCGGCGGCGGCCAGCACGGCGGTGGCCGCGAACAGCAGCAGCAGGGCCGGGGACGGTCGCCGGGCCAGCCCGGCACCGATGCCGCTGGACCGGCCCTGAGCGTCGATCAGCCAGTGAGCCAGCGGAATCCCCAGCGCCGTGCCGACGCAGACGGCGGCCAGCGCGATACAGACGGTGGCCGTGACGGTGATCGCGGTGATCTGCCGTGGCGACAATCCGATGGCCTTGAGCGCCAGCAGGTCCCGCTCGCTCTCGCGTACGGTGCCGCCGATCGCGGTCAGCAGGTCGACCATCCCGATGAGCGCGAGGACGGCGATCAGCCCGGCGACGACCCCGCGCAGCGGTGAGAGCCCGTCCGCCGGATTGGTCACCGGATGCACGTCCAGGTGCCCGTGGGAGGCCGCGGCCAGCCGCGCGGAGACCTCGTGCGGGTCGGCCCCCGGGCGCAGCCGGAGTTGGTAGAGGCTGGGACGCAGCCGGGGATCGTTCTCGTGGAGGGTGTCGAGCGAGGCGGAGATGACCCGTCCCGAGTTCTCCGGCTCGATGCTGCGGCCCACGATGTGCAGGATCTGCGGCTGGTCGCCCACCGTCATCCGTACCCAGTCGCCGACGTGCGCGTCCAGCAGGTCCAGCAGCCCCTGACCGGCGACCGCCTCGTCGCGGCCCTGCGCGGGACGGCCCTCCGCCAGGGCGTACGGATACGGGTCCCGCCTGGTTCCCAGGCCCCGCAGCGCGATCGTGGCCGTCTGGCCGGGCACCAGGGCCGCCAATTCGACGCCCGGGTAGGCGTCGGCCACCTGTGGATCGTCCTTGATCAGGGAGAGTGCCGCCCGGTCGTCGAGGTTCCCGTCGGGACGGACGGTGAGGGACGCCGCGAGGCCGACCTCCTCGGGTCTGCTGTGGAGGCGGTCGATGGTGGTCCACGCGCTCATCGCCACCACGATCAGCAGCAGCGGCAGCGCCAGCCGCGCGACCACCGCCACCGACCGGGAGCGACGGGCGAAAGCGCTGTGCCAGCCCAGCACCAGCGCGGGCGGCAGCCGCAGGCCCAGGGCGGTGCGCGCCGCCCCCGTCAGGGACCCACCGGTCCGCGTCGCGGGCCGCGGCACCGGTACGGGAGGCACCCGCCCCGCGCGCCAGGCCGCGAGCCAGGTGGTGGCCGCGATGAACAGCACCGCGGCCACCGGCACCGCGAACAGGGCCACGGTGTGGCCCGGCAGCCCCTGCCACACCCCGATCGCGTCCCCGAGACGTCCCGGGATCAGTCTGCCGAGCGCCTGGGCGAACGCCCCCGCGGCCACGGCTCCGAGCAGCGCGTACGCGACATGCTGAAGCAGGAAGATCCGTACGACCTGGCCCGGCGTGAAGCCGATCGCCTTGAGCACCGATATGTCCCGCAGATGTCCGCGGATCCGGGTGCCGATCGCCCCGTGTACGGCGAACCCGGCGGCGACGAGCGCGCCGAGCCCGAACAGGCCCAGCACCTGGCCCAGCAGCCGGTTGTCTCCCTGCGCCTCGGCCCGTGCCTGCTGCCAGGTCGAGACCTCGCTGACCCGGCCGGCGCCCAGCAGGGTGACGGCGCGCTGCACGGCGTAGTCCGTGTCGTCGGGGTCGGCCAGGCGCAGCCCGGTCACCTCGCCACCGGGCTCGGGGACGGCGGAGGGCTGTGCCCAGACGAGCCCGGGCTGTTCGCCCGGCCTGTAGCGGGGTTCGGCACTGTCCGCGATGCCGAGCACGGTCAGCGTACGGTGCGTGCCCACCAGGGTCAGCGTGTCGCCGGGCTCGGCCAGCAGTGCTCGCGCCAGCCTGTTCTCCAGCACCACCCCGTCGGGCCGTGCGGTATCCAGCCAGTGACCCGAGGTGAGCAGCGGTCTGCCGACGGAGGGTATCCGGGGTGTGCCCCGTAGCTCCACCGAGGCGCGGGTGCCCCGGGAGGCGAGCGTCGCCGGCTCGGTGGGGTAGGGGCCCGCGACGGACTCGACGCCGTCCAGCCCGGCCAGCCTCGCGGCGTCGGCGCCCGGGCCGGTATGGATCCACACATGGGCGCCGCGCGCCTGGGTGAAGACCCGCTGCCAGGGGTTGGTCGCGTACCCGAACAGTGCCATGGCGAGCAGCAGGGAGGCGACGATCCCGGCGGTGGCGAGCACGATGAACAGCGCCTCGCCGCGGTGTGTCCGCAGATCGGAGTGCGCCCAGCGAAGGGTGGCCCGCACGGCGTCAGGCCCTCGGCTCGCGCGGGGCGTGGCGGCTGGTCTTCGGAGCGTGGTGCATCGCGTGTCAGTCCTTCAGCTCCAGCACACCGGATATCCCGCCGCGGCGCGGCGGCCCCGCGTCCAGCTCCGCGTCGTCGGCTATCCGGCCGTCGAAGAAGCTGATGACCCGGTCGGCGGCGCTCGCCAGCCGGGCGTCATGGGTGACCAGGAGGATGGTCTGGCCGCGCTGGTGGAAACGGGAGAGCAGCCGCATCACCTCACGGGTGCCCTTGCTGTCGAGGCTGCCCGCGGGCTCGTCGGCGAGCAGCAGCGGCGGATGGTTGACCAGAGCCCGGGCCAGTGCGACCCGCTGCTGCTCGCCGCCGGACAGCTCGCCCGGCATGCTGCGCTCCTTGCCCGCGAGGCCCAGCTCCGCCAGCAGCCCTTCCCGCTCGGCCCGCGCCTGCTTCGGCGGCAGCCCGGCAAGCAGTGCGGGCAGCTCGACGTTGTCCGCGACGGACAGGTTGGAGACCAGGTTGAAGAACTGGAAGACGATTCCGATGCGCTTTCTGCGCTCCACGGCCCAGCGTGCCTCGGTGTAGCCGTCCGTGCACTCACCGTCCAGCCAGATGCTGCCGCCGTCCGGACGCTGCAGCCCGCCCAGCAGATGCAGCAGAGTCGACTTCCCGGCGCCGGAGGGGCCGGTGACGGCCACGAACTCGCCCCGGGCCACCCGCAGATCGACCCCGCGCACGGCATGGGCGGGAGCGCCCTCGCCGTGGTGGGTCTTGACGAGCCCCTCGGCGCGCAGCAGAGGAGTGCGGACCTCACTCACTCCAGCTCCTCCAGTTGCTCCTGGCAGCGCTCCAGCCAGTCGAGGTCGGCCTGCAGATGCAGCATCGCGCCCTCGATCAGCAGGTGCGCCATCCGGTTGTCGCGGTCTTCGGCGGCGGCCAGTTTCGACAGGCTGCGCATGGTGTTGAGGTACTGGCGCCGCTGCTTGTTGATCAGGGCGATCTGGTCGGCGAGACCGGTCTGCGGGGCGAGGGCGAGCTTCATGAAGAACTCGTCCCGTACCCGCGGCTCGTCCGCCGCGTCCTCGTACCACGCATGCAGCGCCTCGCGCCCGGCATCGGTGAGGTGGTAGATCTTCTTGTTGGGCCGGCTGGACTGCTCGACCTCCTCGCCCTCGATCAGTCCGGACTTCTCGAGGCGGCCGAGGGTGACGTAGATCTGGCCGACGTTCGGCTGAGGGTACGCGGAGCCCAGCAGTTGCTCAAGGTCCTGCTTGAGCTCGTAGCCGTGGGCGGGTCCGCGCGCGAGGAGAGCCAGGAGGGGCAGGCGCACTCGTGCTCTCCTCCTAGCGTCCTCGTATTGTGGGCCAGGTCCTGGTTCCGGGGCGCTGGCCGGGCTTCTTGTGCCGGAGCACTAGTATCGCCCATACCTAACAGGTATACATGGCCTCTGACCCCGGGCGAGAATGTCCGGTGCCGGTGTACAGGGAGGAACCTATGCGGTGGATCCATGCCGCCGGTAGGGGCCTTCTCGTCCTCGCCGTGGTGCTGAGCGGATACGTCGCCTCGGGGGCGCGGGCCGCCGACGGGACCGCGGGCGAGCGCGGACCGCTGACCCTGGCCACCGCCGGTGATCTCACCGGCTATCTGCGGCCGCTGCTGGAGGGCTGGAACCGCACCCACCCCGGTGAGAAGGTCACCCTCGTCGAACTTCCGGATTCCGCCGACGAGACCCATGCGCAGATGATCACGGACCTGCGCGGCGGCGACAGCAGCCGGTTCGACGTCCTCAACATCGATGTCGCGTGGACCTCGGAGTTCGCGGCAGCGGGCTGGATCCGCCCGCTCCCGCGCGACCGCTTCCCGCTGAAGAGCTTCCTGCCCCCGGTCGTCGGCACGGCGACGTACGACGGCCGCCTGTTCGCGGTCCCGTATGTCACCAACGCCGGTCTGCTCCTGTACCGCAAGGACGTCCTTGCCCGGGAGGGCGTGGCACCGCCGCGCACGTGGTCAGAACTGGAACACGAAGCGAAGACGATCGCCCCGAAGTACGGACTGGGCGGGTACGCCGGGCAGTTCCTGCCCTACGAGGGGCTCACCGTCAACGCGGCCGAGGCGGTGTACTCGGCGGGCGGCACGATCCTAGGCGACGAGGGGGAGCGGGTCACCGTCAATTCCGCGGCGGCACGCGAGGGCATCGGATTCCTCGCCCGCGGGATACGCGAGGGCTGGATACCCCGCGAGGCGCTGACATACAAGGAGGAGGAGTCCAAGCAGGCGTTCCAGGACGGACATCTGCTCTTCCTGCGCAACTGGCCCTATGCCTACGCCGTCGCCTCCGCGAAGGGCTCCAAGGTCGCCGGGAAGATCGGGGCCGTACCGCTGCCGGGGCCGGACGGACCTGGGACCAGCGTCCTCGGCGGTTCCAACCTGGCGGTCAACACCCATGCCCGGCACCCCGAGTCCGCCGCGCGTCTGATCGCGTACCTCACCAGTGAGCCCGTCCAGCGCGAGGTGCTCACCCGCGGCGCGCTGCCGCCCGTGCGCGCGGCGCTCTACGACGACCCGGAGCTGGTACGGCGCTTCCCGTATCTGCCGACCCTGCGCGCGAGTGTCCTCGCCGCCGCCCCGCGCCCCAAGAGTCCGCGCTACGACCAGGTGAGCCTGGCCGTGCAGGCGGTCGTGCATGACGCGCTGACCGGGCAGGAGACGCCCGAGAGTGCCGTACGCCGGCTGGCGCGGGAGCTGGCCGCCATTTCCCACCGCTAGGCGACTCTAGTTACTTGTTAGGTAACGCGAGGGTCTCATCTGTTGTTTCGGTGCCCCGATATATCCCTATTTCGATGGGCAACTTCCCGGTAGCTTCGTCTTGTTCGTTGACACCCTCACGACACCCCTACTTAACATGCATGCATAACTGATGGCCCTGGACAGGGCCGTCCCAGCACGCACAGACAGGTCGACGGGGTGAGTCCACAGCACATCGACACCCACCGCTGGTGGCGCGACGCGGTGATCTACCAGGTGTACGTCCGCAGCTTCCTGGACAGCACCGGAGACGGCATCGGTGATCTCGCCGGGGTCAGGGCCGGGCTGCCCTATCTGAAGAAGCTCGGCGTCGACGGGATCTGGCTGAGCCCCTTCTACCCCTCGCCCCAGCACGACCACGGCTACGACGTCGCCGACTACTGCGACGTCGACCCGGTCTTCGGGGACCTGGCCGAGTTCGACATGCTGATGGCGGGGGCCCGGCGGCTGGGGATCAGGGTGCTGCTGGACATCGTCCCCAACCACTGCTCCATCGAGCACCCATGGTTCCGCGAGGCGCTCGCCGCCGCTCCGGGCAGCGCGGCCCGGGCCCGCTTCCACTTCGCCGACGGCCGTGGCCCCGACGGCTGCGAGCCGCCCAACAACTGGCACGCCATGTTCGGCGGCTCCGCCTGGACCCGTGTCACCGAGGCGGACGGCCGCCCGGGCCAGTGGTACCTGCACATGTTCACGCCGGAACAGCCCGACTGGAACTGGCGCGACGCCTCGGTCGCCGCCGCCTTCGAGCAGGCGCTGCGCTTCTGGCTGGACCGGGGCGTGGACGGCTTCCGCATCGACGTCGCCGCCGGTCTCTTCAAGCACCCGGAACTGCCCGACTCACCGGACCCCGAGGCCGACGCCCGCACCCGGGACTCCGTCAACCCGCTCGCCTGGAACCAGCCCGAAGTGCACGGCGTGTGGCGGCGCTGGCGTGCGGTGTGCGAGGAGTACACGGCCCAGGACGGTCGCGAACGCCTGCTGGTCGGCGAGGTCTCCGTACCGACGGCCCGCGAACACGCGCAGTACGTCCGCCCGGACGAACTCCACCAGGCCTTCTTCTTCGACCTGCTCGGCGCCCCCTGGAACGCTGACGCGTTCCGCAAGGTGATCTCCGAGGCCATGCAGGACATAGCCGGCACGGGCTCGACGGTCACCTGGGTCCTCAACAACCACGACCAGGTCCGCACCGTCACCCGCTACGGCGAACCGGCCACCGAGGGCAGCGGCCTGGGCCCCGCCCGGGCGCGGGCGGCCGCGCTGCTGATGCTGGCGCTGCCCGGTGCGGCGTACATCTACCAGGGCGAGGAACTGGGCCTGCCCGAGGTGGTCGACCTGCCCGACGACGTGCTCACGGACCCGATCTTCCGGCGCACCGGCAGTCGTGCCCGTGTCCGCGACGGCTGCCGGGTGCCGCTGCCGTGGTCGGGCCAGGCCTCCCCGTTCGGCTTCACCTCGGGTGCCGAGGGCGCCAAACCGTGGCTGCCGCAGCCCGAGTGGTTCGCCGAGCACGCCACCGAACGCGCGCTCGCCGACACCCGCTCCTTCTGGCACCTCTACCGGGACGGCCTCCAACTGAGGTCGGCTCTTGCCCAGCTGGGCGAGGGCACCCTGCGCTGGCTGGACACCCCACCCGGTGTCCTCGCCTTCGTGCGCGGCGACGACCTCGTCTGCGCCGTCAACTTCACCTCGGCGCCCACTCCCGCGCCCGTCTCCGGCACACCCCTGCTGTCCAGCGGCCCCTGCCCGCCGGGCGTCCTCCCCGGCTCCACCGCCGCCTGGTGGATCAGCGACGGCCCCGGCACCTGAAGCCCGGGACCACCGAGCACACCTGCGAACACCACAACTTCCCACTCCCCGAAGGGACATCAACGATGATGCGACGACCCACCACCCTGCTCGGCGGCTGCACCGCCGTCGCCCTCGCGCTCGGCGCGACCGCCTGCGGCGGCAGCGGCCCGGTCTCCGCGGGCGGCGGCGACAAGGCACTCAGCGGCCAGACGGTCACCGTGGCCGGTGTCTGGTCCGGCAGCGAGCAGAAGAACTTCCAGAAGGTCCTCGACGCGTTCTCGGCGAAGACCGGCGCCAAGACGCAGTTCGTGTCCACCGGTGACAACGTCTCCACCGTCGTCGGCAGCAAGATCGAGGGCGGCGACGCCCCCGACGTGGTGATGGTCCCGCAGGTCGGCGTGCTCCAGCAGTTCGCGAAGAAGGGATGGCTCCAGCCGCTTTCGGGGACCGCGCAGCAGACCGTGGACGCCGACTACGCGAGCGTGTGGAAGAACTACGGCAGCGTCGACGGCAAGCTGTACGGGCTGTACTTCAAGGCCGCCCACAAGTCGACCGTCTGGTACAGCCCGGACGCTCTCGCGCAGGCCGGGGTCAAGCCCCCGAAGACGTACGACGAGATGCTGAAGGACGGGCACACCGTCTCCGACTCGGGTCTGGCCGCCTTCGCCGTCGCCGGTCAGGACGGCTGGACGCTGACCGACTGGTTCGAGAACATCTACCTCTCCCAGGCCGGACCCGACAAGTACGACGCCCTCGCCGCCCACAAGCTGAAGTGGACCGACCCGAGTGTGGTGAAGGCGCTCACCACGCTGGGCAAGCTGTTCCAGGACAAGCAGCTCATAGCGGGGGGCCAGAAGGAAGCCCTCGGCACCGACTTCCCCGGCTCCGTCGAGAAGGTCTTCGGACCCAAGCCCACGGCCGGCATGGTCTACGAAGGCGACTTCGTGGCCGGGGTGGCCCACGACCAGTTCGGGAAGACCATCGGCAAGGACGCGGACTTCTTCCCGTTCCCCGCGGTCGACGGCGGTACGGCGCCGGTGGTCAGCGGCGGTGACGCGGCGGTCGTCCTCAAGGACGGCAAGAACGCCAAGGCCGGCATGAAGCTCCTGGAGTACCTCGCGACTCCCGAGGCCGCGGCCGTGTGGGCGAAGGCGGGTGGCTTCCTGTCCCCGAACAAGAAGCTCGACTTCGCCTCCTACAGCGACGACGTCACTCGCGCGACCGCCAAGTCCCTGGTCTCCGCCGGTGATTCGGTGCGCTTCGACATGTCCGACCAGGCACCCGCCGCCTTCGGCGGCACCAAGGGTGCCGGCGAGTGGAAGCTCCTTCAGGACTTCCTGCGCGACCCGTCCGACCCGAAGGGGACCGCGGCCGAGCTGGAGGACGCGGCGGCCAAGGCTTACCAGGACTGACCTGCCATGACCGCTACCACACTCGCGGCAGAGGCGAGTTCCCCGGCCGCCGCTCCCGCCGCCCGCGCGCGGCGCATGCGGCGGCGCGGGCGGATCATCGCCCTGCTCTTCGTCTTCCCCGCGCTGCTGCTGCTCGGTGCCCTGGTCGTCTACCCGGTGCTCTTCTCGGTCGGACGCAGCTTCTTCGACGCCTCCGGCACCCGCTTCGTGGGCGGCGACAACTACGCGGAGATGTTCCGCGACCCGGCGACGCTGAAAGCCATCCGGAACACCGTCATCTGGGTGGTCGTCGCCCCGGCACTGCTGACGGGCCTGGGCCTGATCCTGGCCGTCCTGGTGGAGAAGGTCCGCTGGGCGACGGCGTTCAAACTGCTGCTGTTCATGCCGATGGCGGTGTCCTTCCTCGCCGCGGGCATCATCTTCCGGCTCGCCTACGACGAGAACCCGGACAAGGGCGTGCTGAACGCCGCCGTGGTCTCGGTCCACGACGCCTTCGAGGGAACGTCGTCGTATCCGTCGGCGCGGGCCCGCGAGGGACAGGGGCTGACCCAGGGCCGTGACGGTTCCTACCGGACCGACGCGAGCGTCTCCCCGGGCAGCTCGGTCGCGCTCGGGCTGGTCGGAGTGCTGCCCAAGGACCTTCCCGCGGATGCCGCGCCCGCGTACGCGGCGGCCGGGAAGAAGGCCGCCCCGGACGAACTGCGCGGCGTCGTCTACCTGGACTTCTCGCCCGGCGGGGGAGGACGGCAGGGCAAGGTCGACCCACGGGAGAGCGGGCTGCCGGGGATGAAGGTCGAGGCGGTGCGTGAGGGACGGACCGTGGCGAGCACGACGACCGCGCCCGACGGCTCCTTCCGCTTCCCGCGGCTGGCCTCCGGCTCGTACACGGTGACGCTGGCCGCCTCGAACTTCGCGACGCCGTACCAGGGCGTGTCCTGGCTCGGGCCGGCTCTGGTCACACCGGCGATCATCGGCGCCTATCTGTGGATCTGGACGGGCTTCGCGATGGTCTTGATCGGCGCGGGCCTGTCGACACTGCCGCGGGACGCGCTGGAGGCGGCGCGGATGGACGGCGCGAACGAGTGGCAGATCTTCCGGCGCATCACGGTCCCGCTGCTCGCACCCGTGCTGACCGTGGTGTTCGTGACCCTGGTGATCAACGTGATGAAGGTCTTCGACCTTGTCTACATCATCGCGCCGGGCCCGGTGCAGGAGGACGCGACCGTGCTCGCGACCCAGATGTGGCTGGTGTCCTTCGGCGGCGGCAACAACCAGGGACTCGGCAGCGCGCTCGGGGTGCTGCTCCTGCTGCTGGTGATCCCAGCGATGGTCTTCAACGTCCGCCGTTTCCGAAGGAGTCAGCGATGAACGCGGTCAGGCGCGGCCTCGGCAGTTCACTGGTGCAGGCCTTCCTCGTGGTGATCGGCCTGATCTGGCTCACCCCGCTGGCAGGGCTGTTCGTCTCGTCACTGCGATCGGCGAAGGACACCGCCAACGGGGGCTGGTGGACCGCCCTGACCGCACCGGGCCAGCTGTCCTTCGACAACTACTCGGCACTGCTGAGGAACGCCGGGATCACGCAGGCGTTCTGGAACACGGTGCTGATATCGGTGCCCGCGACCACCCTGGTCGTCGTGATCGCGGCGCTCGCCGGGTACGCCTTCGCCTGGCTGGACTTCCCCGGGCGTGAACCGCTCTTCCTGCTGGTCGTGGCGCTGCTGGTGGTGCCGGTGCAGATCGGTCTGCTGCCGGTCGCCAAACTCTTCGGACAGCTGGGGCTGTTCGGCACGATCCCCGGTGTGGTGCTCTTCCATGTGGCCTACGGACTGCCGTTCGCCGTGTTCCTGCTGCGCAACTACTTCGCCGAGATGCCGAAGGAGATGCTGGAGGCGGCCCGGATGGACGGAGGCAGCGAGTGGCGCATCTTCACCCAGCTGGTCCTGCCCGTGGGGCGGCCGGCGATCGCGAGCCTCGCCATCTTCCAGTTCCTGTGGGTGTGGAACGACATGCTGGTGGCCCTGCTGTTCGCCGACAGCTCCTCACAGCCACTGACCGTTGAACTCCAGTCCCAGATACGCCAGTTCGGCAGCAACATCGACGTCCTGGCACCGGGAGCGTTCCTGTCGCTGATCGTGCCGGTGGCGGTGTTCTTCGCCTTCCAACGGCACTTCGTACAGGGGGTCATGGCCGGGTCCGTGAAGTAGCCCGGGGCCGGTGAGGTGGAGGGGGCGGCGACTCGTGTGAGAGCGGACAGCGTGCAGGGCTTCCTCACAGCTCGCCGCGCAGCAGCGAATACATGAACATGTCCCGCCGCTCGGTCCCGACCTGCTGCCACCCCCGCAGCAGCCCCTCACGGTGGAACCCGACCCGCTCCGCGGTCCGCACAGATGCCGCGTTCCACGGCTCCACATACAGTTCGAGCCGTGGAATCCGCAGTGTGTTCAAGGCCCAATGGGCGACCGCACTCGACGCGGCGGAGGCGATGCCCTGGCCACGCGCCGACTTGACGACCCAGTAGCCCAGTGACGCACGTCCCTGCCCCGAGTCCTTCAGCCACAGCCCCACGTTGCCGACAGGCAGGCCGTCGGCGTTCACGATGACGAACGGGTATCCGGTCCTGCCGGTCGCTCGGCCCCATTGCCGCTCGATGAACGCTACGCCTTCGGACTCGGAGTAGGGCGAAGGCACGGTCGTGATCAACGGAATGTAATCGTCTTGCGCAGCCTCACGGACAAGGCCGAGGTCCGACAGGTTCCACCTTCGCAGTGTGCAGCCGCCACCCGCAGCAAGCTCGGGCACGTCCAGAGACTCTTCCATGCACGCATTCTGCCCGCGACCTGATGCCGACCGATCCCGGGTGACGGCGTACCGTCCGTCGCGTCAGGCGTCCTTCCAGCCCGGGACCGTCGGCAGTACCTGCTCGGCCGCGCGGAGCAGCGCGGTGTCGTCCGGCGTCACGGAGTCCTGACGCCAGATCGCCATCTCGAAGGAGCCGCCCCCGTCCTTGGGGTCCTTGGCGACGATCAGACAGCGGGCGATGCCGCCCGGCTTGATGTCGGCCTTGCCGCCGCCGAGGCTGAAGCCGAGGGCGATCGTCCGGTCCGAGTAGAGCACCGCGGGATGGCCCTTGACCATGGTCGGCCGCGCGTTGCTGAGCAGGCTCGTCAGATGGCTGACCGCGAGATGGTCGTACGAGGCCGTCAGGTTGACCGAGTACGTTGGCAATGTGACCTCGGCCTCGGGAGCGGCCTCCTTCGTGCCGGCGAAGCTGGTGTCCCAGCGGTCGGTGCCCGAGGCTGTCCGGGCCTGCTCCTTGGGAGTGCCGAGGAGCTCAGGCAGGTCCGGTCGGTTCAGCGCCGTGCACAGCTGTGCCCCGGAGACATAGCGGGACGGCAGCGGATCGCCGCTGTGAGAGCAGGAAGCGGGTCCGTCGTCCGACTGGCCGGGGAGCACCTTGTGCAGTCCCCAGATGCCGCCGGTCACGCCGCCGACGAGGAGTACCGCCGCGATCGCTTGTGCCCCCGCACCGTGTTTCGTCCTGGACGTGGATTCGTCCGTCATTCCCCCACCTCATCGATTTCCCCCGACATATGCCCCGAGATCCTAGCCAGTGATCATCTTGTGATGGAATCACGTAAAGATCTCAAAAGAGACGGGAAGATCTCGAAAGGTGGAGCCGAGCATGCCGTGCCGTCAGGCCGCCACCGGCCGACGGACGTTGTGCGCACCGACCTGGATCGGCGGGTTGCCGCTGCGGACTTGTCGATCGGTCCGTAGCGGCAGCCCGCCGGTGTTCTCTCAACGTGGGAGCCTGCGCCCGCAACCGTCGGCGGGAGCCGCTGTCATCGCACGGTGATCGTGACCGTGGCAGTGCTGGTCGCGGCGGGCAGCTTGGTGGTGTCCACGGCCAGGTACTCACCGTCGTCCTGCTGTCCGTCGGGGAGGACCTTGGAGTGCAGGGTGTAGGGCGCCGCGGCGTTGGAGACGCCGTCGACGCCGAAGTCGCTGTCGTTGCTGATGACGACCGTGCGACCGCCGTCGGTCGTCGCGACACCCTCGATCTTGTCGTGGCCGAAGAAGCCGCCGGCCGGGTCGAGGTGGGTGACCAGGGCGCCCAGGTCCAGGTACGGGCTCTTGGCGACCGGGGTGACGCCGACAGCCTTCAGGGCGGCCTGAGCCGTGGCGGTGTCGCCCTGGCCCACGTACGCGTCGATCGTCTGACGGTTCGGGCCGACGAGCAGCCCGCCCTTGGTCCCGTCATAGACGGCGCCCGGCACCATCGCGGAAGGGCCGACATCGGTCGCGCCGCTGATGTCGATCTTGAACAGCTTCTTGTGCGCGCCGGGCTCCATGCCGCCGTCCCGCTCGTCGACGAGGAAGGTGGTGTCGCTGAGCGCGGTGATCTCGCTGACCGCACCGCTGTTCGCCTTCGGGTCGTCGAGCAGATAGACGTACTCGTGCGTGGCGTGGGTGCGCAGGTTGTACGTCACGATGCGCAGCGCGGTGACGTTCTTCGTCTTGACGCCGGACGGCAGGTCGGGCTGCTGCAGCGCGGACTGCATCATCCCGACGAGCGTGCTGCCGTCGGGCGTGATGCTCAGACCCTCCATGCCCTTGTTCGGCACGCGGTTCGCCAGTTCGGCCGGGAGGGAGCGGTCGAACGGCGACAGGCGCTCGATCGCCCTGCCGTCGCGGGAGAAGTGGGTGATGAACGGGCCGTACTCGTCGGACACCCAGAAGGTGCCGTCCGGCAGGGCGACCAGACCCTCGGGGTCGTAGCCGTACGGCGACGCAGGCAGCGCGTTTCCGGCCAGGTCGATCAGGGACTCCCCGGTGTTCGCCTGAGTGTTCACATGCCCGTTGTAGGCGGTGCCGTCGGCGGCGCGCAGCGGAATCGTCCTCAGGACCTCGGCCTTGGTGCCGACCAGCCGGATCTTGGCGATCGTCGGGGTGAAGTCCGGCAGCGGCAGCGCCTTGTGGCCGTCAGGGGTGTCCACGTTGGGGCCGCGGTCGGTGATCCCGTAGAACTCGTTCTTCGAGCCGGGCACCGGGTACAGCGACGATCCGTAGCCCCCGCCCGAGATCTTCACCCCACCGACGGTGGCGAGCGCCGGCAGATGGGTCTGGTACAGCCGGACGGCGTCGCTGACCGTGTAGTCGAAGCTGTCGGTGCCCGTGAAGCCCCCGTCCGGGGTGTAGTCGAACGAACCGTCCTGGCGCACCGTCAGGGAACCGTGCGCGGTCTTGGTGTGTGAGACGAGAGTCACCGGCCGGCCGCTGTCGTTGGTCAGGAAGCCCTTCCCGCACACAGTCAACGTCCGGCCCGCATGGGCGGTGTAGTGGTCGGACCGTGCCGTCAGCACTGGGCTCCGGCCGTGGTGAGCCGTCTGTGCGGCGATCGCCAGGCCGTTGCCGACCAGCGACAGCACCACAGCGGTGGCTGCGGCGGTCGCGATTCTCAGACGAGACATGTTCCCCTCCTAGTCCGTGCGTCACCTCGCGGGAGGCACGACTGGCGAGCCTCTTGCCGGTACATGTCCGTTGAGACAAGGGGGGCTTACGGGAAGTCGCTGATCGGGTGACGGAGAGTTGACCGAACGGGCCCCATAGCAGCGGATGTTGTGAAGGAGACGAAGGCGGAGCGGAGGCTGAACCGGTCGCCCGGCCGGCCGGAGTACATACGCCGGAGAGGCCGGTGTCCGTCCCGGCACCGGCCTCTCCGCGTTCAGGGGAGGATCAGTTCACGTTGACCGCGCTCCAGGCCGCGGCCACCGCGTTGTACTCCGTGCTGCCCGCGCCGTACAGGTCCTTGGCCGCGTTCAGCGTGGCCGTCCGGGCCCCGGCGTACTTCGTCGAGGACGTCATGTAGACGGTGAGGGCCCGGTACCAGATCTTGCCGAGCTTGTCGCGCCCGATGCCGGTCACCGTGGAGCCGTTGTACGTGGGCGAGTCGTAGCTGACGCCGTTGATGGTCTTCGGGCCGCTGCCCTCCGCGAGGAGGTACGCGAAGTGGTTGGCGACGCCGGAGGAGTAGTGCACGTCGAGGTTGCCGACGGTGGAGCTCCAGTAGTCCGCCGAACTGCCGTCCTTGGACGGCTTGTCCATGAAGCGCAGGGCGGCCTTGCCGAAGCCGGGACGGACGATCTTCTCGCCGATGAGGTAGTCACCGGGGTCGGAGGGGTTGTTCGCGTACCACTCGACCATGGTGCCGAGGATGTCGGAGGTGGCCTCGTTGAGCCCGCCGGACTCGCCCGAGTAGGTCAGCGCTGCCGTCTTCGACGTCACGCCGTGGGACATCTCGTGCCCCGCGACGTCCAGCGCCACCAGCGGCCCGAAGACGTTGCCGTCGCCGTCGCCGTACGTCATGCAGAAGCAACTGTCGTCCCAGAACGCGTTGTTGTAGTTGTTGCCGTAGTGGACGCGGTTGTACGAGCCCTTGCCGTCGCCGGCGATGCCGGTGCGGCCGTGCACGTTCTTGTAGTAGTCCCAGGTCTCGTTGGTGCCGTACTGGGCGTCAACCGCCGCCGAGGCGCGGTCGGCTGTCGTCCCCGTGCCCCAGTGGTTGTCGGTGTCCGTGAACACCGTCGACGGGGCGCGGACGAAGCAGATGCCGAAGATGCACAGGTCGGTCTTGTTGGCGGCGTCACCGGTGTAGGTGTTGCCCCGGGTCGGGTCCTTGAGCTGGTACGACGATCCGGACTGGGTGGTCTCCAGCGGCACGGTGCCGCCGTACAGGGACAGGCCGTCGCCCGTCGCGGTCTCGATGCTGTCCCAGGCGTCGATCTGCGCGCCGGTGCCGGCGTCGGTGATGACGGTGCGGGCCACCGGGTTGCCGAGGGAGTCCTGGCCGACAGCGTTGGTGCGCCAGGCCAGCTTCGGGGTGCCGTGCAGGGCGTCGACGACGAGCTCCGGCTTGGCCTGGACCTGCTTCAGGCGGTCGCCGAGGTTGGCGGCGCGCAGCGCGTTCACCGCGAGGTCCGCGGCCTTGGGGGCCGGGAGTCTCGGGGTGACCGAGGCGAGGGATATCCGGTTCCCCGTCGCCCGGTCCGCGCTGCGGTACGCCCCGTCCCGGGCCAGGTGGACCACGAAGTCACCGCCGAGAACGGGGAGGTGGCGGTAGGTGCGGTCATAGCGGACGTGCTGGGTACCGTCCTTGTCGACGATCACGTCCCGTACGGTGACGTGCTCCGCGGACGTGAGCCCGAGGCTCGCACCGTGCTGCGCGAGCGCCGAAGCCGCGTTGTCGATCGCGGTGGCCCGCGTCGGTCTGTTGTCGGCGTGGGCGGCGGGGGAGAGCGCCGCGGCGAGCAGGGTCGCGGTGGTGGCGGCTATGCAGGCCGTGGCGAGACGGGATCCTCGGATGTGCCGTGTCCGACTCATCGGTCTCCTTGGGAAGGCGCCTCAGGGGCGTGGGGGGTGGGGTGGCGCTGATGTCTCATCAGATTTAAATGAACATGACATGTCATGTCCATAGTGCCGCGGAGGGGACAATGCGACGCGGAGGCCGTCGCGTCCCCGCTCGGCCGCGGCACCCCGACCGCCGTGGCGATTCGATGCAACCTGGCTCCGGGCCCGTGCGTATAGGAGGCGATATCCGCACGTCACTTGAGGGGATCTCATGTACTTGGACCGTTCGGCCAGTGGCGGACGCCATCGTGCCCTTGACGCCGGCCTTCCAACCGCTGGGTCACGGGCGACTCGGACAGGGTCGCCGAATCGGGCGACGCTGGAACCGAACCGTGTGAGCCGGATTGCGGTCCGGGGATTCGCGGTCGCTTCGGCCACGGCGGTCACCGCTGTAGGTGCCGTTACCGGTGTTGCCTCGAGCAACACCGGCCGGCCCGGAAGCGACGCCGAGGCGACGGCGAGCGACATGACGCTTCTCGCCGACATCCCGGTGGGTCGGCAGGCTCAGGTGCAGACCGCGTCCCTGACGCAGCAGGCCGACGCACAGGCCATCGCCGCCGACGCGACTGCAAAGAAGGCCGCCCAGGAGACGGCCCGCAAGCAGGCCGCCACGGACGCGGTGGCCAAGCAGAAGGCCGCTCGGCAGGCCGCGGAGAAGGCCGACGAGGAAGCCAAGGAGCGCAAGGCGGACCAGGAGGCGGCCGGCCGGTCCTCCACCCGTGGCGCCTCCGGCTTCCCGGTCCAGAGCTCCTACACCGTTGCGCAGATCCAGGCGATGGCGCGTCAGATCGTGGGCGCGGACCAGTTCCAGTGCTTCAGCAACATCGTGGACCACGAGTCCACCTGGAACTATCAGGCGCTCAACCCCTCAGGTGCCTACGGTCTCGTCCAGGCATACCCCGCTTCCAAGATGTCGAGTGTGGGCGCCGACTGGCAGACCAACCCGGAGACGCAGATCAAGTGGGGCCTCAAGTACATGAACCAGACGTACGGCAGCCCCTGTCTGGCCTGGTCGCACTGGCAGACCCACCAGTCGTACTGAGGGGTCACCTCATTCGGTGAGTCCGCGGTGGTGGACGAGGGCGCAGGCGATGCTGGTGAAGGCCGGGAAGTGCATCGCCTTGCGCTCGTCAGAGCGTCTTGACCTGGCCGCCGTCGACGATGATGTCGGCCCCGGTGATGTTGGCGGCGAGAGGAGAGGCGAGGAAGAGGGTGAGGTCGGCGATCTCATGCGGCTCGGTGATCCGTCCGGAGCTGATGCCCATGTTCCGGGGTACGGCCACGTCGAGCGCCTCCTGAGCGGTGATGCCGGCGTCCGCGGCGGTGGCGTCCGCGAAACCGCCCGGCGCGGTCCACATGGGGGTGCGGACCGGGCCGGGGGAGATCGCATTGACGCGGACGCCCTGGGGCGCGAACTCCTCGGACAGCGACTTGCTCAGGTTGGTCAGCGCGGCCTTGGCCGCCGAGTAGTCCACGACCATCGGGAAGGGCAGACGGGCGTTGATCGAGCTGATGTTGACGATCGCCGCCTCGCCGGCGCTGACGAGGTGGGGAAGTGCCGCGCGGCTGGCGCGTACGGCGCTGAAGAAGGTCAGGTCGAGGATCCGCTGCCATTCCGCGTCGCTGACCTGGAGGAATCCGGCGCGATGTGCCGCGGCGCCTACGTTGTTGACCAGGATGTCGAGCCGCTGGTGGCGCTCCACGGCCTGTCGGACCAGGGTCTCGGCCCCCTCCGGGGCCGCCAGGTCGACCGCGACGACCGTGACGTCATGAGTGTCGCGCAGGGCGTCGAGTTCGGGCGTGGAGCCGCGGCTGCCCGCCACGACCCGGACGCCCTCGCGGGCCATCGCCTCGACGACGGCCAGGCCGATGCCCTTGCTGGCTCCGGTGACGACGGCGACCTTGTCCTTGAGGTGGAGTTCCATGACACTCTCTTTCTGGATTGATCAGTACATAACGTTGGCACGCGAAAGCCGGGTGCCGGCACTTGAGCCGACGATCGAGTGGCGGTCAGTCCAGTGCGCGCATGGCCGTGGTGACCGCGTCCTCGACGAACGTCCTCCCGAGGCGAGCCCGGCCGACGACGCGGATCCCCTGGACGAAAGTGGTCAGGAAGCGGGCCAGTTCCGCCGGGTTCTTGTCCGGGGCCAGCTCGCCCCGGGCCTTCGCACGCTCCAGGGCGCCTGCGAGCAGTGACTCCAGCTGTCGTATCCCTGAGGCGACGCGGTCCGTCGCCGAGGACTGGGCCTCGCACCGCGTGGCGGCGTTGACCACCAGGCAGCCCCGTGCCGGGTCGGCGAGGTCCGCCTCGACCATGGAGACGAGAAGGTGGCGCACCGCGGGCCGGATTCCGGTCGCGTCCTCGAGGATCGCCGAGAGGTCGCCGCCCTGCAGCGAGATGTAGCGCTCGAGGGCGCGTATGTAGAGCTGTTCCTTCGAGCCGAAGGCGGCGTAGAAGCTGCCGCTGCCTATCGACAGCTCCTTGAGCAGGTCCTGCAGGGATGTCTCGGCGTAGCCACGGCGCCAGAACAGGTCCATCGCACGGTCGACCGCCTGGTCGATGTCGAATTCCCTGATGCGCGCCATGGGTGCAGCGTAGCACTCTTTCTGGAATGGTCAATCAAGTATGTCTGGCGTCCCGGCGCCGGTCCCGGACCTCAGGAAGTCGCTGAAAGCCGGCCGACCTGTACGTGGCGACGGCACCGGCATTGGAGCTCGGGGTGCAGACGATCGCGCTCGAAGAGCCCAGCTCCCCGAGTGCGGCCGCCGCTGCGAGGGTGATCGCCCTGCCGTGGCCGTGACCGCGATGCTCCCGGTGCACGCCCATAGGCTCGAGCAGCCCGGGCTTCCCCGGCCCGGCCGACCACACCGTCACCGCCGCCACCGCATGGCCCCGGTCGTCGTACGCGACCAGACACCGGGCGTCGGCGTAGGGCACTCCGGCCGCCATCGCGTGCCAGCGCTCGTTCGTGAACGTCGACCTGTCGAACGATGCCCGCAGTACGGCGGTCTGCACATGCGCCCGCTCCGGCCCGATCACCTCGATCCGCACGCCTGGGTCCTCCACCGGCTGAGTGAGGTCGCGGCGCAGCGGAGTCCACGGCTCGTCGGTGTTCCAGCCGTCCTCGAACAGCAGATCTTGGACCAGCGCGCCCATCGGCGCCTCGACGTACGCCGTCCCCGCTATCAGTACGCCGCGCTCCGGCTCGGTGATGTCCTCGACCAGCTGCCGCGCCAGCTCCTCGTCCCGCTGAGCGTCCGGCGCGATCGTCAGCCGCAACAGCTCGTCACCGTCCAGCAGCCCGACGGCGAGAATCCGTCCGTCCCGGCTCCAGGTGCGCACCGCCGCGGCCGTGGCCTCCGCACCGAACCGCCAGAACCAGCCCAGATCCCCCGGATGCAGTTGCATCGGGGCGTCGTCGTACTGCCACTCACGCAGCACGCCCACAGCCTCGGTCAGCCCGTCGACTCCCGGCACGCGCAGCACAATCGCCATACCCTCGATCTCACACCACCGAGCCGGCTGTCCGCACCCGATTTCCGGCCGGAGGGCGTGGTGTCGGTCAACTCCCGGACACCGGCAGGAATCCCGGCGTGCACCTACGTCTCGGCCGAGCCGAAACTCGCTTCAGGAAACCCGGAAGACCTTGGGATGATCGGCCGTGGGCCGCGCATCGAACCGCCCGGCTGCCGTGGTCGTGGCTGCGGCGGCCCTGGCACCGACGTTCCGAACGGTCGAGTCACCTCGGCCGGAGGAAGGCGAGTACACCCGCCATGTGCGGTGGCTGGAGCCCCGGATCCGGGAGTACCGGGAGCTGCTCCACAGCAAGAGCATGCGCACCGTGCAGAAGTCGATGCGCGCGGCCCGTCTCCCCGCGATCACGGCCATCGTCATCACCCGGGAACTCCTCGGTTCCGCCGACCACGGCCTGGAGGACGCGCGCATCGTCGTGTTCGACGACCCGGCGTGGCAGCGACTGGCCGACATCTACCGACGTGATCGCAGCTGGCTCGACGGGGAGCTCGAACGACTGTCCTGATCGCGCCGCATCGGGCCGTCCCGATCGCGAACGGGGACGGGACCCTTCCGCGGCGGCGAGTGCGCATGACGAGTGCGACCGATGGGCCGCTCAGTGCGGCTGGTTCATTTGGTGTGCGCCGACTCGACCCGGAACAGCCGCGGCTGGATGTCGGTGGCGATCGCGACGGCCTTGGCCATGTGCGCCGTGGCCTCGGGGTCGGCGAGCATCCTGCGGTAGTGCTCCTCGCTTTCCCACTGGGCGTAGTTGATGACGCGCTCCCCGTCCTGGGAGGCGTGGAAGTTGGCGCATATGAACCCCGGCTGATGCCTCATCGTCTCCTCCGTGGCGCGGGCGAGCAGGGCGACGAGTTCGCTCTGCCGGTCGGGAGCGACGGTGAACACGTTGATGAGCGTCATCACCGGGCGGGTGGTGTCGATGAACGCGGTGACAGCCATGCTTGCTCTCTCTTCTTGCGGTGGCGGGGGAGCGGAAGGGGCAGGTGAGTGGGTTCGCCGCGCACGGCTGCCAGGGGCCCGTCCACGGCATGGGTCACTATTCCGCAGAGCCCCCTTGTGTGCCGCCGCGTCGTCGTCGCCTGTCCGGATCAGCACGCCTGCGGCGGGGGCCGGCCGCACATCGCGGCAAATGCCTCGCGTAGGCGAGCAGAGGCCGTACTGGCCTCTGCTTCGCCATACGCCGCTACGAGTCAGGAGGTGGGACCGATCATCGCTGTGACGGGTCGGGGCTCCCGGTCTTCCCTCGAGTCGGCTGGGGAGTGCCCGCGGTAGGCGTTCCGAAAGGCTTGAAACGCACGTGCGCTTCACGTCCAACACGTGCGCTTCACCTCCAAGGCGTCGTCCGGCATCGTGGACCGGTCCTCTGCTTTCCGGCCGGGGCAGCACTTCCGGGAGACGCTGGATGTGTCCCCGCGCGCGTACCGCTCCGGCCTCCGAGGGGCGGGGCAGGGGTACGCGCGCGGGTAGCGCGTCGGCGGGGCGTGAACCGGCGTCCCGTCAGGCGGAGGCCGCCGGGGCGTGGAAGTAGTGTCCCTTGTCGAGGTCCTCGAGGATGCCGGGCTGGACCGGCTCCCAGTCCAGCAGTTCACGGGTCAGTGTGTTCGACGCAGGGGAGTCGGCGCCGATGAAGCGGCCCAGCCAGTCGAAGTGCTCGGCCGCGGCTTCGGGGGCGACGGAGACCACCGGCAGTTCCAGGTGCCGGCCGATGACCTCGGCGATGTCACGGATCGCGACTCCCTCCTCCGCGGCGCCGTGGAGCACGGTTCCGGCGGGTGCCTTCTCGGCCGCCAGACGGAACAGCCGCCCGATGTCGAGGCGGTGCGCGGCCGGCCAGCGGCTGGTGCCGTCGCCGACATAGCCCGAGATGCCCCTGGCGCGGGCGATGGAGACCAGGGCCGCCATGAATCCCTTGTCCCCGTCACCGTGGCAGGTCGGAGCGAGCCGCACCACCGATGAGCGCACCCCGCGCGAGGCGAGGTCGAGCACCGCCTGGGCGGTCGTCGACCGGATCGAGAACGGGGAGCCGTCGATCGTGGGCATGTCCCGCTCGGTCACCACGCGTCCCGGCATGAGCCCGAGCAGGCCCGCCGCCAGGACGAACGGGCGGTCGGTACCGGCGAGCGCGTCGCCGAGCGTGTCGGCGGCGCGGCGGTCGGCTTCGGCGGCGCCCCGGAAGTCGCCGGTGAAGGCGATGTCGTGCTTGAAGGCGAGGTGGATCACCCCGTCCGAGGCGGCGGCCGTGTCCCGAAGGACGTCGAGGTCGTCGATGGTGCCGCGGACGGCCTCGGCCCCGGCCGCGGCGAGCGCGGCCGCGGAGGCTGCGGAGCGGGCGAGCCCGGTCACCCGGTGACCCGCGTCGATGAGCTCGGGGACGACGGCGGAGCCGAGCCAGCCGGATGCACCGGTCACGAAGATGCGCATGGGAGTACCCCAGACTTGTTGATGTCAGTTGCTGTCATCGACTGTAGCACCTGATGTCAGTGACTGTCATCACGTACAATCCGCGCATGGGACGATGGGAGCCGAACGCGCGCGGGCGCCTGGCGGACGCGGCGCTGGAGCTCTACAGCGAGCGCGGATTCGAGCTGACCACCGTGGCGGATATCGCCAGACGAGCCGGACTCACCGAGCGGACCTTCTTCCGGCACTACGCCGACAAACGCGAGGTGCTGTTCTCCGGTGCCGTCCCGATGCAGGACCTGATGACCCGGGCGGTGGCCGACGCCCCCGAGGCCGTCGCACCGGTCGACGCTCTGGCTCTCGGCCTGGATGCGGTCTGCGAGGCGTTCACCGACGACCGCCGCGAGTTCTCGCGCAGACGGCAGGCCGTGATCACGGCGAACGTGGAACTCCGGGAGCGCGAACTGGTCAAGCTCGCCTCGATGGCGAGTGCGCTCGCCGACACCCTGCGTCGGCGCGGCGTGACGGAACCAGCCGCCACCCTGATCGCCGAGGCGGGGGTCGCCGTCTTCAAAGTCGGCTTCGAGCGCTGGATCAGTGCCGACGAGAAGCGGGAGATGGCGCCGCTCGTACGGGAGTGCCTCGACGGGCTCAAGGCCGTGATCGCCGGGGGCCGGGCTGCGGGCGCGGCCTGACGCGGCGCGGGTCGGGGCCGGGGACCCGGCCCTCGGTACCGGCGCGGTGGTTCGCCTCCTTCGGCGACCCCGACGGCAACGGCTGGGTCCTCCAGGAGGTCACCGAACGCTTTCCCGGTCGCTGACGCGAGCGATGCTCGCCGCGTCGTCCCCCTTCAGCACCGACTTCAGGTCGCCGCGCCGGCGGATGCCCAACTTGCGGTAACTATGCGTCAGATGGGTCTCCACGGTGCGGCGGGCCAGATGCAGCAGATCCGCGATCTCCGCGTTGGTGCGTCCCCCCGCGGCCAGCTCGGCGACGCGGCGTTCGCTGTCGGTGAGCGAGGCGGAGCCGGTGCGAGCGGCCGGGCGGCGCGCACCGCCCGCGCGCAGCGCCTCCTCCGCCAGGTCCCGCAGCCGTACCGCGCCGAGGCGCTCGGCGAGTTCGGCCGCCTCCCGCAGGGCGTCGCGGGCGCGGGACGACTCCCCGGAGGCGGTCAGCCGGTGGCCCAGGGCGAGCAGCGCCGCCACCAGTTCCAGCCCGGCGGGGCCGCCGCGCAGCAGTCGTACCGCCTCTTCGGTCAGTTCCAGACCCCGGCGCCCGCCGGTCGCGGTGCCGAGGACGCGCAGCGCCCGGCCCACCGTACGGGGCGTGTTCCAGACCCGGGCCAGGCGCAGCTCCTCCTCGGCCAGGGCCAGCGCCTCCCGGGGGACGCCCAGGGCCAGATGGCACTCGGCGGCGGCCGTACGCCACGGGGTGACGACCGGGCTGAACACCTCCCGGGCCGACTGGCGGCGCCCGCACTCCAGGAAGTCGTGCAGGGCCCCCGCCGTGTCCCCGCTCGTGGCGCGCAGCACCCCTCGCGCGTACAGGAAGCGGTTCAGTTCCCAGGACTCCGGCGCCGTCCGCAAGTCGAAGGCGGCGGCGAGGAGTTCGGCCTCGGCGGTGCGGCCCGTCTCCACGAGCGCCACCAGTGCGTGCGCGTGGGCGTTGGTGGGGGCCGCGGTGGCCGGGGGCCGCTCGGCCGGCAGGAGCGCGTGGTCCGCCCGTGCCGCGACGATGTCCATTCGGGTGTGGAGCAGCGCCTCCTGCATGGGGTGCAGGACGTCGGGGCGCTGCCCGGCCAGCCCGCGCTCCACGAGCCGTTCGGCCTCGTCGAGTTCGTCGGCCCACTGGGCGACCGAGGCGGCCGTGCCCAGCAGGTACGGCTCGGACAGCGGATCGGCGGGCTGCGCCAGCAGACCGCGCAGGCGCAGCATCGCCTCCCGCGCCGAGGTCAGGCCGGCCGTGACCGCGTACTTGACCAGAAACGCGTGGCCGGCCGTGCTGATCGACTCCGGCGAGCGCGCGGCGGCCTGGGTCAGCCGCTCGTACGCCTCCTGCCGCACGCGCTGGTCCTTGTCCGACAGTTGCAGGAGCGCTTGCCGCAGGATGCGCACCAGGTCGGGGCGGTCGCCGAGAGCGTCGTACAGCGAGCGCAGCACCTCGACCCCCGCGCGGGTCATCCCGCGGCCGGTGAGCGCCGTGCCCAGGGCCACCGCCGCGCGTACCCGCTCCTGCGGCGGTCCCGGCAGCCTCAGCGCCTCGGTGAGCCTCGGGATGCCCGCCGCGGAGCCGGGCGCCGCGTACTCCAGGGAGCCCAGTTCGGTCAGCAGTTGTTGTCTGCCCTCGTCGGAGAGGGGTTCGTTCAGGGCGCGGCGCAGGAACGCGACCGCGTCGTCCATACGCCCCTCACGCAGCGCGAGGGCGACCGCGTCCTGGAGTACGGGCAACGCCCAGGGGGCGTCCACCGTTTCGGCGAGCAGCAGTTGACGGGCAATCAGCTCGCTTGGGGCGCCCCGGTGCAGCATCGCCTCTGCGTTCGCCCGGTGCGCGGCGCGCCGCCGGGCCGCCGGGACACCGGTGAGTACCGCGTCGCGCAGCAGCGGATGGGCGTAGCGGGTGCGGCCCGTGGGGTCGGTTCGCAGCAGGCCGAGACCGGTCATCGCGGTGATCCAGCCCGCGACCCTGGCCGGGTCGGCGCCGGACTGCTCGGCGAGAAGCGAGGGAATGCCGAGGGCGGGAAAGGGTCCGGGTAAGGGGGCGCACGGGTCAGGCCCCTGATCCCAGCCCTCGTCCAGGACCGCCAGTGCCTGCGCCACCTCGGTCGTCCCCGGCCCGGCGCTGTCCAGCCACCAGCGCACGGCGGCCGGATACGCCCCCGGGTACAGCGCGGCCGAGCTGACCGGTACGACAGGGTGACCGCCCCCGGCGAGGTCGTCCAGGAGGGCGCGCAGCAGCAGGGGGCTGCCCGCACCGGCCCGTACACAGTCCTCGATCCAGGAGGCGGAGGCGTCCGGGAAGACCGAACGGACCGCGGCCGCCGCCGGGCCGTCGGTCAGCGGGTGCAGCGTGAAGGTGGTGACCAGGGCCGGGGAGAGGCCCTGGGTGAGGCCCTGAACAGGCGGGTCGACGTCGTACTGGCTGCGCTCGGTGACGGCCAGGACGATCGGCAGACGGTCCACCAGCCGGGCGCACTCCACCAGCCAGCGGCGGGACGCCCCGTCGGCCAGGTGGACATCGTCCACGGTGATCAGCAACGGTGACCGCTCGGCGTACGAGCGCAGCACCCGCCACAGCCCGGCCGCGTTCGCCCGTTCGTCGCCGTCCACCGCGAGATCGGCGAATTCCGCTACAGTGCCGAGGAGTTGCAGGACGGCCCCGAAGGGAATCGCGGAGTCGTCCGGGGAGCAGCGGGCGCGCAGTACCCGCATGCCGTGTACGGACGCGTCCTTCGCGGCGGCCTCCAGGACCGATGTCCGGCCGGTGCCGGTGGCGCCCCGCAGCAGAACCAGACGGCCGATGCCCGTCCGGGCGTGCTCGGCCGCCGCGGCCAGCAGCGTTTCCGCTTCGCGCAGTGCACATCCAGGTCGGGACACCATCCCTGCCTCCCAGCGTGAACATGGTCATCGTCGCTCACGGGGACGTCGGACGTGGGACATCGGTGGCCTGATCCGCGCCGTGACAAGAACCACCATGACGGCCCGCCCCCGCGACGGAACCGTTGCCGGACGTTTGCCGTCGCGGCCCACCGTCGTGGTCCCCGCGCGGCCGATCTCGTGGTCCGTGTCGTGGTCCTCCACGATTGCGCCGGTCATGGGCGTCACATGAATGTGGAGGGCCTCCGCCCGCCACCGACCCCACAGAGGTGGCGGGCCCTTGGACAGGGGACTCCGTTGCTCAACTCATTGCCGACGAACCGTCCCGGTACGGCCGATGACATCGCCGAGCCCCCGACGAGGATTCCCGTCGCGGTGCACGCCGGGGACCCGATCTTGCGCGAGGGGGCGATCGCCCAGCTGTCCCGGTTCCCGGGGCTGGAGCTGCGGGACGAGTCGGCAGGCGGCCCCGGTACGGTGGCCCTGCTCATCGGCGATGCGCTGGACCAGAGCACGCTCACCCGGCTGCGCGGACTCGTGCGCGGTGAGGGCGCCCGAGCCGTGCTCGTGGTGGGCGCGCTGCGCGAGAGTGAACTCCTCGACGTGATCGAGTGCGGGGTCGGCGCCATCGTGTGGCGCCACGAGGCCACCGCGCCCCGGCTGGAGCAGGCCGTGCTCGCGGTCGCCCGCGGTGACGGCGACCTGCCCGCGGACCTGCTCGGGAGGCTCATCAGCCAGGTGGGCAACCTGCACCGCAACATCTCCGGCCGGCCCGGCCTCTCCACCTCCTCGGGGCTCACGCCACGCGAGTCGGATGTGCTGCGGCTGGTCGCAGAGGGCCTGGACACCGCGGAGATCGCCGCCAAGATGGCGTACTCCGAGCGCACCGTCAAGAACGTCATCCACGGGCTGACCACCCGGCTGCACCTGCGCAATCGCGCACACGCGGTGGCCTACGCCCTCAGGGAGGGCCATATCTGACCGGCCGGGCGTCCGCGTGGCCTGTCGGGCGGTCGGCCCCGCCCCGCTCGTTCCCGGACGCGAACGCGCCCGGGACGGGAGTTCAGACGGTCACCTTGAACGCGTCGAGCCAGTGATCGTTGTCGGTGGTGCCGCCGAAGTTGAAGTCGGGATCTGCCTGGAGGCACTGCTGGTTGTGCCAGCCTTCGCCGTGGACATGGGACGTCTGGCAGCTGCGCCCGCTTTCGACGGCCAGGATGAAGCCCAGCATGTAGGGCGCGTCGCTCTTGGTGCTGCCGACGTAGAGGTCCTCGCCGTCGGCGATGATGGACGTCCATTGCGGTTCCGCCACACCGCGGCCGTCGATCGGATGGGCGGTGTGGAGCATGGCGTTGGCGAGCAGGCCCTTGGCGTTGTTCGCCGCGAAGTTGATGGCCTGGATGCGCTGGTTACCCACCGAGCCGGCCACGGCGCCGTCGCACACCGGCTTCTGCCAGCCGCTGCCGACGACGAAGACGCGGTAGCAGATGTGGTGCCCGGACGGATCGTTCGAGGACAGACGGCGCAGGGCCGTCGCCGCGGTGTCGTTCGCGGACCCGGCCGTCACGGTGGTCGTCGCCCCGCTTCCCCCGCCCCCGCTCTTTGCGCCTCCGTCCTTCCCGCCCCCGCTCTTTCCGCCGCCCTCCTTGCCGGCGGCCGGGGTCGGCGCCGGCTTCGGCTTGGACTTCGTGCTGGGGGCCGGTGAAGGCGACCGGGGCGCGGAGGGGCCGGGAACGACTGTGCTGACTCCGGCGTCCTGGACCTTCTCCGTGGCGAGGCTCTTGATCTGGGGTTTGTACGCGACCCACAGCACGGCGAAGGTGAGGGCGAGAGCCGTGAGGGTGCCGAGCACGGAGGCGAGCGAACGAGGGAGGAAGCCGCGCTGGATGTACATGCCCTCCACTGGGAGGGGATTCGCTCCTGACCGCTGCACGGTGAGCGTGTAGGGCCGCCGCTCCTTGGGGCCGAACCAGATGATCTTGCGCGGTGTGAGGGTGGCCTTGACGAAGGCGGCGCGCCCGGGCTCGATCCGGACGTCGCCGGGGTGGATGTCGCAGGCCAGTTGGCCGGCGTCGTCGCTGCCGCCCACCGAGACGGTGAGTTCAGTGTTGCCGAGGTTGTCGATGGCCAGGCGGGGCCGACCCGCAAAGCGGCCCTTCACCGTCGGCGGGACCGGTTCGGCCCGGACCTCGGTGAAGGGCGTGATGGTGACGTCGCCCTCGGGGACCGCGACCGCTTCCGGGTGTTCGTCGTGTCCCTCGGGGGTGATGCGGATGGCGTAGGGGTGCGGGCCCGCTACCGCGTCGGGGGTACGAGGCGGTGTGAAGGTCACTTCGACGGTTCCCGTGGTGCCCGGGTCCAGACGCAGCGTCTTCGGTTCGACCGCGATCCAGGGCGACACGGACCCGACGGGTTCGAAGCGGTACTCGTCGACGACGTCACCGGTATTGCGCAGTCGTAGCCGCACGCGTGCCGAAGCGCCCGGATCCACCGTCACGGACGCGGGTTCGAGAGAAGTCCACAGGCTCACGCCTTCACGCTAGCCGCGTCCGGGCAGACGGACAGCGGTCAAAGAGGCAGAGATCGCTGCCCATGAGGGGCACACCGCGGTCTGTACGAAGTCCTGCTCCCGCTCCCGCATATGGTTGCCGAAGGGAGCCGGAGCTTGATTGCCCGAGTGCGAGCACGAACTGACGCGGTGCGGGTGACGGCCACCGAGACCGCCGCATCTGCCCGACCCGCCGACCCCGCTGAAAGGACTCCGGAGAGATGACGGCCACCCAGATCTGCGCCGAGTGCGGCACCCGCGCGGAACCGGGCCAGTCGTTCTGCGACGGCTGCGGCGCCCGGCCGCGCCGGGCGACCGCCGCCCGCTCCGGCGGCGCACCGAGGGCGCAACGGGTGGACCGGGGTTCCCCCGCCGCGCTCCCCGCCCCGGCGAGCGGAAGCGGCACCGTCGGGGGCTCCTCGGCGATGGACCTCTTCGGCGACGCTCCGATCTGGGCCGACATCCCCGCTTCCCCGCCGGATCGAGAGGAGCCCGCGCTCTCGCCCGGTCGTGCCGTACCCGCGCCCGGCGAGCCCGCCTCCGGGGACCCCGCATCCGAAGAGCCCGCGTCCACCCGCCCCGACGATCGCCTCACCGACCGCGCCCGCGGACTCCTCGTCCCGGTCGCCGATCCGCAGGCACCGCGCGCAGCGTCCCCCTCCGCCGCACCCGTCCTCCTCGCACGCACGGTGTCGCGGCAGCTCCCGGCCGTACGGGCCCCGGGCGGGGCACTCGGTGCGGGCGACGGCGTGCCCTGCCCGTCGTGCGGCACCCCGAACCGGTCCGAGCGGCATTTCTGCGCCCGCTGCGCGATGCCCATGGCCGGGGAGGAGGAGGCGCCGGGCCGGCGCCCGTGGTGGCGGCGGCCGTTCGGCATCGCGAACGGGGAGACCCACTGGGCGGGAGACCGGCCCCGGCTGCGCCGTATCCTCGACCGTGTGCTGACCTGGCTGGGCGCGGCCCTGGCCTTGCTCCTGCTGATCGTGCTGGTCGTCAGCATCCCCCGGGGCATGCGGGCGACGCGTGACCACTTCGCCAAGCCTGCGCCGGTCTCCCCGGGCCGCGTCAGCGCCTCCCGCTCCTATCCGGGGCACGAACCGCAGCTCGCGTTCGACAAGCACAACAACACATGGTGGGGGCCGGGCGTCTCGCAGTCCGGTGAGGGGGAGTGGATCGAGGCTCGGTTCGACCAGCCCGTCCGGCTTCTGGACCTGCTGATCACTTCGGGTGTGTCCACCCATGCGGACCAGTTGTCCCAGTCGGCGCTGCCGCACCGCGTCAAGGCCACCGTCGAGACCTCCGACGGCAAGACGAAGACGCTTGAACTGTCCCTGGACCAGGGCGCCGGTGGTCAGCGCCGCCCCTTCCGGTTCACCGACGTCACCTCGGTCCGCTTCACCCTCGAGTCCGCCTACGGAGCCGGCTCCGACAAGCAAGTGGCCATCGCCGAGATCGAATTCTTCGGAACCTCGCGAGGCCACGGCTGACGGCATGCCGAACGGGGTTCGCCGGACCGGGCCCGGCGAACCCCGGTCATGCGCTCGGGGGATCAGCTGTCGGCGTTGAAGACCGGGTAGTAGCCGCTGGCGTGGCCCGCGGCGGTGGGGTGATACGACTCCCAGCTCGGCGAGAACACCAGGGAGTGCAGGTAGTTGCCGCTGCCGCACAGTTCGTGGCCGTTGAAGGTGGAGCGGACATCGCCGAAGACGAAGCCGTGGGCGGCGGCGCGGGCGGCGATCACGCTGTCGAGGAGATCGGCGGCCTCGTCGATCTTGCGGTGCTTGGTGTCGCTGAGGCCCACGCAGAAGACGCCCAGGGTGTACATGCGCGGGTAGCCCAGAACGACCACCTTGGCGGCCGGCGCCTTGGCGCGGATCGCGTTGTACGTGGCGTCCAGACGGGCGGGGAGCGTGCTCTGGGCGTAGCTCTCGGCCTGGTTGACCCGGTTGACGCAGTCGGTGTCGGAGCCGAGCACACAGGTGGTCATGACATCGGCGAAGCCGGCGTCATTGCCGCCGATGGTGAGGGAGACGAGGCCCGTGGAGGAGTTCAGCGGACCGAGCTGACCATTCGTCACATCCGTCGTGACCGCACCGGAGCAGGAGGTGTCGGCGAAGGAGGACGGGGCGTGGGCGTTCTTCCACAGATAGGGGAAGGAGCTGAGGCTGCGGTGGCAGTTGCCGCTCGAACTGTCGTAGTTCCCGGCGCCGTTGCCGGACGAGTATGAGTCACCGAGTGCGACGTAGGCGGGTCCGGCGGCCTGTGCCGGACCGGTCAGTGCCAGGCTGAAGATGATCGCGAGGCTCAGCGTGGCAAGGGTGGACAGCGACTTGATACGTCTCACGGAACCTCCCTGAGCGGGACAGCTGATACTCCGTTGGTACAACCGGCAATCAGGTTGGGGAAGTGTCCATGTCAAAGATTCTTTGCGCGTAGAGGTCTCACGTCCGTGCCGTCGGGACGGGTGTGCCTCCGAAGGGGCCGGAGTGGCTTCGGGCGGGCGGCCGGGCGCGGAAATTCCCCGGCGGCCGGCGGCGGGAAAAGTCGCGTACGCGGTTGAGCGCCCGGTACCGCGGGGCGAGTCCGCGTAAATGAACGGGAATTGCATGCCGGGGTGCGGCGGGATGCACTTCTCCGTGCCGGTCTCGGCCGTTCGGTGATCTGATTCGGCCATCGTGGCATGGATGGCCATTTTCTACCGGGTTTCTCCGCGATGGTGGCCGTGTTTCGAAGGCGTGCGGCGCGGGCATATCCGGCGGGCGCTTTGGCTGGCTTGTGGTGGTGTGCATGGGGTCGTCACGGGGCGGGCGGTGTCGCACCTGGTGGGAATTGCCCGGTTCCCTGTTGGCCGTGCTGCTGTCCGAGGGCTGGCTGAATCGATTCGACGTCAAGGTGCGCCGTTTTCCCGGGCGTTGACTGCCGAGAATGGGGACGCTAGCTTCCCTGTGGCTTGATGTAACAGGTTCTAGTTGCATTACGGGCGTCGCTGTTTCTCAGTGCGTCGATTGTTTCTCTGCACGTCGGTCGATCGTCCCCATCACCGCCCGCATTCCCCATCGTGCGGTCTTGCGATCATTCGGAGAATCATGACGTCTGTCGAAGATGAGAATGTCATGAACCTGATCATCGGAGTAACGCCGTTCGGTGAGCCCGACGCCAGGCTCGCCGCGGCGGTCAGCCGCGCCGGAGGGCTGGGCGTGCTCGATCTTGGGCTCGGCGACCGGAGGGCCAGGGAGGCACTGGCGCGGTTACGCCGCTCGACGGCCGGCCCGTTCGGTGTACGGGTCGGGCCGCGCTGCCGCATGGACCCCGCGGAACTCGTGTACGGCGGCACGGGAGGGGCGGGCGCGGGCGTTCCGCACACGGTGATCCTGGGCGCCGGCTCCCCGTGGCGCCCCGAGGACATCGCCGCCGAATGCCGGGTGCTGACCGAGGTCATGGATCTGGAGCAGGCCCGGGAAGCGGTCCGCGCAGGAGCGCACGGGCTGGTGGCCCGGGGCAGCGAGAGCGGCGGCCGTGTCGGGGAGCTCAGCACCTTCGTCCTGCTCCAGCACCTGCTTTCCGAGACCGGGCTCGACCTCCCGGTCTGGGCGTGCGGCGGCATCGGCCCCCGCACGACGGCGGCGGTGATGGCCGGCGGGGCGGCGGGGGTGGTGCTGGACAGCCAACTGGCGCTGCTGGCCGAGTCGGGGCTCGACGAAGCGGTGGCCGCGGCGCTGCGGTCGATGGACGGCTCGGAGACCGTCGTACGGGCCGGTCACCGGGTGCTGAACCGCAGGGGCCCGGACGCTCCGCGCCCCACCGCGGACGAACCGGCGGCGGTGGAGGCCCTGCTGGGTGCCCGGGACCCGCGGACCCAACTGCTGCCGGTGGGCCAGGACGGATTCCTCGCCGCCCGCTTCGCCGACGACTGGGGCGATACGGGCCGGACGGTCCGCGCGTTGACCGCCGCCGTACGAGATGCCGTGCGCGAGGACGCACCGGCCGGGGCGCTGCGGCCCGGCTCCCCGATGTGCCGGGCGCTCGGCACCCGGCTGCCCGTCGCCCAGGGCCCGATGACCAGGGTCAGCGACCAGCCCCGGTTCGCCGCCGCCGTCGCCTCGGACGGCGCCCTGCCCTTCATCGCGCTCGCGCTCGCGGACGGGGCCCGGACCCGTACCCTCCTGGAGGAGACCCGCGCCGCCGTGGAGGGAAAGCCCTGGGGGGTCGGCGTGCTCGGCTTCGCGCCGGAGGACGTCAGAAGCGCCCAGCTCGACGCCGTACGCGAGCTTCGGCCCACGCACGCGATCATCGCGGGCGGTCGGCCCTCGCAGGCCGAGACACTGGAACAAGCCGGCATCAGGACCTTTCTGCATGTGCCGTCACCCGGTCTGCTCCGCCAGTTCCTGGACGCGGGTGCCCGCAGATTCGTCTTCGAGGGATCCGAATGCGGCGGCCATGTGGGACCGCGCGGCAGTTTCCCTCTGTGGGAGGCACAGCTCGCGGTGCTCGACGACTTCCTGGCCGGGGCGGGGAAGGGCACGGCGGAGAGCATCGAGGTGTTCTTCGCGGGCGGTGTCCACGACGAGCGCTCGGCGGCGATGGTCGCCGCCCTCGCCGCGCCGCTGACCGAGCGCGGGGCCGCCGTCGGCGTACTCATGGGAACCGCTTACCTGTTCACGGAGGAGGCGGTGGCACACGGGGCGGTGGGGTCCTTGTTCCAGCAGCAGGTCGTCGCCGCGACAGGTACCACACTGCTGGAGACCGCGCCCGGTCACGCCACGCGCTGCGTCCCCAGTCCCTTCACCCACGACTACCCCGCGCGAGCGGCCGAGTTGAGCGCCCAGGGTCTGCCGGAGCGGCGGGTCTGGGAGGAGCTGGAACGGCTCAACGTCGGGCGGCTGCGCATCGCCAGCAAGGGTGCCGAACGGGACGACACCGGTGCGCTGGTGCCCGTGACGGAACAACGCCGGCTTGCGGAGGGCATGTTCATGGCCGGTGAGGTGGCCGTGCTGCGCTCGGCGACCACCACGATCGGCGCACTGCACCGGTCGGTGACCTCGGGAGCGGCCGACTTCCTCCAGAGACGGGCCGAGCTGCTGCGACGACACCTCGCGGTGGCGGCCGACGAGGCACCGGCGGCGCCGGCACCGCTGGACATCGCCATCGTCGGGATGGCCTGCATGTTCCCGGGAGCCCCCGATCTCCACGCGTACTGGGCGAACGTCCTCGGCGGCCACGACGCCATCGGGCAAGTGCCGGCCGACCGCTGGGACCCCGCCGTACACTTCACCCCGGACTCCGGCGACTCGGAGGACGGGACCGGCGCCACGCCCTCGAAATGGGGCGGCTTCCTGCCCCGTATCCCCTTCGACCCGCTGCGCTACGGCATCCCGCCGACATCACTGGGCAGCGTCGACCCCGTACAGCTGCTGGCGCTGGAAGCCGCCCGGCGCGCACTGGAGGACGCCGGATACGGGGACGGGGAGCGGGAGTTCGACCGCTCGCGCGTGTCCGTCATCTTCGGCGCGGAGGCGGGCAGCGACCTCGCCAACGCCACCACACTGCGCGTCGTACTGCCGTCGTACTACGGGAAGGTGCCGGGGGGCCTGGAGGAGCAACTGCCGCGCCTCACCGAGGACTCCTTCCCCGGCATGCTGGCCAACGTCATCTCGGGCCGGATCGCCAACCGGCTGGACCTCGGCGGCGCCAACTACACCGTCGACGCCGCCTGCGCCTCCTCACTGGCAGCCGTCGACATCGCCTGCAAGGAACTCGTCGGCGGCACCAGCGACCTCGTCCTGTGCGGCGGCGCCGACCTCCACAACGGCATCAACGACTACGCGCTCTTCTCCTCGGTGCACGCCCTGTCCCCGACCGGCCGCTCCCGCGCCTTCGACAGCTCGGCCGACGGCATCGCCCTGGGCGAGGGCGTCGCCTGCGTCGTGCTCAAACGGCTGGCCGACGCCGAACGGGACGGCGACCGCGTGTACGGGGTGATCAAGGGACTCGGAAGTTCCAGCGACGGCCGCTCGCTCGGCCTGACAGCGCCCAGGCCCGAGGGGCAGCGAGCCGCGCTGCGGCGGGCCTACCGCAACGCGGGAATCTCACCCGCCGAGGTCGGCCTGATCGAGGCGCACGGAACCGGCACCGTGGTCGGCGACCGCACCGAACTGTCAGTTTTGAGCGAGGTGTTCACCGAGGCGGGAGCCGGTACGGGCGGATGCTCGCTCGGCTCGGTGAAGTCGCAGATCGGCCACACCAAGTGTGCCGCCGGACTCGCGGGCCTGATCAAGACCGCCCTGGCCCTGCACACCGGCGTCACACCTCCCACCCTCCACCTGGAGCGGCCGAATGCGGCATGGCAGGAGGAGAGCAGCCCCTTCTCCTTCCCCGTACGGGCACAGCCATGGGCGGCTCCGGCCGCGGAACGGAAGGCCGGGGTCAGCGCGTTCGGCTTCGGCGGCACCAACTTCCATGTCGTGCTGGCCGCTCACACGCGTGCGGTACCACCGGACCAGTCGTTCCACTCCTGGCCCGCGGAGCTGTTCATCTTCCGCGGCAAGGACAGGGAAGCCGCGCTGCGGACCGTCGAGGACGTCCTGAACGCCGCGGAGACCGACGGCCGCCCGTGGCGGCTGCGCGACCTCGCACTGAGCGCGTCCCACCGCTCCGACACCGTCCACGCCCCCGCACAGGTCGCATTCGTCGCCACGGACGTGGACGGACTGATCGGGCAGCTGCGCGGAGCCCTGGCCGGCGAGCACGATCCGGCCGCGGGTATCCATCTCGCGGGCCGGGGCGGTCAGACAGAGGCCGGGGGCAAGGTCGCGTTCCTCTTCCCGGGCCAGGGCAGCCAGCGGCCGGGAATGCTGGCCGAGTTGTTCATCGCCTTCCCCGGACTCCGGCACTACCTGGAACCGTTGCGCGCGTACGCCGACGCGCTCTACCCGTCTGCCGCCTTCGACGCCGCCGCACGCGACCGCAGGCAGGCCGCCATCACCGACACCCGGGTCGCCCAGCCCGTGCTGGGCGCCGCCGGACTGGCCGTGCACGCCCTGCTCACCACGGCCGGAGTACGGCCCGACATGGCGGCAGGGCACAGCTACGGCGAGCTCGTCGCCCTCAGCGCGGCCGGTGCGATCGGCCCGGAGGACCTGCTGGAGCTCAGCGCCGAGCGGGCGACCGCGATCCTCGAGGCGGCGGGTGAGGACCCGGGCGCCATGGCCGCTGTCGCGGCCCGCGCCCCGGACGTGGAACGGGCCTTGCGCGCATGCGAGGCGCCCGTCTCGGTCGTCGTCGCCAACCACAACTCACCCGCGCAGACCGTGATCTCCGGGCCGACGGAGGCCGTCACCACCACCGTAGGACTGCTGCGCGACGCCGGAGTCGGCGCCCAGCGCATCCCGGTGGCCTGCGCCTTCCACAGCCCGCTGGTCGCCGGTGCGGCGGACCGGTTCGCGGGGGCCCTGGCGCACCGGACCGTCCACCCACCAGAGTTCCCGGTGTGGTCCAACCGCACGGCCGCACCGTACGGCGAGGACGCCGACGCGATCCGCGCGGAACTCGCCGCCCAGATCGGTGCCCCGGTGCGGTTCGTCGCTCAGATCGAGGCGATGTACGAGGCGGGAGCACGGATCTTCGTCGAAGCGGGGCCCGGCCGTGTGCTCACCAGACTCGCCACCCGGATCCTCGGTGACCGTCCGCACCGCGTCGTCGCCTGCGAACCCCGGCCGGACAGCGGCCTGCGGGACCTTCTCGACGCACTCGCCCAACTGGCCGTCGCCGGGTCGCCGGTACGCACCGGATGGCTGCTGCGGGAGCGTGACGCCGTCGACGCGTGCCGGGCCCCGGCGCCGAAGCGGCCCGGCTGGACGGTCGACGGGCAGCTGGTCCGCACCGCCGACGGCGAACCCCTTCCCGGTGCACTCGCACCGGCCCGACGAGTCGTGGAGACGGTGGAGACGACTGTGACGACGAACCCCCCGCACGGCGGCCCGGCCGACCGGGACGCGCTGATCTCCGAGTTCCTGCGCACCAGCCGGGAGATGGTCGCCGCCCAGCGCGATGTGCTGCTGACCTACTTCGGCGCCGCAGCGGGAGAGGGCATTCCCGCGCCCGTGCCGGTGAGACCGCCGTCGCCACGAGGCACCGGAGTCGTACAGGACGCCTCCTCCGGACTCCCCACGGACAGCAACGTCCCCGCCGGCGACTTCACGCCTGCCGCGGACGCCACGGACGGAACGCAAGCCGCGGGCGGAGCGGACGCCGGGGGCGGAGCGGTGACAGCGGCGGACCTCCTGCGCATGGTCATGGAGATCATCAGCGAGCGCACCGGCTATCCGGTCGACATGATCGAGCCCGACCTGGACCTGGAGGCGGACCTCAGCATCGACTCGATCAAACGTGCCGAGATCGCCGGTGAACTGGCCAGACGCCTTGGCGCCGGTAGCGGCGTGGACATCGCCGACCTGGGTGATGCGGAACTGGAGGAGCTGACGAAGGCCCGTACGGCGGCCTCCGTGACCGCATGGCTGGCCGAACGTCTCGGCGTGCCCGCGAAGACGGAACGCGCTCACGCGCACAGCCGCGCGGACGACTCCGGGAAGGCGGATGCGCCCGGCGCCGCTCCGAGGCGCTTTCTGCTCCGGCCGGTACTCCTGGAACAGCACGACGGCGCGGCGGACGACCCCGGCTCCGTACTGGCCGGAAAGCGGTTCGCCCTCCTCGGCGGTGCCGATACCGAAGGCGTGGCCCGGGAGGTGTCGGCCAGGCTCGCCTCCCACGGGGCCCACACGGTCTCCCTCCACCCGGGGCATCTGCTCGGTGAGGCGGACGGCCCGTTCGACGGGGTGCTCTACCTCGACTCCCTCGCGGACGACGGGCCCCCCGTGCTGCCCGACGCGTTCCCCGTGCTGCGGGCCGCCCTGGCACGAGGCCCGCGCTGGCTGTTCGCGATACGGCCGGCCGACGGCGACGGGCCGCACCTGAGATCCGCCGGACTGCACGGCCTGTTCCGCACCGTCGCACGCGAGTACCCGGCGACGGCCGCCCGGGTCATCGAGCTCGCCGGCAGCGACACGGACACCGGCACGGGCCCCGCCGCTGTCGCGGACGCGCTGCTCGCCGAACTGCTCACGCCCGAACCGGCACCCGTCGTGCTGCGCACGGCATCCGGACGCCACGGCCTGGACCTCGTGGAGACTCCCCTCGGACCGCTCGGCTCCACCGGTGCCGGACCCGCGGGAGACGGAGCGGCCGAGGCCGCCGCCCTCGGACTGGACCGCGACAGCGTCGTCCTGCTGGTCGGCGGGGCCCGGGGCATCACCGCCAAGTTCGCCGCCGCACTCGCCGGGGCCTCCCGGTGCCGAATCGAACTGCTCGGCCGGACGCCCGCACCGGCAGGTCCCGAGGATCCGGAGGTCGCCTCCGCCCGTACCCCGGCCGAGCTGCGCGCGGTGCTCGCCGCGCGTTCGGGTGGCGCCCGGACACCGGCCGACATCAACCGCGACGCCGAACTCCTCCTGGCCCAGCGGGAGATAGCCGGCACGCTGGAGGAACTCGCGGGGCTCGGCAGCCCGGCCCGCTATCGCTCGGTGGACTTCCGCAAGCCGGACCAGGCACTCCAGGCCGTGAAGGAGATCCACGCCGAGCACGGCAGGCTCGACGGCGTCGTCTACGCGGCCGGTGTGATCGAGGACCGGCTGATCGCCGAGAAGACCCCCGAGTCCTTCCAGCGGGTCTACGAGACGAAGAGGACCGGTGCCGGGACCCTGCTCGCGGCGCTGGAGGAACTGCCGGACGGGCCCGCGTTCACCGTACTGTTCGGCAGCGTCTCCGCGGCCCTCGGCAACCGGGGCCAGGCGGACTACGCGGCGGCCAACGACGCCCTCCAGGCTCTCGGCGCCTCCTGGGCCGTCCGGACCGGCAACCGCACCCTGACCGTGCACTGGGGTCCCTGGGCGCCCACCGGCACGCATGGCGGCATGGTCAGTCCGGAACTCGCACGCGAGTACGCCCGGCGCGGGGTCGAGCTGATCGACCCCGAGGAGGGCGTCGCGGCTCTGCTGCGCGAACTCGCCTGGGGCGACGAGTCGGCCGACGCCGTCGTCTACACCCCCTCCGGCCAGGGCTGGTGACATGACGGACAGGGGGACGTACGGCCGTACACCTGACCTGATGCGCGGTCAGCCGGCTGTGGCGATCGTCGGGATGTCGGTGCTGCTGCCCGGAGCGGCCTCCCTGGAGGCGTACTGGCACAACCTGCTGGAGGGCGTGGACGCGATCTCCGACGTCCCCGAGGGGCGCTGGGACGCCGACTACTACCGTCCGGACTGCGTGAACGAGCCGCCCGTTGCCCACCAGGTGTACTGCCGGCGCGGAGGATTCGTCGACGGTCTGGCCGAGGTGGAGGCCACCCGGTTCGGGATCATGCCGAACTCGGTGTCCGGCACCGAGCCCGACCAGCTGATCGCCCTGAACGTGGCCTCCGCCGCCCTCGCCGACGCGGGCGGCCAGGAGCGGCTGCCCGACCGGCACCGTGTCGGCGTCGTCCTCGGCCGGGGCGGCTACCTCACCCCCGGTCTGGTCCGCCTCGACCAACGGGTACGCACCGCGGGACAGCTGGTGCGCACCCTCGGCGAACTGCTGCCCGGCCTGGACTCCGGCCAACTGGCCAGGATCCGGGAGGCGTTCACCGAGCGGCTCGGGCAGGACAGCCCGGAGTCCGCCATCGGGCTGGTTCCCAACCTCGCCGCCTCCCGCCTCGCCAACCGCCTCGACCTGAGAGGCCCCGCCTACACCGTGGACGCCGCCTGCGCCTCGTCGCTGGTCGCCCTCGACCAGGCGGTCGGCGAACTCGTCGGCGGGCGCTGCGACGTGATGCTCGCCGGGGGAGTGCACCACTGCCATGACATCACGCTGTGGAGCGTCTTCTCCCAGCTGCGCGCGCTGTCCCCGAGCCAGCGGATCCGCCCGTTCCACCGGGAGGCGGACGGCATCCTGATCGGCGAGGGAACCGGCGTGGTCGTGCTCAAGCGGCTCGCCGACGCCGAACGCGACGGCGACCGGGTGTACGCGGTGATCCGGGGCACCGGTGTGGCGAGCGACGGCCGCGCCGCCGGGCTCGTCAACCCCGACCCGGGGGGCCAGGCCCACGCCGTACGCCAGGCGTGGCGCGTGGCCGGACTCGACCCCGCCATGCCGGACTCGATCGGCCTCCTTGAAGCCCATGGCACCGCCACCCCGGCCGGGGACGCGGCGGAACTGAGCACGCTGCTGGATGTGTTCGGGCACGGCGACGCCGTCGGAGGTGAGCGTGCGGTGATCGGGTCGGTGAAGTCGATGATCGGCCACACGATGCCCGCCGCCGGGGTGGCGGGGCTGGTGAAGGCCGCGCTCGCCGTCCATCACGGGATGCTTCTGCCGACCCTCCACTGCGACGACCCGCACCCCGCGCTCGCCGCCACCCGCTTCCGCACCCTGGACAAGGCCGTCCCCTGGGAGACCAACCCGAGCCGGCCGGTCCGCCGGGCAGCCGTGAACGCCTTCGGATTCGGCGGCATCAACGCCCATGTCGTACTGGAACAGGCGCCCGGTGCTGCGGCGGCGCGGTCCTCGGGTACCCGGGCGCCTGCCACTGCCACTGCTGTCACCGCCACCGCTGTCGCTACCCCCGCGGCCACTACCGCCACTGCGGCGGTCGCCGAGCCGGAGCGTGTGCTCCTGCTCGCCGCGGAGAGCCCCGAGCGCCTCGCCGCCCTGCTGGACGCGGACGACCCCGCGGTACTCGCCCGCGGTCTCGACGCCGGCCGTACGCACCCGGACGCCGGCCGGGCCCGGCTCGGTGTTGTCGCCCCGACAGCCAAGAGGCTCGCCCTGGCACGCCGCGCGGTCGCCAAGGGCCGCGCCTGGCACGGCCGCAGCGACGTCTGGTTCAGACCCGGCCCGCTGCTGGGCGGCGGAGAACGCGCGGGGAACGGGAAGCTGGCCTTCGTCTTCCCGGGCCTCGAAGGGGACTTCGAACCCCATGTCGACGACGTCGCCGTCCACTTCGGCCTGCCGGGCGTCACACGGCGGCCGGCGGATCCGCCGGGCGAGCGGAGCCGTGTCACGGACGTGGGACGGCACGGGTTCGATGTCGTCGGCGTCGGACGGCTCCTCGATGCGGCGCTGCGCGCCATGGGCGTCGTCCCGGACGCGGTGGCCGGGCACAGCGTCGGCGAGTGGACGGCGATGACGGCCGCCGGACTGTATTCCGGGGACGAGGTGGACGACTTCATGGCGTCCTTCGACCCGGACACGGTGACCGTCCCGGGCCTGGCCTACGGCGCCATCGGGGCGCCCGCCGAGCAGGTGCTCCACGCCCTCGGCGACGGGTGGGCGGACGCCGGGCTCGTACTCTCCCACGACAACGCGCCCGCCCAGTCGATGGTGTGCGGGCCGGACACGGCGGTGGAGCAGTTCGTGCGGTCCTTCCGCGCCCGGGGCGTGCTGGGCCAGGTGCTGCCCTTCCGGTCCGGCTTCCACACACCGATGCTGGAGCCCTACCTCACCCCCATCAAGGAAGCCGCGAGCCGGTTCCGGCTGCATACGCCGACGGTCGCCGTGTGGTCGGGGACGACCGCCGCGCCGTTCCCCGAGGGCGAGGGGGCGGTGCGCGAGCTGTTCGTCCGGCATCTGCTGGAGCCGGTGCGCTTCCGGCAGCTCGCCGAAGCCATGTACGCGGCGGGCCACCGTACCTTCGTCCAGGTCGGCACCGGTCAGCTCGGTTCGCTCATCGGGGACACGCTGGGCGGCCGGGACCACCTCGTCGTGGCCGCCAACTCGCCCCGCCGTACCGGCCTGGCGCAGCTGCGGCGCGCGGCCACCGCGCTGTGGACCGCGGGCGCGGCGGTGGCCCCCGCGCTGCCGCACGCCTCCGCCCTGCCGCTCGCCGCTGCGCCTCCGCACGCCGGCGCACCCACCGCCGGTACCGGCAAAGCCCCGGCGGGGCGGGGGCCCGTCCGGCTCGATCTGGGCGGGGCACTGGTTTCCCTGGAGGGCCGGGCCCTCGCGCAACTGCGCGCGGAGCTGGGTACCGGGCGGACGCCGGGCGCCGCCGAGCCGTCACCGCTGGACGCGCTGGCCGGGCGGTTCCCGGCCGCCGGTGAACTGAGCGCCCTGCTGCGCGACACCGCGGACACCGCCGCCGTACTGATCAGCGCGTCCGGCCGACGAGAAGCCCCGGTCTCACCCTTGCCCGCGCCCTCGGCCTCGCCCGCAAGGCCGACGCCGACGCAGGCCGGGGAGCGCACCGTCGCCCATGTCTCCCCGGACACGATGCCGTACCTTCTCGACCACTGCTTCTTCCCGCAGCGCCCCGGATGGCCCGACACGGCGGATCGTTGGCCCGTCGTTCCGGCCACCACCATCGTCCAGCACCTCATGGACGCGGCTCAGCGGGCGGTTCCGGGCACGCGCGCGGTCGCCGTGCACGCAGCCAGATTCGACCAGTGGCTGGCCGCCGCACCCGCAGTGGACGTACCGGTCACCGTCACCCCGGACGCCGACGCCCCGCACCGCCTCGCAGTGTCGTTCGGCCCCCACGCCCGGGCCGTCGTAGAACTCGCCCCCGCGTACCCGACCGCACCACCCGCCAGATGGCGCACGACCCCCGCTTCCGAACGCACCCCGGAGCACCGGGCGGCCCAGATCTACGACGAGCGCTGGATGTTCCACGGGCCGGCGTTCCAGGGTGTCACCGAGCTGAGCTCGATCGGCGACGCCCACATACGAGGCGTGATCACCACACCCACGGCCCCTGGAGCCCTGCTCGACAACGTGGGTCAGCTCCTCGGCTACTGGATCATGGCCACCCGCGGCGAGCGCACCGTCGTGTTCCCCGTCGGGATGCGGCACATGCGGTTCCACGGGCCGCACCCTCGGCCGGGAACGCAGGTGGAGTGCCTGGTGAGGATCACTTCCCTCACCGACACCGTCCTCGAGGCGGACGCGCAGCTGGCCGTCGCGGGCGAAGTGTGGGCCGAGCTGAGCGGCTGGCAGGACCGCCGCTTCGACAACGACCCGTACACCAGGCCCGTCGAACGCTTCCCCGAACGCAACACGCTCTCCCAGGCCCGGACCGGCGGCTGGTCCCTGGTCCACGAGCGCTGGCCCGACCTCGCCTCACGCGAGCTCATCATGCGCAACTCGCTGAGCGGCGCGGAGCGTTCGGAGTACGCCGCTCACACACCCCGTGGCCGCCGTCAGTGGCTGCTCGGCCGGATCGCCGCCAAGGACGCCGTGCGGCAGTGGCTCTGGGACCACGGCGAGGGGCCGGTCTTCCCGGCGGAGATCCGCATCCTCAACGACCCGTCGGGAGTGCCGTACGCCAGGGGCCTGCACGGCCGGACGCTGCCCTCGCTGGACCTCTCTCTGGCCCACTGCGCGGAGGCGGCGGTCGCGATCGTCCGGCCGCACACCCCCGGCCCGGGCCCCGGAATCGACATCGAGGAGGTCGTGGAGCGTGACGAGGCCGTCCTCGCCGTCACCCTCGGGGAGGCCGAGCTCCGGCTCCTGCGCGCACGCTGCGCCGCTACCGGAGAGTCCGAGGCGCTGTGGTTCACACGCTTCTGGGCCGCCAAAGAGGCGGTCGCCAAGGCGGAGGGCACCGGGTTCCGCGGGCGTCCGCGGGACTTCGCGGTGGTGGAGGCGACGGCTCCGGACCGGCTGCTGGTCGCGGGCGTCCTGGAACGCGCCCATCCGGTGCGATGTGAACGGACCGGCAATCCCCCCGGGCTGCCGGGCAGGGACTACGTCGTGGCCTGGACGACGGGCCCGGTGGACGAAGAGGAGAACGACCGATGAACCCCACCCGGCCCACCAGCGCGACCGGCGATCCCGTGCGCGCGGACGAGGAGTCGGTGCTCGCCGATGTCGTCGGCATGATCACGGCTCTCTTCGACGAGGAGGAGTACGGCCTCGACGACAGTGATCCGGACGGCGGGAACGGCGATGTGCTCGATCTGGAGATCGGTATGGAGACCACGTTCAACCGTGACCTGGAACTGGAGAGCATCGACCTGGTGACCCTGGCGGGCTTCCTGGAGGAGCGGTACGGCGGGCGGGTCAACTTCGCGGAGTTCATGGCCGATATGGAGTTCGACGAGATCATCGAACTGACCGTCGGCCGGCTCGTGGAACACATCGTGCTGAGCCTCAAGGCAGCGGAGGCGGGCTGACGGATGGCGATGGTCGACACCGGTGACATCCGGTTGCACGTCCAGAGAATGGGCCCCAGGGACGGCCGCCCCGCCACCGCCACCGTGGTGCTTCTGCACGGCCTCCTCACCGACAGCCTGGCCAGCTACTACTTCACCGTGGCGTCGTCGTTCGCGGCTTCCGGCATCGACGTCGTCATGTACGACCAGCGGGGCCACGGCCGCAGCGCCCGACCGAAGACCGGCTACACCCTCGACCACTACCTGGACGACCTCGACGCGCTGCTGGACCGGCTGGAGGTGACCGGCCCGGTCCACCTGGTCGGCAACTCCTTCGGCGGGACCGTCGCCTTCGGCGCCGCCGTACGTCACCCGGAGCGGACCGCGAGCCTCACCGTCATCGAGTCCGGGCCCCCGACCGAGGCGTGGGCGGTGACCATGGGCGGAGTACTGCAACGGGCGGCGACCGACGTCGCGCAGAACGAGGCCGCCGCGCTCGCCTGGATCACCGAGAACCTCAGCCGAAACACGGCCCGGCTGGCCAAGGGCGCGGCACGGCTGGTGCGGTCCACCACCATCGTGGACGACATACCGGGCAGCCGTGTGCTGAGCGAGGACCAGGTACGGTCCGTGAGCTGCCCGGCGCTCTTCCTCTACGGCGGCGACTCGGCCCTCGTCGCCCAGGCACCGTGGCTGGAGGCCCTGCTGCCCGACTGCCGGACCGTCGTCATACCCGGGCACGAGCACTCCGTACTGGTCGAGGCACCGAGGACAGTCGGGCGTCACACCCTGTCCCTGATCCACGAGGTGAGCGGACGGCACGGCGGGACGGGTGCCGTACCGAGCGGAGTCCGGTGAGCGGGGTGGGCACGGTGAGGAGATTCCTGTTCGTCGTACCGCCCCTGGTCGGGCACATCAACCCGGCGGTGGGCGTCGCGGCCGAACTGGCCGCGCGGGGCCATGAGGTCGCCTGGGCGTGCGCTCATCCGGGACTGGTACGTCAGCTGGCCGGTGACGCGGCGAAGGTGTTCCCGTGCGCCGGGCCGATCCCGGGGACGGGAGACGGAGTGAGACCGCCCGGGCTGCGGGGGCCGGAGGCGCTGAGGTTCCTGTGGGAGCAGTTCCTGGTGCCGCTGGGCGAGGCCATGGCCCCCGGGGTGGAGTCCGCCGTGCGGGAGTTCCGTCCCGACGTGGTCGTGACCGATCAGCAGACCGTCGCCGGCGGTCTGGTCGCCGAACGGCTCCGCGTACCGTGGGCGACCTCGTGCACCACCACCGCCGAGTTCACCCTCGACGACGCGCTCGCGGGCATGCCCAGGATGGCGGCCTGGCTGGAGGCGCTCCTCGACGAACTGCGGTGCCGTGTAGGTGATCCTTCGCGCGCCGTCGATCCGCGCTTCTCGCCCCGTCTCGTGCTCGTGTTCAGCACGCCCGAGCTGGTCGGCCCGGGCGCCAGGACGGGGGAGCGGATCCGCTACGTCGGTCCCGCCGTCGGGTCCCGGCCCGCCGCGACCGACTTCCCCTGGGACTGGCTCGACCCCGACCGCGCCACGGTGCTCGTGACCCTCGGCACCGCCAACACCGATGTCGGCGCGCGCTTCCTCGGCGTCTGCCTCACCGCGCTGCGCACCCGCGCGGACCGGCTTCAGGCGGTGATCGTGGATCCGGCGGACGTACTCGGCGCCCACGGGCACGACAAGGACGTACTGATCACGTCCTTCGCGCCTCAACTCCCGCTCCTGGAACGGGCGGACGCGGTGATCTGCCACGCCGGGCACAACACCGTGTGCGAGGCGCTGTGGCACGGTGTGCCGCTCGTGGTGGCGCCCATCCGAGACGACCAGCCCGCAGTGGCAGGCCAGGTCACCGAGGCGGGCGCTGGCATCCGGGTCAGGTTCGGCCGGGTCACCTCCGCACGGCTGGGTACGGCGATCGACTCCGTACTCCACGAACCCGGGTACCGCGCCGGAGCCGAGCGGATCCGCGCGTCCTTCCGCGCCGCGGGCGGCGCACCCGCGGCAGCGTCCCATCTGGAACGGCTGGCGTCCGACACGACCCCCAGGGAGCCCCGGTGAAAGACGAGTCCGGTCCCAGCCGCGCCGACCAGGTCTCCGCGGCGCGTCCCGCCTACCGCGCGGACCTGGCCGGCGGCCTCGACCGCTTCTTCGAACCCGCACGAGCCGACTGCCCCTGGTGCGGTTGCGCACGGCTGACGAACCGTCTGCGCACGACCGACCTGCTCCAGCACAAGCCGGGCCGGTTCACCCTCGACCGGTGCGGGGACTGCGGGCACGTCTTCCAGAACCCGCGCCTGAGCGCCGCCGGGCTCGAGTTCTACTACCGCGACTTCTACGACGGCCTCGGCGAGCAGCAACTCGGCAGGACCTTCGGCGGACGCACCCGCATGTACGTCGGACGCGCCGAATCGCTCCTCCCGTACGAACCCGCGCCCAAGACATGGCTCGACGTGGGCACCGGGCACGGCCACTTCTGCGAGGCGGCCCGCACGGTGCACCCCGGAACCTCCTTCGACGGCCTCGACTTCACCGACGGCGTGGAACTCGCCGAGCGCGCCGGACGGGTGGAGCGGGGCTACCGCGGCAGCTTCCCCGACCTGGCCCCGGAGCTCACCGGCCGTTACGACGTCGTCAGCATGTTCCACTACCTGGAGCACAGCACCGAGCCGCACCGTGAACTGCGCGCCGCGCACACGGCGTTGCGCCCCGGAGGGCACCTGCTGATCGAGGTCCCCGACCCGGACAGCCGCTACGCCCGCCTGCTCGGCCGCTGGTGGCTGCCCTGGCTGCAGCCCCAGCATCTGCACTTCGTGCCGGTCGGCAATCTGCGCCGGGGGCTGACGGACCTCGGCTTCACGGTCGTGGCCGAGCAGCACGCCGAACCGCACGACCCCGTCGACCTCCTCGCCGGCGCCTGGCTGGCACTCGACGCCGCCGCCCCGCGGGACGACCTCCCGTGGCTGCCGAAGCCCCCGAACGCGTTCCATCGGGCGCTGCGCGGCGCGATGCTGCTCGCCGGCATCCCCGTACTGCTCCTGGGCACCCTCCTGGACCGGTGCGTGGCGGCCCCCCTGTCGCACCGGCTGGGCCTGTCCAACGCCTATCGTCTGCTGGCCCGCCGCGACTGACACAGCCCCGTTACTGCTCCGGTTTCGCGTAGTCGTCGTAGAAGCCCTGGCCCGTCTTCATGCCCAGGTGGCCGGCGTCGACGTACCTTCGCAGCAACTCGCGTGGCCCCCATGGCACTTCGGGACGCTCGGCGGCGTAGTGCTCCTCGATGTCGAGAACGACGTCCAGGCCCACCAGGTCCATCTCGCGGAACGGCCCGGCCGCGGTGCCCATGTTGATCTGCCACATCCGGTCCACCTCCTTCGGGGTGGAGACCCCTTCCGCCACCACCGCCAGGGACTCGCGCTTGATGGCGGCCCAGATGCGGTTGAAGATGAAGCCGGTCGACTCCTTGCGGGCCTCGAAGGGATAGACGCCGTAGCGGGGCAATGTGCGTTCGAGGAACTCGATGACGCCGGGGTCCGTACGGCCGTCCGACATGATGTCGATCGCGTTCTGGCCCGGCGGCATGTAGAAGTGCATGTTGAGCACCCGCTCGGGATGCGCGACCTGGTCGATGAACCGGCTCGACGCGTACGACGAGGAGTTGCTCGCCAAGATGGTGTCGGGCCCGGCGATGCGGTCGAGCCGGCCGAACAGCTCCCTCTTCAGATCGAGCCGCTCGGGCACGGCCTCGACGACGAGCCAGGCGCCCGAGAGCGCCTCCTCCAGCTCGTCCGCGACGGTGACCCGGCCGGGTGTTCCGCCGTCGATCCCGGCGGCGACCTGGGCGAGGTTCTCCTCCACGAAGGCGAGGGCGTCCTCCGCCGCCCGCTTCGACGGGTCGTGCATACGGACCTCACCACCCCGGGTGGCGAACATCAGCGCGATTCTGCGTCCCAGGGTGCCCGCGCCGACGACACCGACCGGCCGGTTCTCGATATCGGTGGGCAGGGTGAAAGCCATGCGCTTCCTGCTTCCTGGGGGGCCGTGGCGCCGACGAGGAACCGCGGTGTCCTGCTTGGGAGCCAGCCTCCGCCGTACCGGGGTGCGGTGGCCACCGCTGCTACTCCACGGGAGGGACCGCCGCGGGTTCGCGGACGGCCCTCGTGCCGCCTCGTTGTGCGCACAGTCGTACGCGAACCGTAGATGGCCGGGCGTGCCGCGCACCCGTGACCGGTGGCGCTCCGGCTGAGAGGGCTCCTCCGGCTCCAGAGAACTTCGCGAGGTCGAGGATATCGCCAATTCTCCTGCTCAGACGGTGTTTTGAGGGTGGGCTCCGACCATAAGGCCCGCACGGGTGCTCTACAGATTTCCCTCTACTCCCCGGATGACGGCAACCCGTCGTTCATCGGGCCGTCGCCCTGAGACGGCTTGCTAGGGGGCGAAGTTATCTAGACAACTTTGCCCACCTGGGTACCGTCGCGGCGGCACTCGGGGCGGAGAGGACCCACCACCATGCCACCCCTCTCACAGACCGGCTCAGAGGCCGTCGCATCCGGGAGCAGCATCACGACCGGATCCACGACGCCCCCGCAGCGCGGCGACAAGCTGACCTTCACATGGGCTACCGACGCCCCCGACCCGAAGAACTGGATCGGCGTCTACCCCGCCGACCGGCTGCCCGGCAGCGGCGGCGGCAGCTCCCTCGTGTGGACGTACGTGCCCGGCACGTCCGGGCAGACGACCCTCGACACCTCAGGCCTGAGCGGCGGCCCGTACATCGCGTATCTGCTGGCCAAGGACGGCTACGGGGTTCTCGCCAAGACGGACCCGTTCAGCTTCGCGGGGTCCCCGCCGCCCGCCGGTGACTCCGTCGAGCTCACGACCCCAGCCCCGCACGAGGGAGACAAGGTCTCCTTCCACTGGACGACGGACACGCCCGACGCGAAGAACTGGATCGGGGTGTACGACGGCGACCGGCAGCCGGGTCATGGCTCCTCCCTCGCCTGGCAGTACACCCCCGGCGCCTCCGGCGACATCACCCTCGACACCGCCGGGCTCAGCGGCGGCCCGTACACCGCCTACCTGCTGGCCAAGGACGGCTACGGCATCCTCGCCAGGACCGGCCCGTTCACCTTCGCCGTACGCCCCGTGATCCCGCGTCCCCACGCGGTCGTGGACGCCGTCACCTCCGCCCCACAGACCGCGGGCTCGGACGTCTCGGTGAAACTGGGCGGCCTCTGGATCAGGCCCGAGGGCAACGCCGACGGCAGCGCGACCTTCCGTCGCGCCGGGGGTGACTCCTGGCTCTCGGTGGCCGCCGACGGCACGGTCAGCGGCAAGGCCCCGCTCATCGCGCCACGGCGGCCCGGCCGCCTGGTGGCCACCGTCACCGACAGCGCCGTCGGCAGTGACACCGTCACCGTCCAGGTTCCGGTGCGCACCTCCCGGGAGCGGCTGCGACTGAAGATCGCCACCCTGAACCTCTGGGACGCGGGCTCCCACGTCGACGCGCTCCTGGAGAAGCAGCTGCGGCTGGTGCTCACCCAGGGCCTGGACGTCGTGGCACTCCAGGAATGCGGTGACAAGGGAGCAGAGAACCTCGCCGGGGCGCTCGGCTGGAATGTGCACCAGGCAGGCGGCCTCGGCATCGTGAGCCGCTACCCGCTCACGGACGTCCTCGCCCCGACCGCGGAGCTCCCGGCCGCCGCCGCGACACTGCACCTGACCGGCGACCGGCCGGTACGCGTGTGGACGGCCCAGCTGGACGAGGCCGACTACGGTCCGTACGCGCTCCTCGCGGGCCGGACACCCGCGCAGGTCGAGACGGCGGAGAAGGGGACCAAGCGCTACGGGCAGGCGCAGGCGCTGGTGGCCGCGCTGCGCCCGGACCTCGCCTCCCGTACGCCCGTCGTGCTGGCGGGCGGTCTCGCCTCGCCGTCCCACCGCGACTGGACGAACCGTACGGCGTCCGCGCACGGGGGAGTGGGCCGGGTCCGCTGGCCCGTCACGGAGGCGCTGGAGAAGGCGGGCCTCGTCGACGCCTTCCGTGACGCCCACCCGAGCCCGGTGAAGGACCCCGGCATCACCTGGTCGCCGGTCAGGCCGCAGCGCGAGGGCGGCGGCGGTGCGGAACCGCAGGACCGGATCGACCAGATCCAGTACGCGGGACGCCTCAACGTCCTTGAGGCGCACAGCCTGTTCACCGGCTGGCCCCGGCCGGTCCCGGACACCTCCGCCAACGGCTGGCCCTCCGACCACGCCGCCGCCGTCGTCACCTTCTCCCTGTCCGCCCGCGGCTGACCGCGAACCACCCGAAGGGACTTCCTCCCATGACCGAGATCAGCCGCCGTACCTTCATCGGCTCCACCGCGGCGGCCTCAGCCGCCATCGCCGCCGGACTCCCCGGCACGGCTCAGGCCGCCGGACGCGGCAGTATCGCCGACGTCAAGCACGTCGTCATCCTGATGCAGGAGAACCGCAGCTTCGACCACTACTTCGGCACCCTGAGCGGGGTACGCGGCTTCGGCGACCGGCAGGCGAGTGTCCTCGCCGGCGGCGACACGGTGTTCCGCCAGCCCGACAGAAGCCGCAAGGAGGGCTACCTCCTGCCCTTCCGCATGGACACCACCAAGTACAACGCACAGAACGCCGGGGGCCTCCCGCACGACTGGGACACCGGCCACACCGCGGTCGACGGCGGGGCCATGGACAAGTGGGTGCAGGCCAAGGGCGAGCGGACCATGGGCTACTTCACCCGGCAGGACATCCCCTACCAGTACGCCCTCGCCGACGCCTTCACCCTGTGCGACGGCTACTTCTGCTCGCTCAACGGCCCCACCGACCCCAACCGCCTCTACCTGTGGACCGGCACCGCCGGGCCCGGTGTCGACGGCACCACCGGACCCTGGACCGACAACACACCCGTCACGAACAACCCGGTGGCCGACTGGACGACGTACGCCGAGCGTCTGGAGAAGGCGGGCATCACCTGGCGCGTCTACCACAATCCCGACGGCTCCGACGACCGGTACGGCGACTACGACGACAACGCGCTGTCCTACTTCAAGCAGTTCCACGAGTTCCCCAAGGACGACCCCCGCTACATCAACGCCATGACGAAGTGGGACCTCACGGCGTTCGACAAGCACTGCAAGGACGGCACCCTTCCCACGGTCTCCTGGCTGGTGGCGCCCTACCTGTTCTGTGAACACCCGGCGGCCGGCCCCGACTACGGCGCGCACTGGGTCGACACCGCGCTCCAGTCGTTGTTCTCCAACCCGGACGTCTGGAAGCACACCGTCTTCCTGCTCATGTACGACGAGAACGACGGCTACTTCGACCATGTCATCCCGCCGTTCCCCGAGCCCGGCACCAAGGACGAGTTCGCGGGCGGCAAGCCCATCGGCCTCGGCAGCCGCGTCCCGCTGTGGGTCGTCTCCCCGTGGTCGCGCGGCGGCTGGGTCAACTCAGAGGTGTTCGACCACACTTCGGTGCTGCGCTTCCTGGAGCGCGTCACCGGTGTGCACGAGCCCAACATCTCCGACTGGCGGCGGACGGTCTGCGGCGACCTCACCAGCTGCTTCGACTTCACCAAGCCCGACTACAGCATCCCGGGACTGCCCGACACGGTGGCCCTGATGGCGAAGGCGGACGCGGGCAACTCCCTGCCCGCGGTCAAGATACCCACCGAACAGTCCATGCCCGCCCAGGAACCGGGACACCGCCCGCACCGCCCGCTGCCGTACCGACCGTCGGCGGATGTGGCGGTGGACCGCGTCTCGGGCAAGGTGACCTGCACCCTCACCAACGACGGCAGCGTCGGCTACCACTTCACCGTGCTGCCGAACACCGCCCTGCCCTTCACCGGCACCCCGTTCACGGTCCCGCCGCGCTCGACGCGCACCTATGTATGGGACACCTCCGCGACCGACGGCCGCTACGACTTCTCCGTGTACGGCGCCGACGGGTTCGTCCGCCGCTTCTCCGGCACGGTCGTCCGCGCAGGCCAGGACGATGTGGCTGTGCCCTCGGTCAAGGCGACACTGAGGCACTCCGGGCGCCCGGGGAACGCGTCGCTCGACCTGGAGCTGCGCAACAACGGCGGCACCGAGGCGGCCTTCACGGTCACCCCGAACGACTTCGCGGGCAAGGAGCGGACCGTGTGGGTCGAAGCCGGGGAGCGCACCCGGCTGACTTGGCCCACCGATGAGGGACGCTACGACTTCACGGTCACCGCCGGTACCGGCACCCGGTTCGCCCAGCGGTACGCGGGCACCGTGCACGCCGGGTGAAACCCGCCTGCTGGGGGCGCTGCGGGTAGGGTCGGGTGCGGGCCGGGGTTCCGGCCCGCACCACCCATGAGCGGCCCAGGAGACCCGGTGCGGCAGCAGCACGACAACCCGGACAGCGAACTGCGCTACCGCAAGGTCGCGGCCGAACTCCGCGAGGCGATCATCCAGGGCGAGTACGCCACCGGCGCCAAGCTGCCCCCCGAGGCGACCCTGGCCGAACGCTACGGCGTCTCACGCGGCACGATCCGGCACGCCCTGGCCGTGTTGCGCTCGGACGGTCTGGTCACCTCCCGCCGCGGCACGCCCCGCACGGTGCTGGGAGGCCCCCGCGCCCAGAGCTTCTCCGAACTCCTGAGCTTCACCAACTGGGCCCGCTCCCTCGGCGAGACACCGGGCGGCCGGGTGGACCGCGTGGTACGCCGCCCCGCCGACCCGGAGGAAGCCGGTCAACTCGGCCTGGAGGAGGGGGCGGAGGTGTACCTGGTTCTCCGGGTGCGCACCCTGTCCGGGGAGCCGGTCATGGTCGAACGGACGCTGTACCCGCCCAGGGTGGGCGCCCTGGTGGCCGAGCTGCCCCCCGATGCCGTCTCCCACACCGAGGCCCTCGTCCAGCACGGCGTGCACTTCACCGACGCCGACCACACCATCGACCTCACCTGGGCCGACGCGGACGACACCAGACTGCTGGACTGCCCACCCGACCAGGTCCTGCTCCGCGAACGCCGCCGCACCACGGACCCCTCCGGCACCCCGGTGGAATGGTCCGAGGACCGATACCTCCCCGGCACGATCGCCTTCACGGTCCACAACTCGGTAACGACGTCCCCCCTGGGCCGCCACCACAACCCCCGCGCCCGATAAAGCCGCAACCCAGCACCGCCATCACGCCACAGGAGCAACTCCCCTGAAAGGGGCGCGGGGAACTGCGCAAAGACCCACGACGCACCCGCGCGGGACGCGACACAGAACCCCGCGCAACGCGATCACCCCCGCAGCAGCCCACCGAGCAACGGCAAAAAGTGCTCAAACCCCGGCGTAACGCCAAGAGGATCCTTGGCCCCGTCATCCCACCGCCGGACGGCAACCGCATCACCGGCCCCCGCCAACCCCGCAAACTCCGCCGCCTCCGCAGGACTCATCACCCCACCCTGCACCTCCAGCGTGTACTTGGACGCCGAGGACAACTCCTCGTAATACCCCGGCTCCACCGCACACAGATACCGCTTCGCCGCCACATGCAGCCGCACCGGCTCGGTCACCTCGGGCCCGAACCAGCGACCGAGCCAGTCCGCCCCCGTGTGGCTGTGCCGGTTGTCGTTGCCGCCCATCAGGTCCCTCCCGGTGACGGCGTCACCCTCGAAGTGCCCGATGTCGTGCAGCAGCGCCGCCGCCACCAGGTGCGGCGGCGCCCCCGCGGCCTCGGCCAGCGCTCCGGCCTGGAGCATGTGCTGGGCCATGGAGACCGGTTCTCCCAGGTACTCCACGGCCCCCGCACCCTCGAACAGCTCGGCCAGCGGTTCCAGGGTGTCCGCGCGCCGCAGCACCGCCAGGGTGCTCTCCAGACCGTCCAGATCCGCGTAGCAGCCCTGGAGGTGGCGGGCACCGTCCTGGGCGAACGCCGTACGGGCGTGCAGCAGCCGGGTGTTGTCGAACACGAGGCAGTCACCCGGCACCAGCCGCAGATCGAGCCTCAGCTCCGGCCGCAGCAACAGCTCGGCAAAGGTCCGATAGGCCGAGTAGAAGGACTCCAGCTCCCCGGCGGCCAGCCGCAGCGTGCTGATCGAGCGGTTGTTGAACCGCACCTCACGCACCCGCCCCAGCGAGTCCGTGCCGATCAGCGGCCGGTGGGCCCGCAGGTCGGTGTCCGCGTCACGGAAGACGAACGGGACGGGCGTGCGGACGAGGACCTCGAACGCCTCGGGGTCCTCACGTCGCAGCAGCGCCGCCGCGCCGAAGCCGTCGACCAGGCCCGAGTCGCCGCCGTCCGCGTCGTTGACCAGGCAGTGCAGCAGCTGCAGCGTCGGCACGGGGTCGCGGTACGGGTTGTCGGTGTGCGGTGTGATGGCGGACGAGGTGAAGGCCAGGTTGTTCGGGTCGGGCTCCACGCGTACGTCGAAGAGCTTCCCGTAGTTGGTCTCCCGGACGTGCCCGAAGGTCTCCGCGACTGCCAGCACCTGCTCATCGCGCTCGGGCACCCCGCGCAGCACCATGAAGCCCAGCCGCAGCACGGACTCCAGCATCCGCGCCCTTACGGCCGGCTCGCCCACGTAGTCCTCCCAGCGGGCCCCGGGCAGCCGCCCCGCGAGGTCGCGCGCCGTCCACAGCTCCTTTCCGTCCTCGGTACGCCGGTCCCGGCGCCCCGGGGTCCCCGGCCGGTTGGCCTCCAGCCAGGCCGTCGGGTAGGCCGAGCGGTGGCCGTCGGGGGCCCAGACCACCTCGACGGCCTGCCCGGCGCCGCCCCCGGCGGCGGCCACCGCCTTGACCCGCAGGCCCGCCGGGAGGTCACCGATCTGGAAGAGCTTCTGCCCGGAGCGCGGATCGCGGCACTGTGCGCACGGGCAGTTGTCGCGAAGCCACATCACCGGCATATCGCCGATGGGGAAGCCGGAAGGGCTGGACGGGTCGGACATGTTCGCTGCTCCGCTCAAAGTTGTATAGCCAACTTCTGAGACGGTCACAGCCGGACACGTCCCGGAGGTGACGCCGAGATGACGGCGGGGCGAACCCCCGCTGCTGGTGCTGTTCCGAGGCTGTCCACCGCCTCAAGAAATGGCATCCTCCGCGTGCAGGGCCATCGCGGCGAAGCTGTCGTGATCTTCAAGATCGCCGCCCTCGCCGGGCCACCACTCGTACGCGGTCCACTCGCCGTTCTCCCCGGCGCTGTCGGCGTGCAACAGCCAGTTGCCACCGCTGCCACCCCAGTCGACCGAGATCAGCAGGCACCGCTTGAGAATCTCGACGCTCTCGGCGAAGTGGTCCATGTCCGGCGACGACCACCATCCGAGGAGTTCGGCCTGCAGATCGGGAAACCACCCGATCTCATCGACCTTGAGCAGATCGAGACCGCCGATGTTGTTCCAGCCGTTGGTGGTCAGCAGAAAGTTCCGGTACGTCGGCGGCAGCCGGACCCCGAGTCGCTCTTCGGCAGCCAGGATCGCCTCCTCGCTCGCCGGCTCGTAGCCGAGCCAGCCGGCCTCCCGCTGGGCCTCACTCAGCAGGTCGGTCCCTTCCGAATCGGCCTCGCGGAGATAGTCCGAGTTGAGGAACTTGGAGCTGTAGTCACTGAGGAACGTGCGCCACTGGGTGGCGGTCAAGGGGGAGGGCTCCACGCCGGAATTCCTTCGATGGGGCAACGGGTCGCAGGGAGCCTCGCACCGATCCGCATCAATCGAACATATGTATGTAGTTCCATGTCCTTTCGGACATCACTTGATGCCTCCGCGTCCAGAACCGCGACCATTCCCTCAGCGACCGAGCTCCGGCAGAACTTCGCCGGCCAGCCGCTCGGCGTGTCCGGCAGGGTCGAACAGGGGAGTGAACAGGATGAGATCCGCGCCGGCGGCGAGGACCTCGTGGAGCCGGCGGGCGCACTCGGCAGGCGTTCCCGCGATCGCGGCGGCCTCGGTCTCGGGCGACCGTGTCATATAGAGGGCCGCCAGCTCGTCGTTGATCCGTTCGCGGGCCCGCCGCGCGTCGTCGTCCACCGCGATGTAGACGCGCTTGGCGATGGCGAAGTCCTGGGCCGGCCTTCCGGCCTCGGCCAGCGCCTCCCGCACGGTCCGCACCTGCTCGGCGAACTTCTCGGTCGTGGCCTGCCCCGCGCCGAAGAAGCCGCTGAACAGGCCGGGCGTCATCGCGGCGCGCCGCAGGGCGGTGCGCCCGCTCCCGCCGAACCACAGCGGAGGGTTGGGCTTCTGGAACGGCTTCGGTTCCATGGAGGCGTCGGCCAGCTGCCAGAACTCGCCCGAGAAGTCGACATGGGACTCGCGCCACAGGCGTGTCATCACCTCGAGGCCCTCGTAGAACCGGGCGACATAGCGGTCCGGGTCCACGCCGAAGGCCCCGAAAGGCCGTCGCTTGCCACCCGTGCCGAAGCCGGCCTCGATCCTTCCCCGGCTGATCTGGTCCAGCGAGGCGATGCTCTTCGCCAGGTGCGCCGGGCTGTGCAGCGTGGACACGAAGACCACGCACCCGAGGCGCAGGCGCTCCGTGCACGCGGCGGCGTAGGCCATGGTCTCGGCCGGACCGAGCTGCGGCTTCGAACCGAGCGTCTGTTCCTGGGCCCAGGCGCTGTCGAACCCCAGCCGCTCGACACGTGCGAGGTAGGCGCGGAACGCGGCTGGGCCGAACTCGCCGTCCGCGTGGAACTGCGGGATGGACATCGCGAATCGCATACGCGGATTCTATGGAGCGTCACCAGCACAGCCGGGTGGCCGCGCCGCCCACCGCGCGGCGGCGGGCGGCGAAGCCACGGCGCTGCGTCAGCCGTGGAACGTGATGTAGCCGTTGCCGTCCCGGTCGGAGCCGCTCTTCGTGTAGGAGTGCACGTCCGCGCGGCTGCCGCCGGGCTTGTACAGGTAGATGGTGTCCTTGTCGTTGTTCCACATGAAGTTGCAGTTCTGGCGGTACACGACGTTGCCGGCGTCGGAGTCCGTGCCGTGACCGCCGCGAAGCCTCACGTAGTCCCCCGGCTCGAGGTAGTGGTTCGCCGGGAACGTGAAGTGGTTGCCGGCGGCGTCCTTGACGACGTACCCCTTGAGGTTGACGGTCGTGGTGCGCGAGTAGTTCTTGATCGTCAGGTACTCGTTCTTGGCGTTGCCCGTCGAGCAGCTGTTGGAGTCCCGGCCCGGTGCGTCGTACTGGATGCCCGCGATCTTCAGTGCCGACGAATACTCGGTGGCCTGGGCCGGGCCGACCGCGACGATGCCGAGCGTCCCGGCCGCGGCGGCGGCGGCCACGACTGTGCGTATGCGCATGAGGTTCCCCCCTCGATGGTGCGAATGCAGCGCGAGGAGCCTACACAACCCGTAAGGGTCAGGTGCTGAAGAGGTGAGGAAACGGTGAAGGCGCACGGCGCCGGTGCCGTGGCGCCGCTCCGCGGGCCCGTGCCCGTGCAGCGCGGGCGATGAGTGCGTGAGCCCTGTACGCGCCCCCGAGGGCGCGGGAAGAATGCGCCGTGTCGGCGTCCTCCCGGCCGATCTGACACGCCCAACCGCCCACGTCCACAAGGAAGGCAGGTCGGCTGCCGTGCTGTTGCGTCTGCCCACGTCGGTGTCCGAAGCACAGGAGTACATGGCCCAGGGCGCGGTCCCGGTCGGCGGGGCGACGCTGGTGTGGGCCGCCTGGCAGCGGGACGGCTTTCCCGAACTGGCGATGTCGCTGCGCGAACTCCCCGAGGCCAACGCGATCGGGCACGGTGAACTGGGCGCGGCCGTGGTACTGCACCGCATCGACGGCCGTGTGCCCGAGACGCTCCACCGGGCCGCGGCCATGGTCGGCACCGGCGCGGTGCGCCGGACGGCCACCGTCGGCGGCAACCTCGTCGGCAGCACACTGCGCTGCCTGCTCCCCGCAGCGCTCGTCCTCGACGCCCGTGCCGTGATTCTGGAACGCGACGCCGTCTACGAGACCGAACTGGCCGGTGTCGTGGACAAGCACCCCCTCCTGCTCGGTCTGCGCTGGCAGGAACCGGCCGTCAGCGCCTACGACAAGCACACGGCCGCGCCCGGAGGACCGCCGCCGCTGGTGGTCGCCTCCGCCGTGCATGCGGACGGCGAGGGGGAAGGCCGTCTCCGGGTCGCCGTCCGCGACGGCTACGAGGTGCTCAGCGGCAGCGCCACGCGGCCCGACGGCGTAGGCACCGGCCATGTCCTGCACGCCCTGCGCGACACCGCCGTCGGTCAACTTCCCGCTGATGCGTGGGATGCGGTGTGCCGTCATGTGTCGGATCTGCTGGACCGGCTCTCCGCGCGGTAGATCCCTGGCGGCGCGTCCGTCACACGCATGAACGCAGGGCCGAAGCCGCTGCCGGAGCCATGGACCAGCGCATGGTGATCGCGGCGACTTGGTGGTGCTGGTCACCGGCACCCCCACGCATGCGTGTTCGGGGAAAGAGGTCGTGCGTGAACGCGGCGCGCGGACAGTCCGGACGGGCCGCCCCATGGCACCGGGCGTCGCCCGACTGGCGCAACCGTGCGCGTGCCCGAAAGCCGCCTGTACAGCGGCTGAAGCCCGGCGGTCACGGAGCGTACGGCGCCGCCGGGCGGCCAGGCGCGGGCGCTCATATGCTGAGTCCACAGCTCGGGGTCTGTGTTCTCGGACATGGCCGTGTATGACGGCCCGGTTGGAGTCAGCCCATGACGCACGCCCGTACCCGGTTGCGCAGGGGAGCCGCTGCAGCCGCCGCGGCAGGGACGCTCGCACTGCCGCTCGCGGTGAGCGCCGCGTTCGGGCTGCTGGATCCGGAGCCCACGACCTTCGCCGTCACCCTCCCCGACTCGCTCACCATCGCCAAGCCGTCGTCCGTCGGCGGCATGCGCAGGCTCACCCCTGAGGTGGCACGGCAGCTTGACAACGCTGTCCAACGGGTCATGCGTGTGGCGCACATCCCCGGCGCGACGGTCGGCCTGTGGACAGCCGACGGGGACAGCTACGTACGGTCCTTCGGCGTCGCGGACAAGGCCAGGGGTCTGAGCATGTCGCCGGACCTGTTCATGAGGATCGGCAGCGAGACCAAGACGTTCACCGTGACGGCGCTGCTCCAGCTCGTCGACCGCGGCCGGGTGCGGCTGGACGACCCGATCACGAAGTACGTCGCCGGGGTGCCGGGCGGAGACAGGATCACCCTGCGCGAGCTGGCCGGGATGCGCAGCGGACTGTTCAACTACTCCGCCGACGAATCGTTCTACAAGGACCTGACGTCCGACCCGCAAAGGTCATTCACTCCACGGCAGTTGCTCGAATACTCCTTCAGGCATCCAGCGCAGTTCCCGCCGGGGCAGCGGTTCGACTACTCCAACACCAATCTCATCCTGCTCGGCCTCGTCGTCCAGAAGGCCGGCGGACTGCCGCTCGGCGACTTCATACGGGCGAACGTCCTCGCACCGGCCGGACTGGACCACACGCTGTTCCCGGCCGGCCCGGCGTTCCCCGACCCGCACGCACAGGGGTACACCGACCAGACCGCCAGCGGGAGGACCGAGGACGCCGCCGACTGGAACCCCTCCTGGGCCTGGGCGGCCGGAGCGATGATCTCCGATCTTCAGGACCTGCGCGTATGGGCCCACACGGTCGCCACGGGCCGGCTCCCGAACGGCCGTGTCCTGATCAGCCCGGCCCTGCAGAAGCAGCGGCTCACCACGCCCCCGACCACCGTCCCGGGCGCCGGATACGGCCTCGGTGTCTTCAACGTCCAGGGCTGGATCGGGCACAACGGCTCACTGCCGGGCTACGAGTCCCTGACCGTCCATCTGCCCTCCGCGGGCGCGACGCTGGTCGTGCTGCTGAACACCGATGTCTCCCACGACGGCCAGGAGCCCAGCACCCTCGTCGGCGAGGCCATCACGAGGATCGCCACACCGGGGCATGTCTTCGACCTGCCCGCGGAGCGCAGCTCCCCCGGATGATCCCGCGTCCCGCGGCACTGGTGTCAGCCCCGTGTACGCACCGGTGAAAACCCGGTGCGCCGCTCCTGCTCGTCCTCCTACACTCATCACGAATCGCGCGCCGCTCCAACAGACCGAGTGGCGCGCGCCGTTGACGAGTGAGGGGAGCCCGGCCGTGCGTGAGCGCACCGCTGTTGTCGTCCCCCCGTCACGGTTCGAGGTGATCCTCGTGTCCCGGCACGTCCGGTACCGGCTGCGCGGCCGGGACCGGATGCCCGCGACGAACCTCTGAACACCACGCCGACACCCTGAGGCGCAGTCCCTCCGCGCCATACGTGCGGCTGCCTCGAGTCGCCCTGTTCGGGGGCCCGTTCGTCCGGGAATCGCGCCGCCCTGTTCGGATCACCCTTGAAAGGCCACGGGCCGTGCGCACCGACCTTCACCGCAACCCTGACCACCAGCTCATCGACCATCGGCTCGCCGCCGTTCGCAACCTGGGCATCCTCGCCCACGTCGACGCCGGGAAGACGACAGTGACCGAGCGGATCCTGTACGCCACCGGGACCACCCACCGGCGTGGAGAGGTCCACGACGGCACCACCGTCACCGACTTCGACCCGCAGGAACGAGACCGCGGCATCACCATCTTCGCCGCGGCGGTCAGCTGCGCCTGGGACGGACACCGGATCAACCTGATCGACACCCCGGGCCATGTCGACTTCGCCGACGAGGTCGAACGCTCGCTGCGCGTACTGGACGGCGCCATCGCCGTGTTCGACGCGGTCGCCGGCGTCGAACCGCAGAGCGAGTCGGTGTGGCGGCAGGCCGACCGGTACGGCGTACCGCGCATCGCCTTCGTCAACAAGCTGGACCGGGCCGGTGCCGACCTCGACACGGCGGTCGACTCGATACGCCGGAGACTGCATCCGTCGCCTCTGGTCGTGCAGATGCCGATCGGTGCGCAGGACGGCTTCACCGGAGTGGTGGACCTGCTGCGCATGCGGTCGCTGGTATGGGCCGACGGCGCGGACACGCCGGAGGAAGGCCCGGTACCGGACGCCCTGCGCGAGGATGCGCTGCGTCGCCGTGCCCTGCTGGAGGAGGCGGTGGCCGAGCTCCACGCCGGGGCGCTGGAGGAGTTCTGCGCCGGTTCCGGACTCGGCGAGCGGACCCTCGGCGGGGCGCTGCGTGACCTCACGCGCTCCGGTGAGGGCGTGGTGGTGCTGTGCGGTTCCGCCTACCGCAACCGCGGCATCGAGCCGCTGCTGGACGCCGTCGTGGCCTATCTGCCCTCACCGCTGGACGTACCACCCGTGCGGGGCGCTGGGGACGGCGGCGAACAGGAACGGGCCGCCGACCCGCGGGCTCCGTTCGCCGCGCTGGCGTTCAAGGTGAGCGCCGCCGCCACGGGACGGCTCACCTATCTGCGTATCTACTCGGGAACTTTGAGGAAGGGGGAGACGGTCTTGGACGCGACGACCCGGCGGACGGAACGGATCGCCCGGATCCTGCGCGTTCGGGCCGACCGCCATGCCGAGCTGGACGTCGCCGTGGCCGGGGACATCGTCGCCGTGGCCGGGCCGAAGGCGGCCCGGGCCGGATCGACGCTGTGCGCGCCCGGCCGACCGGTGGTCCTCGAACCGCCGGTGGCCGCGGAACCGGTCGTGTCCGTCGCGGTCGAGGCCCGTGCGAGCACGGACACCGACCGGGTGGTGGCGGCGCTGGCAAGGCTGGCCGAGGAGGACCCCTCGCTGGTCCTGCGCAGCGACCCGGAGACCGGTCAGACGCTGCTGTCCGGAATGGGGGAGCTGCACCTGGAAGTGGCGGTCGAGAAGGTCCGCCGCGCCCACGGCCTCGACGTCAACGTCGGCAGGCCGAGGGTCACCTACCGGGAGACGGTGGCACGTGGTGTCGTCGGCCGTGTGTACCGGCACGTCAAACAGGACGGCGGCGCCGGGCAGTTCGCGCATGTCGTGCTGGACGTCGAACCGCTTGAGGCCGCGGGCGGCGACGACGCCGCGAGCGGCTTCGAGTTCCGTTCGGCCGTCGTCGGCGGGCGGGTGCCGCAGGAGTACGTCCGTGCCGTGGAGGCGGGTTGCCGTGACGCCCTCGCCGAGGGCCCGTTGGGCGGGCATGCGGTGACCGGGCTGCGCGTCGTGCTGACCGACGGGGGGACTCATCCGAAGGACTCCTCGGAGATGGCGTTCCGCACCGCCGGCCGGCTCGGCCTGCGGGAGGCGCTGCGGGCCTGCGCGATGACCCTGCTGGAGCCGGTCGCGGAGGTCACGGTCACCGTGCCCGAGGACGCCCTCGGTTCGGTGCTCGGTGACCTCGCGTCACGCCGGGGCCGGGTCTTCGGCTCCACGGCGCGGCCCGGAGTGACGGCGGTCGATGCCACCGTGCCGCTGGTCGAACTGTTCGGCTACGCCACCCGGTTGCGCAGCCGCACCCAGGGCCGCGGTGTCTTCACCGCCAGGCCCGCCGGCTACGCACCCGCGCCGCAGTCCCCGGGGACGGCGGAGCGGTAGCCGGGCGACGCGTCCCACCCCGCCTTGTGTGCGGGGTGGGCCGCGTCCGTCCCGTACGGGGTGGCCGTGCTGTCCGTCGGCCGCCCGTTCGGGTTCGAGATCGACGCATCAACACATCATCAGATATCCGCAGGAGAAATCACTCGTATCTCCGACAACTCGCGGGAGTTTCCCGGAGATAGGAGGAACGCTGTCGCTGGCATAATGGGCGACCGACATTGCATGTCGCTCAGAAAGGACCGCCATGACCGTGTCCACCGCCAGTCCCCATGAATCCGAGCAGTCGGTTATGGGGAGTGGGGAGGAAGGCGACCCGGCCGAGTTCGATCGCCTCCGTATCACTTGGTGGATGTGGGCTCTGGCGGGCACGCTGTTCTTCCTCTATCTGACGGTGTCAATCCGGCTCCATGAGCGCCTGTATACGTTCGGTTTCGACCTCGGGGTATTTGAACAGGCCGTTCGCTCTTACGCCGAGGGGCATTGGCCTGTATCCGAAGTCAGGGGAGCGGGCTTTCCTGTCCTCGGAGACCACTTCTCGCCGATTCTCGCTCTCATTGCACCGTTCTACGCGTTGTGGTCGACACCCAAGACCCTCATGGTCGTGCAGTCCGCCCTGATCGCCTCGAGCGTGGTGCCGTTGCTCCTGTGGACACGGCGGAGGCTGGGTGACGTTCCGGCCGTGGTGATCGGCGGGGCGTACGGGCTCTCCTGGGGTGTGGCGAGCGCGGTGCAGGGCTCGTTCCACGAGGTGGCCTTCGCGCTACCGCTCATCACGTGCTCGCTGATCAGCCTCGTGGACGGTCGCCTCCGCCAGGCCGCGCTCTGGGCGCTTCCGCTGATCCTGGTCAAGGAAGATCTCGGAGTGACCGCGGCCGTGATCGGCGGCTTCATCATCCGGCGCGGTGACCGAAAGCTCGGCATCACCACGATCCTGGCCGGATTGGCGGCCAGCGCCGTGGCCTTGCTCGTTGTCATGCCGGGGCTGAATACGTCCGGATCGTTGGACCGCACGGACTGGCTCAAGACACCCGGCGGCGGTGGACTCGGAGATGTCCTCTACCACTACACCGTGGGTGTGATCACACCCGATGTGAAGATGACCACGCTTCTTCTGGTGCTGGCACCCACCCTGGGCCTGGCCGTTCGGTCTCCGCTGATCCTCGTCGCGCTGCCCACCATGCTGTGGCGGTTCGTCGGCTCCTATATCGTCGCCTGGCGTACCGACACCCATCACTCCCTGGTGTTGATGCCGATCATCTTCATCGCCTTCGTGGATGCCCTGGAGCGGCGGCGTTCGTCGCCGGCCGGCCTGAAGCGATATCTCATGGGCTCTGCCGCGATCACATTGCTGCTCTTCCCCCAGTTCCCGCTGTGGGGGGTCTTTCAGCCGGCCACGTGGAAGAACGACCCTCATGTCGCCGCAGCACAGCGGATGATGGCCTTGGTCCCCGACAATGTGACGGTCCAGGCCAGCAACACCTTGGTACCCCATCTTGCGAACCGCACGAGCGTCAGTATCTTCGGCTGGGGCGAGAGCCGCCCCAATCCACAGTGGATCGTGGTGGACACGGCGGTGCCACTGTTCCAACGCTGGCCGTACGACTTGGCGACCGAGGCGAGAGTCCTGGACGCGGACCGTCAAGCCGGGTACACCACGATGGGCAGCGACGACGGAATCGTGGTGCTGAAGCGTGCGAACTGAGCCTTGAGCCAGGCCGGTTCGGCGCGGCACGGGATGGGACGTTCGCGAGATGTGAGACGCGGGACCGAATTCAGCTGTCCGGTACGGGGTTTGACCGAAATGAAGAGTGCCGGGCGGCCGGAAGTGCCGATGCGGCCGTGTATGTACGGCTTCTCGGGTGACGTCAAGAGCGTGGCGTGATCTTTGGTGCAACCCCGAATGTCAGCATCAGTGCGCAGGGCTGGTCGGCCGCCAGTGCGTGTGGGCGGCGGGGAAGGTCTAAGAGAATCCTCGGGGTTGCAGATGAAGCCGAAGATTTGCCTCAACATGATCGTCAAGAACGAAGCCCACGTGATCAAGCGGTGCCTTGAATCGGTTCGCCCCCTGATCGATACATGGGCGATCGTTGACACGGGCTCGACCGATGGCACCCAGGACATCATCCGGGAAGTTTACCGTGATGTGCCCGGAAACCTGTACGAGCGGTCATGGAAGGGATTCGGGAAGAGTCGCTCGGAAGCGATCGAGCTGGCTCGTGATTCTGCGACGTACCTCCTGTTCATCGATGCCGATGACGAGATGGAGATCGATTCGAATTTCACCATGCCCGAGCTCACGCAAGACGCCTACATGGTGGCACTGCACGACGGTCCGATCATCCATTGGCGTCCGGCACTGGTGTCGACACGGCTGCCCTGGCGCTATGTCGGAGTGCTGCACGAGTACATCGAATGCGGCAGGGAATACGATCGCGCGACCATCAAAGGCTTCAATATCCTTTCCCTCGGCGGTGGGGCACGCCTCAAGGAGCAGGGGCAGCGCGCCAAGTACTTGCAAGATGCCGCGATCCTCGAGGAGGGGCTCCGTGAAGAGCCCGACAATGCGCGGTACGTTTTCTACCTCGCACAGAGCTGGCGCGACGCGGGTGAACCGGAGAAGTCTCTTGAAGCCTACGACCGCCGTGCGGAAATGGGCGGCTGGGCGGAGGAGGTGTTCTGCTCCCAGCTGTACGCCGCGCGCCTCTCGGAGCGGCTGGGGCATGACGTGAGTGTCGTCATGGACCGGTATGTCCGGGCGTACGAGACCAGGCCGGTCCGGGCCGAAGCCCCGGGGGAGCTCGCCCGTCTGTGTCGGCTGTCGGGGCGCTGGCAGACGGCATACGCGTTCGGGAAAGCGGCCGTCAATATCCCTCGACCGGACGACATTCTTTTCGTGGAACACGGTTGGTACGCTTGGCGTGCGCTCGATGAATTTTCCATCGCAGCCTACTGGACCGGCCGGTATGAAGAAGCGAAAGAAGGCTGCGAGAGGCTTCTGCGAAACAAGTCGCTCCCTGCGGGGGAGCGGGATCGAGTGGCCAAGAATCTCGACTTCTCCCGCATGAAGCTGAGTGCCAGGATTCCCGCGGCGATGAAGCCGGTTGGCGTGCGCAGGTAGTCGACTGCATGACGTGCGATTGCCTGGAGCGCAGCAGGTGCGCCATCCCATCATGACGAGCGGAAATTTGCGGGGCGTGAGCACGTCGTCATGTCGTCGAGTGGGACAGTGGCTGTGCCGCATGATCGCCGATCCGGTCTCCAGGGTGCTTTCTCTCATGGCGCCGCCGCCCCTGGCCGAGCCGCGGGTGTTGTACGACGCCTGCCCCCTCTGCTCCTCTCCTCGGTTCTCCACGCTCCGGACGGGGAACTGCTCACAACATCCGCTGTACAAGCCGGTGGTCGAGCCGATCATGACGTGGATGTGCTGCGCCGCCTGCGGACACGTCTTCACCGACGGCTACTTCGCGGATGAGGTCTGCGCGGAGGTCTTCTCCTCGACCAACCCGAATCAGCAGCCGGGCGCGGCGTTCGAGCAGAACCGCTATGTGTCGGCGCGCATCGTGGAGCGCGTGGCGCGGTACGTCCCGGACGGCCGCTGGCTGGATGTCGGTTTCGGCAACGGATCGCTGCTGTTCACCGCGGAGGAGTGGGGCTTCGCGCCCGAGGGGCTCGATCTGCGGCCGTCGACCGCCGAGGGAATGCGCGGGCTCGGCGTGGAGGCCCGCTGCGCCGACCTGACGACGCTCGATGAGCCGGGCCGGTACTCCGTCATCAGCATGGCTGACGTATTGGAACACATGCCCTATCCCGGTCAGGGCCTGGTCGCCGCGCACCGGCTGCTGCGGGAGGACGGAGTCATCTTCGCGTCGATGCCCAACTACGGCTGTGCGGCCTGGCGGCTGCTCGACGCGGGCGACGTCAACCCTTACTGGGGGGAGCTCGAGCACTTCCACAACTTCAGCCGTCAGCGCCTCTACGACTTCCTGGAGGAGCACGGTTTCGAGCCCTTGCACTACTCCGTCAGCGAGCGTTATCGCGTGTGCATGGAGGTGATCGCGCGTCGGGTCCGAACCGTGTGACGGCCGTGGGCGGTCGGTACCCAGCCGGCAGGCCGGGCACGCCGCACCGGGGGTGGAAGCCCGCCGCGAGCGCCGCGCAGCCATGACGGTCACTTGTTCGAAAGCGCTGGCCGGCGGCCGGGCGGCGGGAATCAGCGCAGGTCGGTTCTGAGCCCGTGTCCCATGGGACGTCCCCCGCATCCCTGGGACGCCGGAACGGAATTCCCGGCCCTCGGCACGGAAACTCTGGGCGACGAGATCACGCTTCGTGATCTGCACTGTCAGCACGGAGGTTTCCATGATTCGTCGGACACTGCAGGGCGGCCTGGCGGCCGTGGTCGCGATGTTCGCGCTCGCGCCCACGGCCGTGGCCGCCACGGGTGAGCACATCACCCCGGCGCCGGTCGTAGTGACGGTCCCGCACCACCCGCACCCGCTGCTCCCCGTTGCGGCCCGGTCCGCGCCCGTCCGGCACCGTGCGTACCGCGTCCACCGGTGCCGTCACCATCTTCGTCACATCCGTCATACTCGCCACATCCGCCACGCCGGGTACGTCCGGCACACCAGGTACGTCCGGCACTCCGGGTTCATCCGGCACACCGGCTATGTCCGCCACGTGCGTCGCCTCCACCACGTCACGGGAGCGGTGTACCACCGCCGTAGCACCCGGGTCATGGGCCGTGTCGCCACGCGTCACTCCGCGCTGAACATCCGCTCCGGTCCCGGACTCGGATACCGCGTGGTCGGCCACCGCCGCTACCACGGACGCGTGCTGGTGGTCTGCAAGAGGAACGGCTCGTACATCTACGGCAACCCGCGCTGGTACCGGCTCGCACACGGCAAGGGGTACGTCTCCGCCCACTACGTCCGCGTATGGAGGTACGTGCACTGGTGCTGACCCGTTCGTCCTCTCCCCTCCCGAAGGAACGGCCCGCCCGGTCACCCGTGTGCCCGGGCGGGTCCGTGCGCCGCCGCCCCGTCAACTCACCGCCTCACCGATCTCATGCGGATCCCGATGTGTGGCAGCAGGGGATTCAAGGGAACACATTCCGACAAGCGGGGCGAACCGCCCATACTGGAATCGGCGTTGAGGGACTGAGGGACTGAGGGATGTTGAGGGATCATGCCATGAGACAGCCCCAAGGACCGGGACGGTGACAGCGGGCGCGGCGCGGACAGAGGCGCCCGACGGGCCGGAGGCCGCCCCGCCCGGGCAGCTGGACGGGCCGTTCGCGGCCAGACTGCGCGACCTGAAGAAGGGTACGGGCCTCAGCCTCGCGGCCCTGGCGGCGCGCACCCCGTACAGCAAGTCCGCCTGGCACCGCTATCTCAACGGCGTCCAGCGACCCCCGCGCTCGGCGGTGGAGGCGCTCGCCCGGCTCGCCGGTGCCGACCCCGGTCCGGTGCTGGCCCTGTGGGAGGCGGCCGAGCGTGCGTCGGGAGAGGACCCGGAGGCGCCCGGCGATGTCCGGACGGACCGGCGTTCCCGGCTTCTGCGGCAGCCACTGCCGGCGTTCGCGCTGCTCGTCACCGTGGCCGCCGTGGGCGTCACCGTGGTGGCGACCCGCGGCTCCGACGCGCCGGACGGCCGGACGGCCCAGGGGTCGCCCCGTTGCCGGGGCGCCTCCTGCCAGGGCCAGCTGCCCGGGGTGTCCGCGTGCGACAGGGACGCGCAGACCAAGAACTCGGTCCGTGCGTCGTCGTACGCGGTACGCCTTGAGTACTCCCCGTCCTGCCGCGCGGCCTGGGCCGAGGTCCAGGCGCGGGCGTCGGACGCCCGTGTGATCTCGGTCCGCTCGGGCCAGGATGTGCTGTCCGCCAAGTACCCGGGGGACGGGTCCGCCGGCACGGCGAGCCCGATGCTCGCCGTCGCCTCGCCCGAAGGGGTGGAGGCGTGCGCCGTGGTGGACGGCAAGGTGGCCTGCACCGGCCTGGACGCGGACGCCGCAGACGACCGCTGAGCGGATCATCGGATCACGGCTGCGCACCTGATGCGCCCGATGTCAACAGTCTCCCCTGGCGAATGTCCTACATGTTGTAGGGTTTGGCTCATTCGTCAGCCGGCCGGCATCGGCCGGTGCGTGGTCGCCGATCGGGGGATCTGTGCAGGAGCCGGACGAGCCGTCACCGGAGAACGGCCCGATCTTCGAGAGCGTGGTGGACCGGGCCTTGGACCTTCCGCGGTTCGCGGCAGCGATCCGCGTCACCGAGGCGTGCCCCTCCCGTGAGCGGCTGCGTGCGCAGGCCCTCGAGTCGCGCGTCCGTCTCGCCGGGGTCGCGGCCGACGAGTACAACCGCTACCTCGCGCTGCGCGCCACCGCCGTCGCCCGCAACGGGAGGCTCACCCGTGGTGACCGCCGCTCCGAGGCACTCCTGCGCGTACTCGCGGTACTGGTGCCGAGCCTCGGCATCGTGGTCACCGGCGTCTTCCTGCTGTGCGGATTCGGTCTGCGCGCGTTCGCCGTGCGCCCCCACTTCGACGACGGGCTCGTGATGGCGGGGGTGATCGCCGCCGCGGTGACGTCGGGAGCGGCCCTCGGGGATCTCGCCTGGCTGCTGGTGGCCCGCGCGCGGGGCCGCTACGGACAGGGCGGCGACGATCTCGCGGACCGCCATGTGGAAGTGCGCCGCGCTCGCGAGGAATGGGAGCGCGCCGTACTGGAACGGGGACTCGTGCCCTTCCTGAGCGAGCGCGTCAGCCCCGGGCACCGCGAACAGCACCATGAGCACGCGGCCCACGGGCAGGCCGATCCCGACCGTGCCGTCGGCGCGGAGGAGACGGCCTCGTAGCGGCTGCCGGACGGTCCCGAACGAGTGATTCTTTCCGCCCCTCACCCGCCCGGTTCTTCCATCCTTTCCTGACTCCTACCGTCCACAGGGTTCTCATAGCTCTTGCCGACTGTAGGGTCGATGGGCGCGTCGGACAGAACCAATAACAGGCTGTCCGCGTCCTATGTGTCAGATCCTGCCCACGCCGGTAGTTCCGGCCTCACTCTCCTCAAGGTGAATCATCTCGGTGCCCGCACAGCAACGACCACTGATCCCTCAGCAGCGCGGCCGGGACTCGCAGGACACAGGGAAGGAGCGCCCCTCCCTGCTCGCGCGCCTGCGCCCGGGGGCGGCCGTGGCCACGGTCTGGTACCTCAGGCTGCAAGCCGTGCTGAACATAGTGGCGGTCCTCTCGCTGCCCTTCCGTGAAGAGGTCCACGAGCACAACGCCGGTGAGTTCTTCACCCCGTACCTCGCCACCGCCGGCCTTGCCTCCGCCGCTCTCGCCCTGTTCCTCGCCGTGGTCATGCGGCGCCGCAAGCGGGCCGCGTGGATCTTGAACCTGCTGCTGGCCGGTCCCCTGTTCGCGCTCTACGTCCTCGCCCTCACCCAGGCCGAGTTCCGGCATCACGTCCTGAACTGGATCTCGGTCCTGCTGACCGGTGCGTTCGTGGCCGCTCTGCTGATCGGCCGCAGGGAGTTCAGGGCCATCGGCGACCGCTCCAACCCCAAGCTCGCCCTGATCGTCGCCGCCTGCGGCATCCTCGTCAGCGGCGGCATCGGCACCCTGCTGGTGAACGCCACCAACAAGCTGCCCGGCGCCACCCTGACCGACGAGATCGCGTACTCCCTGCTGCGCGGCGTCAGCGTGGGCCCACTGGCCGACCGCGTGGCCGCCGTGCACGCCCCGCGCTGGGTGGACATCACCATCAACGTCCTGATGGCGATCTCCTTCCTGTTCGTCCTGTACGCCTGCTTCCGCGCTCCACGCGGCGCGGAACTCCTCGGCGACGAGGACGAGCGGCGGCTGCGCGCCCTGCTCGACAAGCAGGGCGAACGCGACTCCCTGGGCTACTTCGCACTGCGCCGCGACAAGGCCGTGATCTGGTCCCCGAGCGGCAAGGCCGCCATCACCTACCGGGTCCTCGGCGGGGTGACCCTGGCCGCGGGCGACCCGATCGGCGACCCGGAAGCCTGGCCCGGAGCCATCGAGGAATGGCTGGAGGAGGCCCGGCAGCACGCCTGGACGCCCGCCGTCACGGGCGCCAGCGAAGAGGCCGGAACGATCTACGCCCGGCACGGCCTGGATGCTCTGGAAATGGGTGACGAGGCGATCGTGGACGTCGCCGACTTCAGCCTCGAAGGGCGGGCGATGCGCGTAGTGCGCCAGGCGCACAACCGCGTCCGCCGCGCCGGATTCACCGTACGGATCCGGCGCCACGGCGAGATCCCTGACGCCGAGATGGCCACCCTGATCGAGAAGGCCGACCACTGGCGCGACGGCGGTGAGCGGGGCTTCTCCATGGCGCTCGGCCGCCTCGGAGATCCCTCCGACGGCAGCTGCGTGATGCTGGAGTGCAACGACGCCGAAGGCGAGCCGCGAGCCCTGCTCAGCTTCGTCCCCTGGGGCGAGAAGGGCCTCTCGCTCGATCTGATGCGCCGCGACCGAAGCTCCGAGAACGGCCTGATGGAGTTCATGGTCATCGAGCTGCTGCTGCGCGCCCGGGACATGGGCATCGAACGGGTGTCGCTCAACTTCGCGATGTTCCGCGCCGTCTTCGAACGCGGCTCCCGTCTCGGCGCCGGGCCCGTGCTGCGGCTGTGGCGCTCCGTGCTGACCTTCTTCTCCCGCTGGTGGCAGATCGAGTCCCTCTACCGCGCCAACGCGAAGTACCGGCCCGTCTGGGAGCCTCGCTTCCTGCTGTTCGAGAAGACCAGCGACATCCCGCGCATCGGTATCGCCAATGCGCGCGCCGAGGGCTTCCTGAGCGTGCCGAGCCTGCCCTCCCTCTCCCGGCGCCGCCACGTCGAGGCACCGCAGGAGCGGCCGAGCCCGGCGAACCGCTGACGACCAGGTACAGAAAGGGTCATCGAGCGGCAAAGTCCCCGGTCCGGGATGAGACCCGGCGCCGGTGGCGACGTACCGAAGGGGAGCGGGAAGCATCCCGCCGAGCCCGCTCCCCGTGGAGGTACCCCGCCCGTGACGATCGTCAAAGCACCCCCGGCCCCGGCCGACCGGCGCGAAGGCGAGGAGGGGAATCCGCAGGGCTGGCAGTTCAACTCGTCCCTGGGCCTGGTCCTGCTGCTGCTCCTGCTGGTCGTCGGGCAGGGCCCGGTCCGGCGGGCGCTGGGCGCACCGGTGATGCAGAGCTGGATGACCGTGTTCCTCGCGGTGGTCGTGCAGGCGCTGCCCTTCCTCGTCCTCGGTGTGCTGCTGTCGGCGGCCCTCGCGGTGTTCGTCCCGCCGTCGTTCTTCGCCCGCGCGCTGCCGAAGCGGCCCGCCCTCGCGGTGCCGGTCGCGGGCGTCGCCGGGGCGATCCTGCCCGGCTGCGAATGCGCCTCGGTGCCGGTCGCCGGGGCGCTGGTGCGACGCGGTGTGACACCCGCCGCCGCCCTGGCCTTCCTGCTGTCCGCTCCCGCGATCAACCCGATCGTGCTGACCGCCACGGCCGTCGCGTTCCCGCGCAATCCGGAGATGGTGGTCGGCCGGTTCGCGGCCAGCCTCCTGGTGGCGTGTGCGATGGGCTGGCTGTGGCAGCGCCTGGGCCGTGCCGACTGGCTGCGGCCACCCGCGCGGGCCTCGTACGAGGGCGATAGCAAGGGCGCCGCGTTCTGGGGCTCGGTACGGCATGACGTGATGCACGCCGGCGGATTCCTGGTCGTCGGCGCGATGGCCGCGGCCACCCTCAAGGCCGTGGCCCCGGCGAGCTGGCTGCGCACTGCGGCGGGCAACCCGGTGGTCGCGATCCTCGCACTGTCGGTGCTGGCGGTACTGCTCTCCATCTGCTCGGAGGCCGACGCGTTCGTGGCCGCGTCGCTGTCCCAGTTCTCGCTCACCGCCCGGCTGGCGTTCCTCGTGGTCGGACCGATGATCGACCTCAAGCTGTTCGCGATGCAGGCCGGTACCTTCGGCCGCGCCTTCGCGCTGCGGTTCGCGCCCGTCACCTTCGTCCTGGCGATCGTGGGCGCGCTGCTGGTCGGGGCGGTGCTGCTGTGAACCGCCAGGCACAAGCGGCCGTCCTGTTCCTGCTCGGCGGGGCGATGCTGCACGCCGGAACCACCGGTCTCTATCTCCGGTACGTCAAGGCCGGGCTCCAGCCCCTGCTGCTCGCGTCCGGAGCCGTCCTGATCGTGGCGTCCGCCGCCACCGCCTGGTACGAACTGCGCATGGCGCGAAGGTCCAAGCGACAGGACGCCCAGGACACGGGCCACGACGACGGGCACGGACACGGCCACCGGGAGCCGCGCATCTCCTGGCTCCTGGTCCTGCCCCTGTTCGCCCTCATCCTGGTGGCCCCGCCCGCGCTCGGCTCCTACACCGCCGTGCGCAGCGGTACGGCGATCCAGCCGCCCCTGGCCTATCCGGCACTCCCGTCCAGCGATCCGGCCCCGCTCAGCCTGGTGGACTACGCGGGACGCGCGGCCTACGGGCACGGGCGCACCCTCGGCAACCGGCAGATCCAGATCACGGGCTTCGTGGCCCTCGACAGCGGCGGCAAGCCCTACCTCGTCCGCATGGCCCTCAACTGCTGCGCCGCCGACGCCCAGCCGGTCAAGGTCGGCCTGTCCGGGAAACTGCCGCCCGTGCTCCAGCCCGACGCGTGGCTCGAGGTCACCGGCACCTACACGGCTGAGCGGACCAAGGATCCAGTCAACGGAGGGATCATCCCGTACATCGACGTCATCCAGGCCAGGCCGGTGCCGACCCCGAAGGACCCCTACGACGAGAGCTGGAACCAGTAGTACGAGCGGTGGCAAGCGGGGGACGGGCCCGCGCGCTCCGGGTCAGCCGCGGGAGGTCCGCACCCCGTCCAGGGCGATGTTCAGCACCCGGTCGCGCTGGGCGTCGTCCAGGAAGTTCGTGGCCGTGATCCCGGCCACCATGCGCAGCAGGTCGTCGAACCTCATGTCCGTACGGGCCTCACCGGCCTGCTGAGCCCGCTCGAACAAAGGGCCGCCCGCCAGGTACATCGACTCCCGGCAGGCCAGGAAGATCTCCGACTCGTCGTCCATCGCCTCGCGCAGCGCCCGCTTGGTCACCGTGTAGTCCACGAACCGGCGCAGCCAAGAGGAGAGCGCCTCCCAGGGCTCCAGTTCCGCGGCTTCCTCGGCCACCCGGCACAGGTCGTTCACCTCACCCGCGTACACGCTCTCGAAGAGATGACGGCGGGTGGGGAAGTTCCGGTAGAGCGTGCCGATGCCGACGCCCGCGCGGCGCGCGATGTCCTCCAGCGAAGCCTCCGCGCCGTGCTCCGAGAAGATCTCGCGGGCCGCGGCGATCAGGGCGTCGTAGTTGCGGGCGGCGTCCTTACGGTGCGGACGCTGGGACGCGACGATCTCGCTGACGGGGAACGACTGAACCGTCACTGTGCCTCCCGGCCGGAACGCTTGAAGCGGAGGTTTGCCTCCGGTACAGTGGAGGCATACCTCCACTTTAGCAGTCGGGGTGCGTCCGCCCACGGACGCGTGCAGCCACGCACCCCTTCGCTCATCCCGCTGACTTCGGGCCCGCGCCGATCGCGCCCGCCCGCCCCTTCGTACCGTGACCGCTCGCTCCCCGCGGCGGTGGCCGGGCGACCCCGGCCGCACCCCCCAGTCTCGGAGTCCATACATGCCTCGGAAGTCAACCCGCCTCACCTTCGCGGTCCTCGCGACCGGTGCGGGCGTGTTCTCCATGCTGCAGTCGCTGATCGCGCCGGCCCTGCCGACCGTCCAGCACGCGCTGCACACCTCACAGTCCACCGCCACCTGGGTGATGACGGCCTATCTGCTGTCCGCCTCGGTCTTCACCCCGATCCTGGGACGGGTCGGTGACCTCGTCGGACGCAAGCGGACGCTCGTGTCCGTACTGATCGCCGTACTGGCGGGCTGTCTGCTCGCCGCGCTCGCTCCGAACATCGGAACACTGATCGTCGCCCGTGCCGTCCAGGGTGCCGGCGGCGCGCTGTTCCCGCTGTCCTTCGGCATCATCCGCGACGAGTTCGCGGCGTCCGAGGTCCCCGGCAGCATCAGCAACCTCTCCGCGGTGATCGCCGCGGGCGGCGGCGTCGGCATGGTGGCGGCCGGTCCCATCGTGTCCGCGCTCGACTACCGCTGGCTCTTCTGGATCCCGGTGGCTGTGGTCGCCGTCACCGCGCTGATCGCACTCCGCTATATTCCCGAGACGCCCCACCGGGCCGAGGGGCGCGTCCACTGGCTCGGCGCCGGACTGCTGTCGGCCTGGCTGGTCGCCCTGCTGCTGCCCCTGAGCGAGGCGGCCCACTGGGGCTGGGGATCGGCTCGTGTGGTCGGGCTGTTCGTGGCCGCCGCGGTGCTCTTCGCGCTGTGGCTGTCGGCCGAGTCGCGCACCCGCTCCCCGCTGATCGACCTGCGCGTCATGCGGCTGCCCGCCGTGTGGACGACCAACACCGTCGCCCTCCTGTTCGGCGCGGGCATGTACTCGATCTGGTCCTTCCTTCCCGGCTTCGTGCAGACGCCCCGCGCCGCCGGATACGGCTTCGGCGCCTCCGTCACCGCCTCCGGGCTGCTGATGCTGCCGATGCTCATCGCCATGTTCCTCTCGGGCATCCTCAGCGGCCGACTGGAGCCGGTGCTCGGAGCCAAGAAGCTCCTCACGGCCGGAGCCGCACTCGGCGCCGTGGCCTGCGGCTTCCTCACCCTCTGGCACGACAGCCGGTGGCAGGTGGCCGTCGTCGCCGGCGTGTTCGGCCTCGGAATCGGACTGGCCTTCGCCTCGATGGCCAACCTGATCGTCGGCAGTGTTCCGCCCGAGCAGACGGGCGCCGCGACCGGGATGAACGCCAACATCCGCACGATCGGCGGCTCGATAGGCGCGGCGGTCGTCAGCGTCCTGGTCACCGGCCGACTCCAGCCCTCGGGCCTGCCCTACGGCGACGGCTACACCCACGCCTTCGCGCTGCTGACCCTGCTCCTCCTGGCCGCGGCCCTGGCGGCTCTCCTGGTCCCGGCCCGCCGAGCGACACGCATCACGTCCGCCCCCCGAGCCTCCGAAGCAACCCCACATCCCGCCCCGGAACCGGCAACCACAGCCTGACCCTCCCCAACACCCGAAGACTCCCCGCGCCCCAACCACCAGGGACGCGGGGAACTACGGCCTCTCGTTTGGATCAGACCGGGCTCGCGGGCCCTGGTGCCGTTCCCCCAAGCTCTTCGAGCAGGGGGTACCCCCAGCCGCGTTGTCGTCGGTTGCCATGGCTCCGCCATGACGCCCTCCTCCGCCTTGCGATG
>NZ_JBEYVV010000007.1:85143-244873 GCF_040644155.1 Streptomyces sp. NPDC047022 | reverse complement strand
ACCGGCCACGACACGCAGAGAGTTCATCCGCCCGCATACCCGCAGGGAAGCACCAGGCCACCGACCCTACAAGGCACCTGACAAAGCCCTACTAGGTGATGGCTTCTCAGGTATGCCGAGACCAGAAGGCGACGAACACGATGTAGGAGATGGCGGCGGTGGCCACGAACCAGAAGTAAGGATCACCGCTCCGTCCGGATGCCAGGTCACCGATAAAGGCGCTGAGATTCCCCACGGTAAGCACCACGCCTGTGCCGGCCCATGCTCGCCCTCCGATCCGAGCGAAGCGCTCGTCGGGAACCTTCTCGGTGAGGCCCTGATAGGTCTCGCTCCGGCGTCCCAGCAGCACTAAGGCAAGACTGCAGGCCGCCAGGATCCCGAAGGCCGCCAGGCCGAGAGCGAGGTGGCCGCCGAAAGTCGCGGCCGTGAGGCAGGCGACTCCGACGGCGAGGAAGAAGCCGGGGACGGACCACCTGGCTGTGTTACTGGTCATCTGCTGGGCTCTCATCGACATGAAACATCTCCTCAACGCTGACCTCGAAGAACTTGGCCATGGCCATGGCGAGCGGCAGGGAAGGTGTGTACCGCTCGGTCTCGATGGCGTTGATCGTTTGCCGTGAGACCCCGAGGGCCGTGCCTAGCTGGCCCTGGGAGAGTCCTCGTGATGACCGCAGTTCCCTGACACTGTTTCGCACGTGTAAAGCTTACTTGTCACCCCTCGATTGGTGTCAAGTGTGCTTTACATTGCTGGCGGATCTGCGGGTAAGGCGACGGTGGTGCGCAGGGCTGGTCAGGCGGCATGTGGCATCACGTAGCCGTGGGCGACGTCGTGGCGTTCTGCGGGACGGGCCTTGCGGCGGGTGAGCCGTCGCGTCATCAACGTGATGGCGGCCCAGGTGATCGGCGACTCCGACATCTGCGGGAGGCGTTCGTGGTCGCGGCAGTGTCGACGGGCCCGCATGATCCACGACCACAAGCGCTCGACCGCCCAGCGCCACGTCAGGCGGTGCGTGGGGCGAAGTCTGGGGTGGCTGATGAATTCGCGCCGCCTGGTGTGCGACTTCGAGACTCTGCCCGCCGGCAGCGTGTGGAATTATCCGCCGTCACGTGCGAGGGCCTTGCGGGCTGAGGTCCAGACGCGTTCGAACTCGGCCGCTGTGATTTCGGTGGCGGACTGGGTGTCCTGCCAGCCGTCCAGGGTGCCTTCGGCAAGGATGCCGTATTTGCGTTCGTAGTCGGCCATCGCTGTCCGGTCACCCTGGTCGCGGATGTCCAGGACCTCCCTCAGGGTGGCTGCGGTGACGGGTTGCAGGGTGGGGCCTTGCAGGTCGACGTGACGCAGTGCCCAGCTTTCTGCGTCGAGTTCGAAGTAGGACCAGGTGTCGAGTTCGTCGTAGTAGGAGCGGATCCATCGGGTGGCGTTGATTTGGGGGTTCCTTGGGAGCGGTGGGTCGGGGGACGGCAGGCAAGAAGCCGGCCCGCTATCCTGCCCGCCAACTCAAGCGCACAGCCCCGCCAAGTCAACGGCTCACTCGCCAGCTGAAGCGCTCAGTCACATCGGTGTGACCGAGAACTTTAGTTGGCGAATCATGGACTGAGACGCGCAAGTCGGGAGCGCGTGGAGAATCCTTGTTGGCAGATCATGAGAGGCATAGTTGGGGAATCATGAGCTTGGATGCTCACTGTGAGTGAGTGACGAGGTGAGCCGGTTCCTCGTCGGCGATGCCGAGCGCCCGGTGAACTCGATCCCGTAGGCGTCGGACGTTCGGGGTTGGGAAGAGGCGTCCGTTGTCAGTCCTGGGCGCTACCGTGACGCACGGAGGCGCTTGTTGCTGGTCGCAGTGAATTCTTCGGCTGCATCAAGAATCGTCCGCCAGCCTTAGGAGACGCGCATGACCGCTGCCCGCTTGATCGGCCGCCCTTGGCACGATGTAGACGGCCCCGTGCTTGTCGCGTCGGCAGCCGCTCTGCAGTTGATTCCTCAGAACATTCCGCGCCTTGTGAGATCAACACGGCCGTAGCGGGCGATCGTCTTGTTCAGCTGCTTCTCGTCGGCCGCCTCGACCAACTCGTTCACCAGCTTCGTGGCCAGCGTGTAGCGGACTCGGTAGCCCTTCATCGCGGCCTCGGTGCCCAGAGCGATGAGCACGTGGGACTTGCCGGTGCCGGAGTCATCGATCAGGCAGAGCGGCTGGCTCTTCTTGATCCACTCGCAGGAGGCGAGGGTGTTCACGGTGGCCGGGTCGATGTTGGGGTTGGCCTCGAAGTCGAAGGTCCGCAGCGACTTCTCCCTTGGGAACCGGGCTGCCTTGATCCGCCGTTCCGAGCGGCGGCGGGCTCGGTCGTCACACGAGGAACTCGCGGTCACGCAGCTCTCGAGCACCGCACACGCCGAAGTGGGCGGCGACTTCGTTCTCAGGGTCTGCGTCCACCATGCGTCCAGGAATCCGGTCACTGCCCCAGCCTGCGCGCGGGGCCACCGCGACCAGCCTGCCGCGGCCAGTCCACGGGCCATGAGATCGGACTCGGCGGCGGGGCAGCCGTGTCTGACCCAGTACGAGCAGGGCGGTGCGAGGGTCGTGGTGGTCCATGGTGCGTTCGACCTCAACTCCGTTCCCCTGCTGGCTGAGGCTCTGCAGGGCGCGGCCGCCACCCATGCGACGGTCGTCGTGGACGCGGCCGCACTGACCTTCGCCGACTCCACCGTCCTGAATCTGCTGCTGAACTTCCACCGCGGTCACCGTCTGCGTCTGGCCAGGCCCGCGCACCAGCTTCAGCGGGTGCTGGAGCTGACCGGCGCGGACCGGGTCCTGGACATCCGGCCCACGGTGGACGACGCGACCACGCCCTGACTCCGGCCGGGAGCGAGCCGACCGGCAGGCGCGGTATCCCGTGTGGCGCGCCACAACCAGCCAGCAGGCCAGCGTGGCCGGCGCACGATTTGCTTGCGGAGGGTGCCCGGAACGTTACGTGTACCGGCGCTTGCCAGGCCGCTACACCCAGCGGTGGCCCGCCCTGTCTCCAGAGCGGAGCGCAGTCGCGTTCGGTTGCTGCCGGTCACTGGCGCATGCCGCGCTGGTTGAGTTTGGGACGGGGTGCGGGGTGACCTTGGCGGCGCGGCGGTGGGTGCCGTCGAGCCTGACCGGCTTTCTGTCGACGGGCTTCACGTGTGTGCGGAGCGCGGCCGGGTGCCTTCGCACGCGGGGGAGCGCTGAGCTCCAGTCGAGGGTGGCGGCCGACCGGGCGCCCTGGGAGCGCGACGCACCCGTCGCCGGCTCACCCTCCGGCGGGGAGCCGATTCCGACGGTTTCCAGGAGCCGTTGCTGCGCGGTTGCAAGCTTGTCCTATCCGGCCCGTTGCCCGGCCGCTTTCACGTCCAGGTCCTCGCTCTGCACGGTCAGTTCACCGGGGCTCGTCGGGAGCGGCCCGCTCGCGTTCGGGTGGGCGAGGGTGAACCGGTAGGCCTGCTCTCAGGCGGTCTCCCGGGCCGGTCGTGTCGGTGTGCGGATTGCGTGCCGCGATGACAGTGAGCAGGGTGGCGACGAGGGCAAAGGCGCCGTAGCCGAGCGCGATCTTCTGTAGTGGCAGGGTGTGGGACAGTTGGCCGGCGATGAGGCTGGGGATGGTCGCGCCGCTGTAGCTGAGGAGATACACCACGGCGAAGATCGGTGCCCGGTCCTGCTGGCTGGCGGCATACAGCAGGCCGCGGGTGGTGCCGCTGATGGCGATGCCCTGCCCGGCCCCGGCGACGATGGTGGCGGCGACGAACAGCGCAAGTGTGCCGGTGGCGACCGCTGCGGTGATGCCGATCCAGCCGGCGGAGAAGGCCGCCATGCCGATGCGCTGCGCTCCCGCCGGTGCGAAGCGGCCGCTGAGGGGAGCGCCCAGAGCGCTCGGCGCCATGTATGCGGCGAACACAAGTCCGAGGGTGAGCGAACTGTGTGTGCGGAGCTGGTCTTCGACCAGTGCGGGCACGAAGGCTTGGTAGAAGGCCCCGGTGGCCCAGGTGGACAGAAGCACTGCAGCTGTGACGGCGAGCAGATGCCTGACCCGGGCCGGTACGTGGACGGTGGGCTTCAGTGATCGCCCTGTACCGGGGGTGGGGGGCACGGTGTCCGGGCTGATGGCGATGAGCACCGTGGAGAACAGGAGCAGACCGACGGAGATGAGGTAGATGAGGTCGCGTGGCCAGGGGCCGAACTGGACCAGGGCACCGGAGGCGATGGCACCTATGGCGAGGCCGAGCATGACGGTCTGGCTGGACGCCACGGAGGCGAGCCAGACCGGCCTGATGGGTGCGGTGTCGACGATGTAGGCGGTGAGGCTGCTGCTGGCCAAACCGGCACCCAGACCCATCAGGACTCGCCCGGCGATCAGGACCCCTATGTGATGCACGTTCAACAGCATCAGGCAGCCCAGCACGAGCAGGCCGAGACTGGCGAGAGCCGCGGGCCTTCGGCCCACATGGTTGGACAGCCGTCCCAGTACCAGCAGCGTGCTGATGGTGGCCGCGGAGTAGGCGACGACTGCCACCGAGATGCCCGCGTTGGTGAACCCGTCCTGGGCGCGGTAGATGTTGAACAGCGGGATCGTTGCGCCTACCGCGGCAAAGGTTGTCGTCAGGGACATCACCGCGGCCAGGAATGCGAGGCGGAACGCTCTGTCCTGACGATCTCCAGGGGGCGCTGGGGCCACCTTGTGCATGGAGCAATCTCCTCTTCTCGTTCTGAATCAGGCCCGCGCCAGCGGAGCCTTCGAAGGCGGGTGACCGGTGTTGCTGCGGGCGCACTCAGACGCCGCCGGCCGCGGCCCCTTGCGCCGAGAGGCCGACTGGTTGCGGACCTGCGCGTGTGGCCGAGCGAGCCGTGGGCGCCGGGCACCCGCGTGCTTCGCCAGCGACGTCCTTGAGAGGCGATGCCATCGGTTCGCCTGCCCGTCAATCATGCAGGAACAGGACGATTTAGTCCAGATATAAGTGCGTGCCCGCTCTCTCGCCATGCTCGACGCCTCTGTGTCAAGGACGTCTGCCGCCACGCCGTGGCACTCCCGCCTCTTCCATTTGGGACTGTGAAGTCCACTTCTGAGGGTTTAGGGTGAGGGCAGTGGCTTCAGGGCCGAGCCGGGATCACGGCAGTGCGCGCAGGATCGGCCGGCCCTTGGCTGGAGTGCCTCGTGCCGCGCAAAGGACGGGGTCGGCGACAGGGGGGCGTCTCATGAAGGCAATTGTGGTGAGGGAACAGGCGGCGGGAGCAGCCGGGATGACGCTGACCGAGCGTCCGGAGCCGCAGGCCGCGGGCAACGACGTCCTCGTTGAGGTTCATGCGTTGGGATTCACCCCGGGCGAGCTGGAGTGGCCCTCGACCTGGGTCGATCGTCTCGGCCGTGACAGGACGCCCTCGATCCCCGGCCGCGAGGTGGCCGGAGTGGTCAGCGCTCTCGGCTATGGCACGAGAGGGCTGTCGGTCGGGCAGCGAGTGTTCGGGCTGGCGGACTGGACGCGTGACGGCACCCTCGCGCAGTACGTCGCCGTCGAGGCACGGAACCTCGCGCCGCTGCCAGGCGATGTCGACTTCACGGTGGGCGCCAGTCTGCCGATCTCTGGCCTGACGGCCTGGCAGGGACAGTTCGTACACGGCCGCTTCCAGAAGGGGCAGAGCATTCTCGTCCACGGCCCAGCCGGCGGCGTCGGCTCGATGGCGACGCAGCTCGCCCGCCAGGCCGGCGCCTACGTCATCGGAACGGGCCGGGCCGCCGACCGGCAGGCCGCGATGGAAATTCGGGGCGCAGGAGTTCGTGGATATCGGCAGCGACGTACTGGAGGACGTCGGCAGCGTCGATCTGGTCTTCGACGTGATCGGTGGCGACATCGGGAAGCGGTCGGCGGGGCTGGTCCGGGCAGGCGGGATGCTGGTGACCATCGCCGGGCCGCCCGAGACGCGGCGCGAGGACGGCCAGGCGGTCGACTTCGTCGTCGAAGCCGACCGCACGCAGCTCGCCGAGGTCGTCCAGCGAGTCCGGGACGGGCGCCTGCGCACGAGCGTCGGCCAGGTCGTGACCCTCGACGACGGCGTTTCCGCTTTCAACCCCGCCGAGCGGGTCAAGGGCAAGATCATCGTTGTCCCGTGAGGCCACTGCACATGTCCGGACCCAACCCGCAAAGGAACACCGCATGACCGGCCCAACCGAGCCGAACCGCTCCAGCATCGACGACTTTGATGGTGCGGGCCCAGGCCTTCCCACTCCGGATCAGGCCGCCCCCACCGACGCCAGCCATGCCCCCCGTACCGGCGTGTTCGACTTCGACGTCGTCAACGACGAGAAGGCCGGTGTCTACGAGGCCAAGGCCGGTGGCAGGGGGGTGGCTGGACTGACCTATCAGGCGGCAGGGGAGAGCCGGCTCGTGCTGCTGGCCACTTCGGTGTTCCCCGAGTTCCGCAACCGGGGCATCGCCACCGAGCTGATCCGACGGGTCCTGGACGATGTGCGCGTGCAAGGAAAGACGGTCACCATCACGTGCCCGATCGTGCGTACCTTCATCGAGCACAACCCGGCGTACGCCGACCTCATCGACCCCGAGCACCCGGGAGCCGGTAGTCGGGCCCACCGGTCCTAGGCCCGCTCTTCACGCTTCCTGGGGGAAGGTATGACAGTGACGACGAGCGTCGAGGCCGAGGCGGACACCGCAGAGAACACCGCGACGCTCATCGCCGCAGGACCAGCGAGGTGGGGGCGGGGCGGGAGCTTGATGTCGTCCCTGACGCGGAGTCCCGACTGTCGGAGCCGCAGCGAACGCGGAGCTCTGGTGATGGTTCGTTGTGGCCACGTCATGTTGTTGACGACCTGGTGCGACGCGGCCTGCCCGGCTGGGGGCGTCAGGAAAGGATCCGCGTGAGCGCGGAGAGCGCCTGAGGCCACACGGTGTCGGAGGGCGTCCCATAGCCGACGACGAGGGCATCGGCCATGACGTGCTGGGATCGTGCGTGGCGGTACCGGGACAGGCCGGCCACTCTGAGTCCCTGCCGGGCAGCCGACTGAACGACGTGCTGCTCGGTCCCGGGCGGCAGGCTGAGCAGGGTGTGCAAGCCGGCCGCTGTCCCTGTGACGCGCACCTTCGGGGCGTGCTGGGCCAGGGCTGTGACGAGAGAGTTCCGCCGATCGCGGTAGCGCCGACGGGCAGCGCGTACGTGGCGGTTGTAGGCGCCAGAGGTGATGAATTCCGCCATGGTCAGCTGGCTCGATACCTCGCACGAGTCGATCTGGCCCTTGGCTGCGGCAGCTTCTTCGGCGAGCGTGGCAGGCAGCACCATCCAGGCCAGCCGCAGGCCGGGAGCAAGTGTGTGGCTGGCGGTACCCAGGTAGACCACGCAGTCCGGAGCGAGTGCCTGGAGCGCCCCGACAGCCTGGTGGCCGAACCGGAACTCACCGTCGTAGTCATTTTCCAGGACCAGCCCGCCTGTCCGTCTGGCCCAGTCCACGACGGCCGTGCGGCGATCGCGTTGGAGCGTCGTTCCCACAGGGAACTGGTGAGCCGGTGTGAGCAGGACTGCATCGGTGCCGTCCGGCGGGACGGGGTCGGTTCCGTGAGTGTCCAGGGGAAGCGGGAGGGTCTGCAGTCCGGCAGCAGCCAGCAGGTCGCGGTGCCTGCCTGGGCCGTAGGACTCGACGGCGACGTTCCTTGCCGCCCGACTGGCCAGGACTTCGCCCAGGATCTGCAGTCCGTGTGAGACGCCGGCGCAGATCAGTATGTGCTCCGGACTCGTGTAGACGCCGCGGGTTCGTACGAGATTTTCTGCGAGCGCGGCTCGTAGCTCCGGCTGGCCGCGGGGGTCACCGTAGCCGAACGCGTCGGCGGGTGCTGTGGCCATCGCGCGGCGTGTGGCCTTCAGCCACGCGGTGCGGGGGAAGGTGGTCAGGTCGGGGTTTCCCGGGAGCAGGTCGTGCGGCGGTTCACCAGGAGGCTCGGCCGCCGAGGGGACCAAGACCGGTCGCGTGACCGTCCTGTCCGTGACGAGTGTGCCCGAGCCCCTGCGGGCGGTAAGCCATCCCTCGGCGACGAGGTCGCCGTAGGCGTCAGCCACGGTGTTGCGGGCAAGCCCGAGGTCGGTGGCGAGCCGGCGGGAGGAGGGCAGCCGCGTCCCGGGCGCCAGGCGGCCGCTGCGGACGGCTTCGCGTACGGCTGTCGCCAGCGCGCCGCGCCCGCCTCGCCCGGCGCAGATCACATCGCTGTCCAGGGCCTGCCGTAGTCGGGCTGGACTGGTCGTACCGCGGTCGCTGTGGGGGTCGGCGTGCATGACGATGATCAGGCCCGTCCATAGGTGTGCGGATCCACGGGCTGTCGGGCCTTGGGAAGTCCGCCGACCACAAGACGGTAGGAGTCGATCACGAGTTCCTTCACCAGTTTCTCGTCAACGGTGCCTCCGCCTTCCACCGTGATCCAGTGCCGCTTGTTCATGTGATAGCCGGGGGTGATGTCCGCGTGCCGCTCCCGTAGGGCTGCGGCATCCTCCGGATCAGCTTTTAGAATCACCACAGGGTGCCCCGGCATATCCGTCATGAGCATGAAAACCTTGCCGCCCACCTTGTAGAGGTCCCAATCGGGGCCGAAACGATGCTCGACTTCGCCTCCGGGCAGCTCCACGGTGCAGTCGCCTGCGATCTTCTGCAGTTCCTGTCCGTCCATGGTGATCAACTCCTCTGACATCAAGTGCCCGACCGACCGGTCAGGGCTCCGAGGTGGTGTCTTGCGCATCGCCGCGCGAACGGTGTTTGCCGGCACGGTGGCAGCGGTGCCGGCAGCCGACGGCGGACCGGGACCGCTGCGCAACCGGCGCGACGCGGCCGCCAAGTCCGCGCGGGTCATGTCTGGCGCGTATACGGCTGTCCGTGCGGACGAACCAGGTCTTCCGCCGCGGACTCGTTCGCTGGCCATGGCGATGGCCGTAGCGGCGTCCAGGCGTTTGGTCCCGCTCTCTCTGGCGGGCGACAGGGTCCGCCGGGGCGGCTTGGTGCTGAGGCGGACCGTGGTGTGAGGGCATCGGCGACGTGTCCGTCAGCCGGTCGGTGCTCTGCGGGAGAGCCGGTCCCAGGGGCAGCGCTGGCGGAGGTCCCGGGCTTTCTCGACGGTCTGATGCCGTGGCACTGATGGTCTTGAGGTTCTGGGCCGACACAGGCGCGACGGATGCGAGGCCGTCGGCGCTGGGGTCCTCCCGTGCTTCCGTTGCCTTTGTGCTGCTGTTCAGGTCCAGAGCGTCCCGTTGGCTCAGCCGCGGACAGGTTCCGTCGACCGGGCTGCGGGAGCTGTCACTGTGTCGGCTCCGCGCTGGCCGGCGCCGGTCGGCGTCCGCGCAGACGCAGCCTGCGGCCGTCCGCAGGGTGCCATCGCCCGACACGTGATGTGCCGGGTTCGGGGCGTTCACCGGTTCGCCTGACCTTGAGCAACGCACTGCTAGGACAACGCGCTGCCGTGGGTGGCCGGCTCCGGCCTCGACTGCCCGTCTGCGTAGCCGGACGGGACCGACCCCCGGGAACTGGACGTCCACGTGCATGGTGCATACCGCCCTGGAGATTCTAGCGACGTTTGGGCTGCTCAGATGTCCGCAGGAGACTGCTCTCCAAACGTACCGCACACCAACCACGTTTCAGGACTAAATAGTCCCTTGAAGTGGGAAGGGCCGCTGCTTCTGAAGGGAGACTCGGACTTTGGGGGGCGCAGAATGAGGCGGCGGGCGCCTTCCGCCACCGCGAAACTCGTCCGGGCCGCCTACGGCCATCGGGAGGCGGAAACGGTCCGTGCCGGAGGCTGCGGCGCCAGCCGCCTGTGGTGGCGGCATCTGTCCTGGTGCCGCCCTGTCGCGAAGGCTCAGTTGCCTGACGGGCTTCCTGTCGGCGGACTCGCGTCTTCGGCGGATGCGGCATAGGTCTTGATGTGCCCGATCGCCATGTCCAGGGCGATCCTCATGGGTTTGACGTCCTGGGCTGTCTGCGCCAGGAGGTAGCCGCCCTGAAGGGCGGCCATGAGGCCGGTGGCGAGCTCTCCGGGATCTGCGTCGGAACGGAGGACTCCCGAGTCCTTCATTCGCTCAAGCCCTGTCTTGAGCAGTCCCTCCCAGCTGTCGAAGTGCCGGGCGAGCGCCTTGCGTGCCTCTTCGTCCTGATCGGCCAACTCGCTCGCAAGGGATCCGAGCGGGCATCCGTACGCCCCGTTCCGGAGGGCGTTGTGTTCGACCAGGACGTCCCGCCAGCGCTCCAGCCCGCGGAGAGAGTTGAGCCGCTCAAGTAGCTGGTGCTGGCGTTTGAGCAGTTCAGCAGCCTGCAATGCGACAACGTCCCGCACCAGTGCATCCTTGTCGGGGTAGTGACGGTAGAGCTGGGATTTGCTCGTTCCGCTGGCCGCCCTGACCTCGTCGAGGGTCGTGGAAGACACGCCCCTGACGTACATCATGTCGGCGGCAGCCCTCAAAATGCGCTCTCGAGTCGCCCGCCCGCGCTCGGTCAGCCGGGAATCGTTTCTGTCGCGCGCCTGTTCCGCCACGTAGGCCAGATTACCGCCGCGTAGGCTAGCAGGATTGAAAAGGGACCTCAAGGTCCCTTTTCTGGAGCCCCCGGTGGCCGAAGGGGGCGGCCAGAGTTGCACCCGACAGCGTGCGCTTGGGCTCTGGGCCGGGTACGGCCAAGGACGATCAAGACCTTGAGGGTCGGCTATGGGTCCAGAAGAGTCCTGCCGCCGTTCGTCCCTCGTCCGGTTGATCTGGGCCGGCGCAGGGGCATCGGCAACGCGCCGGCCCGCAAGGACGCGGCTGTCGCCGTCTCACCGGCCGAGCGGATTGCCGGGAAGGCGATCATCGGCGGCGCCCGCCGGTGTGGCCCGAGCGGGGCCGATCGTTCCAGCCGGTCGTGGCGGAGGGAGACGAGTCTCTCGCGCTGCGAACGTGGCTCAACGGGGAGCGAAGCAGGCGATGTGGTCCAGGGCCATGTCCAGCGCGACGGCCATCGGCTCGGAGCTGTGGGCGTTCTGTGCCAGCACGTACCCTCCTTGCAGAGCGGCCAGCAGGCCAGTGCTCAGGCGTTGTGGGTCCGCGTCCTCGGCGAGTGCGCCGAGGGTACGTAGCCTGGTCAGTGTTCCAACGAGCATCCCTTGCCAGGCGTCGAGTGATGCATTGAGGGCCTGGCGGGACTGTTCATCGCTGTCGGACAGCTCGCTCGACATCGCGCCCAGCGCGCATCCGTACGAGCCGTCCTGCAACGAATTGGCCTGTACCAGCGCGTCACGCCAGCGGCGGAGTCCGGTGAGGGTCTTCACGCCGCGCAGGCGCTGTTCCTCACGGGCGAGGACGAACTTCGACTGCATGTCGATCACGGCGTGGACCAGCGCGTGTTTGTCCTTGAAGTGGTTGTACAGCTGCGACTTGCTCGTTCCGCTCGCAAGCCGGACGTCATCGAGCGTGGTGGCACTGACGCCCCGGACGTAGAACAGCCTGGCCGCCGAATCAACGATCCGTGAACGGGTCTCCAGGCCGCGGGGTGTGCGGCGGATATCGCTGGTTGCGGACACGGTGTCTCCCTCGGGCACGTTGCTCACTCGTGCAGCTCGGCCGTGGAGCGCTCCACAAGCGCGCCGGCCTCGATCTCCAGGCCGCATCAGTTGTGGCACCGATATGACCATAAGGGCTGATCGGCGGAAGGGGAGGATCTTGTGATTCTTCCCGCAGGTGTCGATGGTGACCCGGCCGGTAAGCCGCGACCGGGCCAGCACGGTAGTCCTGCGGCCGTCCGCTGCGGCGTGCCGGTGTTGGGGATCTGCTGGACTTCCCCGGCGAAATCCTCGTCCAGGGTTCCCGTCCAGACGGAGTCGCGGAGCGGTCTGCGCAGCGGCGTCCGGGGCCGCACCGCGGTAGGCGGCGAGGCGGCGCAGCACCCTGGCGCCGATGGCCTGTGCCGGGACAGGCGTGTCACCCGGTACCTCCCCGTGCAGGGATGTGAGAAGCAGATGCAGGCAGAGCCGGCAGCTCTTGGCGTCGCTGCTGCCGAGCCCTCTCGCAGCTTGGACTAAATAGTCCATTAAATCAATCGATCCGGATAGAGAACGGCCGGTATGGCGCGGCTTGGCGCCCCGTGATCCGATCGGAACGACCACCCATAACAAGTACCATGTAAGCCTCTGACCTGCGTATTTGTTGGCATGGCCCTGTCGCGACGCGCCACCGAGCGGCCTGGCGGATGCCATCCCTTCTGCAGGTTGCGCAAAATTTTCTGGTCTGTATAGTCCTTTCTATGTGGTGCCCGAGGTGGTGAAGCACTCCAGAACGCGGCACCGACGGAGTCGCCCCTCTTCCCACAGGCCGCCGCGCGCAACCGCACTCGACAGACAAGGTTGCAGCCGGCGCACGAGGAGCCTGCGGCGCAGCTCCGAAACAGTGAGCCCGTCTCGGGCTCGACGACCATTCATACGCAGATCGGAGGTCGATTCGCCGTGTCACGACTGAACGTTCCCGCTCCAGAGGATGTGCCTGCCGGCGCACAGCAGATACTCGACAACGTTGGTGCCCAGCTGGGCTTCGTCCCGAACATGTTCAAGACCCTCGCGTCGAACCCGGCCGTTCTCGAAGCCGTCACGACTATGCAGGGCACCCTGAGCCGGGTTCTCGACGGCAGGACACGGCACAGCATCGCGCTGGCCGTGTCACAGGCCAACGGCTGCGGTTACTGCTTGGCGATGCACACCCACGTCGCGACCGAATTCGGCGGCATGTCGAGCGACGACATCGAACTCGCCCGCGCCGGGAGCTCGGTCGATCCCAGACGTGCGGCGGCCGCTCGTTTCGCGCAGCAGCTGGTCGAGAGCCGCGGCCGGGTCAGCGATGCCGACCTCGCGGATGTGCGGCACGCCGGATACACCGACGCTCAGATCCTGGGGATCGTCACGGTGGCGGTGCAGTTCCTGCTCACCAACTTCATCAACAACGTCAACCAGACCGACCTGGACCTCCCCGCCGTCGACTCGGTCGACACCGCGGTGCCCCAGTGAACCCTCACCCCGATCCGCGGGCGCCCCACGCCGCATGCAACGGCGTGATCGAGCACGTGCTCCGCCCCTGGCGTCCAGTCGTGCAGGCGAAGGACTGGAACGAGATCGTCCACAGCTCGCATCAACTCATCCGCTGAGACCGGGCGGCTTCAAGGCCCCACGCGCCCGTCGACCACGCCCTACCCGCGGTCGTTCTCACCGTGATGATCATTCAGGAAGGCTCGACATGCCCGGCTCCGAACTCCATGAGAAATTCATGGCGCTGCACACCCGCGACGGTGGCCTCGTCATGCCCAACGCCTGGGACGGTCTCTCGGCGCTGATGCTGGCCGAAGCCGGCTTCGAGGCGATCGCGACATCGTCCGCGGCGATCGCCGCCACACTCGGGCGTCTCGACGGCCGTCACCAGGTCAGCCGCGAAGAGCACCTTGAGCATGCGCGGCTCCTCGGCCGTCTCACAGGGCTGCCCGTCAATGGAGACTTCGAGGACGGATACGGCGACATGCCTGAAGACGTCGCGGCGACCGTTGGGGCCGCCGTGGAGTCCGGCCTGGCCGGTATCGGCGTGGAGGACACCTCGGGCGATCCCGACCGGCCGATCCGCGACTTCGACGAAGCAGTCAATCGCGTACGGAGCGCCGTTGCCGCTTCAAAGGGACGCATCGTCGTCACCGGCCGCACCGACAACTTCATCCAGGGGCGGCCCGATCTCGACGACACCATTCGGCGTCTGACCGCCTTCGCCGAGGTGGGCGCCGATGTGGTCTACGCGCCGTTCCCACCCGACCTCGACGCACTCGTCGCGATCGTCACCGCCGTCGCCCCGACACCGGTCAACGTCCTGGTGTCCCCGGCAGACCAGGTCCTGACCGTCGCTGAACTGCAGCAGGCCGGCGTCAAGCGCATCAGCCTGGGTCCGCTGCTCTACACCCACGCGATGGGGGCCCTCGAAGAGGCCACGAAGTCGCTCCTCGCGGGCAACCTCGCCTCCGCGACAACGGGCATGAACTTCGACCGCGTCAACGAACTGCTAGCCCGCGGCAACAACTAACCCGATCAGCACAACCGACTCTTCAGTACATGATCACAAGAACAGGCAGGATGACATGGATCTCGGCAAGCTCATGAACAAGCACCTCACCAGGTACTTCGACCCCAGCAAGACGATCCCGGAAGAGACACTTCAGCAACTGCTGGGCTTCCTGCGCTCGACGCCATCGTCGACGAATGTGCAGCCCAACCACTTCTACGTCCTCGCCACGCCGGAAGGCAAAGAGAGACTGGCCGCCAACCTCGGCGAGCGATTCCAGGACAACAGCGAGAAGATCCTGAACGCCTCGCACACCGTCATCCTCACCACCAGGGCGGACCTGCCCGAGGGCCACCTCCAGGCGGTGTTCGACAAGGAGAGGGCCGACAGCCGGTTCCCCGACCCGGTGAAGCAGGCGCGATGGGAGTCGATGACCCGCGACTTCCTCAACCTGCGCAACTACGGCTACAAGGACGTGAACCACTGGATGGAGAAGCAGACCTACCTTGCAATGGGTCTGACCATGATGGCGGCCGCGGAGCTCGGCGTCGAAGCCATGCCGCTCGAAGGGTTCGACCCGACCAGCGTCGACAAGGCGTTCAAGATCCGCGAAACCGGACACACCACGACCGTGCTCCTGGCCCTCGGCTACCCCGACCCCTCGAAGGTGTACAGCAGCCCGATTTCGCGATTCGAAACCGACCAGCTGTTCACGTTCGTCTGACCAGACTACGGGTCCGGGAATGACCGTGCCCCAGGTCCGCAAGAGCGGACGCCCCTGGTCCTCGGGGCCGGCTTCACCCCGCAAAGTCAGACCGGCGGCCAGCGCCTCGGCTCAGCACGATGCTGCTGGTGACAGGCGTCCACGAGTACCAGAACACTCCCTGGGGAAAGCCACCACCCCATCGGTCGGCTGCAGCCTCCACAGCGCCTCGGCGAACCACGACGTACTGCTCGGCGATTGCGGCGGCACGACCCCGTCGGGTTCAGACAGATGGCGGCAAGTACGCCCGCGGCGCGGAACCTCTCGTCGGCAAAAGGCTGCCGACTAAAGCACTGGGGACATGGAACCGGCCGGTCGGACGGAGCGCGGGGACAAAGATCTACTGTTAGGGCGGGCGGAATGTCCCATTCGACACCGCCGCCGGATTTGGTTTTCCGGCCTGTACATCCAAGTCGGCCGGACAGAGTGAGAGGGCAAAGATCCACTATGAAGGCGTGCGGAGTATCCAGGGCACAGCCGGAAGTCACCCTGCTGGAACTGCCGGAGCCGACGCCTCCCGGGCCGGGCCAGATCCTGGTCGCGGTTGAGGCCGCCGGGGTTGGGCCGTGGGACGTTCTGGAAATCGATTCCAGTTGGGACGTGGGGCTACGCCCCCCGGCGGCACTGGGAGTGGAGGGCGCCGGCAGCGTGCTGGCCGTCGGTCCGGGTGTCACCCGGTTTTCCGTAGGCGACCGGGTGCTCGCGCACGAAGCCCCGCTCCCCGGAGGAAGCGGTTTCTGGTCCGAACGCATCCTGATCAACGCGGATCACGCGGCGGCCTGCCCACCAGACCTGGACGCCGCCCACGCCGCAGCACTGCCCGTCAACGGGCTCACCGCGCTCCAGGCTTTGGAGAAGCTCGACCTCAGCCGAGGGCAGCGGCTCCTGATCACCAACGGAGCCGGGGCTACAGGAGCCCTGGCCGTCCAACTCGCCGCCACCCAGGGCATCGAGGTGACCGCGACCGCGTCTGCCACCGCTGCAGAGCGTCTGCTTGGTCTGGGAGCGAGGGAAGTCGTCGACTACCACGACCCGCACTGGCCGACCAAGGTACGCGACGGGTTCGACGCTGCCCTCATCATCGCCGCCGGCACGGCAGTCGAGGCCCTGCCCTTGGTGCGGGACGGCGGCCGACTGTGCTCCCTGACCTCGGACGCGCCCGCAGAGGAACGAGGCATCACGAGCTGGGACCTCTACATCGAGCCCAACGGCGCTCAGCTTGCCCAACTGGCCGAGCAAGCCGCAGCTGGAACCTTGAAGCTCGCACCGGAACCCTTGCCGCTCAGCGAAGGACCGGCCGCATTCACTCGGGTCGTTGCCGGACGGGCCGGCGGCAAGAAGATCGTGCTCATTCCGGGGTGAGCGGCCCGGGCACCGTCCGATGCCGATGCTGGGTCACTGTGCGCGCAGGGCACGAGCGGTGCGACCGCGTATCGGCGGGCTCACGCAGTGACAAGACTTCGAAGCATCCCACCTGGCGGCCGCGTTGACCGCATGGAAGCCGTCCGTCTGCTCACCAGCGCCGGCCAGCAGCAGGCAGATCCGGCCGGACCAGCCACGCACTCGGTTGAGGTGACGGGGGTGTCGGCGCAGGCATCACGAGATCGGACCAGCGAAGCGCTAACGGCCGCCCGCACTTTCTGCAGTGAAGCCGGAGGTCTCATCGGCACCAGCCTGAACCTGAAGGGTCTGCTACGGCCGCGACGGTCGGACTCTGCCAGTCGGTCGAAGATGACGGCACATGGTGGCGCCCGGCATGCACACCGTCCACGTCGCGAAGAGGACGGACGGAGCTTGTACAGAAGGAGGAAACCCAAATGAAAGCGATCGTGGTCACGGACCCCGCCGCCGGAACCGCGGGGATGACGCTGGTGGAACGGCCCGATCCGGATCCGGCGCGACTCACCAGTCTTGACGGCGCAAACTACGGAGATGTTGTCGTCGAAGTTCACGCATCGGGATTCACAGGGGACGAACTGGAATGGCCCTCGACCTGGGTCGACCGTCTCGGCCGGGATCGGACTCCCTCGATTCCTGGACACGAGGTGGCAGGCGTGGTCACCTCTCTCAGCTACGGAACGGCAGGGTTGTCGGTCGGGCAGCGCGTGTTCGGCCTCACGGAGTGGACCCGCGACGGCACCCTCGCGCAGTACGTCGTCGTCGAGGCACGCAACCTCGCCCCGCTGCCCGGCGACATCGAATTCACCGTCGGCGCGAGCGCCGCGATGACGGGACTGACCGCCTGGCAGGGACTGTTCGAGTACGGCCACCTCTCAGCGGGGCACAGCGTGCTCGTGCACGGCGCCGCCGGCGCAGTCGGATCGATGGCCGCTCAGCTCGCGCGAGAAGCCGGTGCGTACGTCATCGGCACCGGCCGCGGCGCCCATCGCCAGAGTGCACTCCACTTCGGCGCACACGAGTTCATCGACCTCGACAACGACACGCTGGAAGACGTCGGTGGAGTCGACTTCGTCTTCGACGTATTCGGCGGAGACGTCGGTGCCCGATCGGCCCGGCTGGTGCGAGGTGGAGGAACCTTCGTGACCGTCACCGGCCCGCCGGAGGTGCGGCCGACCGACGGCCTGGCGGTCGACTTCGTAGTCGTCCCGGATCGCGCTCAGCTGGGCGAGATCGCCCGGCGGGTGCAGGAGGGACGACTGCGGACACACATCGGCCAGGTCGCGAGCCTCGACGACGCCGTCGCCGCCTTCAACCCGTCCCAGAAGGTCAACGGAAAGACGATTATCCGCATGCGGTGAAGGCGTGGACGACATCTCACGCAACCCGAGATGGTAGGAGTGTCGTCGGGCGTACAGGCCTGGCCGCACAGGAAGGTGGCGCGCCACCGGGTCTCCCGGGCCCACGAGATGCAATCCCGGAGCACCGTCAACGTGAACGGGCCGTCGATCTGAGTCATGTGCTGCTGGTATGCCCTCACGCGACGCATTGCAGCGGGCTTCTGTTGCGCGGCGCCTCACTGCACCCGCACGAGCACAGCTTCCCGCATGCAGATCAGGTGCCCGGGGCTATCGCGCACGCTGAGACGCAGACCCAGGTCCCCCCACGCTTCTGATACGTGTCCGTGTAGAGGGCCTCCTGCTCGGATCCATCAGCGAGCACGGTGTACTTGCTGCGGCCGTGTATTAGCGCAACGTCACTGAGGATTCGGATCTTGACGTCATCTACCGACAGGTCCTTGAAAGGACGCGGCTTAGCGATGTATTCCAAGAATTCGGCACGGTTCCGTGTGACGCCCGGAGTCTGCACGATAAAGTCCTCGGCAAGGAACTCGCTGAACCGCTTGACGTCGTTGTGCTGATCCGACTGGACGTAGTCGTTGTTCAGCTGCTCAAGGGTTGCCAGATCCTCGGAAGATGGCTTGAAGTCATTCATCTTCCCTGTTCCATCTGCGTAGGCTCGATTTCCCTTTTGGGATGGATTCTCGATCCGCGGTTGTATGCCTTGGGGCGGATGACCTGCACAGAAGGCGTAGGTCACGTGTCAGCAGGTGCACGATGGTTGGTCACCGCCGGCCACATCTCAAAATGAGTCTACCCGTACTTCCTGAACTCCCGAGGCTAAGGCCGTATGCGGTGCGGGCCTACGCTCATCGAGCAGCACTGCACAATGGGCAATGCAAAATAACAGAATGTGTACATTGGTAGAATGCAAAGCAGGGGCGAGGAGATGCAGTCTCCTCGTCGGGGAATTTCGAAGGCGAGCGCCGCCGGCCCGGGCGCCTTGACCGTCAATTCTTCTCCTGCGACCCAGCGTTCGCAGCAGTCATCTGGAGCCCTTCCATGCGCGTGTTCGTCACCGGAGCCAGCGGCAGCATCGGCTCAGTTGTAGTTCCCGAACTCATCGCTGCAGGTCACGAAGTCCTCGGCCTCGTCCGTTCCGACGCCGCAGCCGCGGACGTCGCCGCCGCTGGTGGGACACCGCTTCGCGGCGACCTCACCGACTTGGACAGCCTCCGCACCGGCGCCACGCAGGCCGATGGTGTCATCAACCTCGCCTTCAGCAACGACTGGAACAACTTGGAGCAGGGTATCGACGAGGAAGGGCGCGCCGTCCAGACCCTCGCGGCGGCACTCGCAGGCAGTGGCAAGCCGTTCGTGCATGCCGGCCTCACACCGATGATGCCAGGCCACATCTCGACCGAGGAGGACCGCAACACCACAGTCGGTCCTGTCGGTGGCCGCGGTCGCACCGCCGACGCGGTGCTGGCGCTGGCAGCCCAGGGTGTCCGATCCTCCGTCGTGCGGCTGCCACGCTCCGTGCACCAGCGTGGGGTGCAGTACGGCTTCTGTTCGGTGCTCATTGCCGCCGCGCAGAAAACAGGCGTGTCGGCGTACGTAGGAGACGGCGCCCAGCGATGGCCAGCGGTTAACCGGCGGGACGCCGCCGTGCTGTTCCGCATCGCACTCGAGGACGCTACGCCGGGCACGGTCCTTCACCCGGTAGCCGACGAAGGCGACACCATGAGGTCGCTCGCCGAGACCATTGCCGGTGTCCTCGCGGTGCCGGTCGAGTCGGTCCCGCCTGAGCGCTTCGGCGTTATCGGTCGCGTATTTGCCCTTGACATGCCATCGTCGAGTGCACTGACCCGGGAACGATTTGGCTGGCAACCCACCCGTCCAAGCCTGATCGACGACCTCGCTGCCGGCGACTATCCTGCATGATCCGCGACGACGTGGAGCCCCCCCCGCCGACCCACGAGACACGCGTGGACCCGCAGGGAGGAACGTCACCGCCGTCTCCGTTGAAGGCCACTGCAGGCGTACCGCGACAGAGAGAGTTGTACCTTCTCGTCGGTCCCAACACGATCCCCGTGCCACCGCGAGATCGCTGCCAGACTCCGGTAGGCGATGCCATCACCTCATTCTGTGGATACCCTTTTAAAGGACAACAAAATCATATACCTCGAAGATGGGTAGTGAGGGGCGAATGGACGCCTCGGACGAAATTCTTCAGATGGCCACACCGTCGGCTCTTTTGACCCTGGACGGAGCCATCCGCCGCCTCAACGCGCCAATGGCCAGGGTGCTGGGCAGGCCAGTGGAGCAGTGTGTGGGTCATAAGTTTGGTGATCTATTGCCCGCGAGTCAGTTGCCCGCAGCCGAGAGCCTCGTTTCTCACGCCGCCACGACAAAGACGGTTGCGATGCGATTGCTGGAATTCCCAGGGCCAGCTTCAGCATCCGTCGTCTGCCTTGTCGAGGCGCGACGAGTAAATGACCCGGTAGGCGGCGGGGCGCTGGTGTGGGTGCACTCCCTGAACTCAGGAAATGGCCGGGACGGGCTGTTGGTCCCGTTCCGTCTGGCAGCCAAGGCCGCCAACCCTCGGTCTCTGCATGTATTCACCGCAGGAGCGCACGCTGGAGTGGCTGGGAGGCGCACCTGCCTTGGCGGCGCTGTTCCCGAAGGCCTCAATGCCGTTGTCCGAGGTGGTTCGGCGAGTCCACCCTGACGACCGCCGTGTTCTTCGGCGGCTCGTGCATTTGACGGCTGCCCGGTCCCCCTGGCTCAGGTTGCGGTTCCTCAGGTTGCGTCCTGAGAAGTGGTGTACGGGTTCGACCTGATCCGGGGGTTTGCTCCGGCGTTGGGATGGTGCCCGCATAGATGAACGGCCACCGGCTGATCTTCGAGGTGTCGAAGCTCGAAGGAGATCAGCACGATGACCGCACCAGACAGTCTGCCCCTGCACGTCCTCGCCGAGGACAACCTCGCCGCGGCGAGTCCCGATCTGCTGCGCGCGATGGTCAAGACGTTCGCCGACGCGCTCATGTCCGCGGAGGCCGACGCCCTCTGCAACGCGGAATACGGGCAGGTCAGCGACGAACGCGTCAACCACCGCAACGGCTACCGCTCACGCGAGTGGGCGCCAGCCCGCGATCACCGAGTACCGCCAGCCGCATGCCGCCGCCACCTCCCTGGCCGCCGCGAACTTCAGTGCGTCCTCGTCTTTGACCAGCTCCATCGGGCGGACGTCCAGCAGCCACATTCCTCCATCGATCACGGCCAGGAAGTCCGGGATGTGCCAGGACGACCCGCCCGCATGCTCGAAGTCCAGCCGGAACGGCTGCGACAGCACCTCCGATGCGCCCAAGAAGTCCAGCGCGACCAGCAGCCGCATCTCTTCCAGCGACTCGAAGCCGTGCGTCCTGCCCGTTGACGTCATCACCTCAAGCCCGGGGCGATGCCGCTGCTTCGCTCGCCAGGTGAACCCTCGCATCGGCCGGGACGACAGCATCGGCACCTGAGCCATGTCCCGGACCGGCCAGCAGACCTCGTCGGCACCCACCCGCCATGTCGAGCTCCATCGACGCGACCAGTTGTCCCCAAGTAGCAGCCGATCCCGCAGACCGGCACCCCCGTCGTACGCCGTGACAAGCTGTTCCAGATGACTTGAATCCGACGGGATCTTCGCGTTCGGTGCCTCGCCCACGCACCCACGGCAGCACCCCCCGACCGGCAGCGGGGACCATTCTTCGGAACTGACCGCCACGCAGCGCTACGGGACCAAGATTCGCCAACTAGCGTGCTCGTTTGCCAACTAAAAATCTCGGTCGCAATCGGATCGCCTTCGTCGGCGTTCGCCTGATTGCATAAATCTGCATCGATACGTATAGTCATGCCATCGAGGAGGAGGGTTCGATGACGGTACGCGCGGCGGTGGCCGGAGCCAGCGGATACGCGGGAGGAGAGCTGCTGCGTCTGCTTCTCGCACACCCGGAGGTGGAGATCGGCGCCCTGACCGGGAACTCCAACGCCGGACAGCGGCTCGGCGCGCTGCAGCCGCATCTGCTGCCCCTCGACGACCGGGTGCTCGAGGAGACCCGCACCGACGTGCTCGCCGGGCATGACATCGTCTTCCTCGCCCTGCCCCACGGCCAGTCCGCCCCCGTCGCCGAGCAGCTCGGACCCGATGTCCTCGTGATCGACATGGGCGCCGACTTCCGGTTGAAGGACGCGGCCGACTGGGAGCGGTTCTACGCCTCACCGCACGCCGGGACCTGGCCCTACGGCCTCCCTGAACTACCGGGTGCCCGCGCAGCGCTGGAGGGGTCCAAGCGCATCGCGGTACCCGGTTGCTACCCCACGGCCGCCACGCTCGCGCTCTTCCCCGCGTACGCCGCCGGGCTCGCCGGGAACGAGGCCGTGATCGTCGCCGCCTCCGGCACCTCCGGCGCCGGCAAGGCACCCAAGCCCCACCTGCTCGGCAGCGAGGTCATGGGGTCCATGTCGCCGTACGGCGTCGGCGGCGTCCACCGGCACACCCCCGAGATCGTCCAGAACCTCAGCGCGGCCGCCGGGGACAGGGTCTGCGTCTCCTTCACGCCGACCCTCGCACCGATGCCCCGGGGCATCCTCGCCACATGCAGCGCCAAGGCACGCGACGGCGTCACCGCCGAGGCCGTCCGCACCGCCTACGAGAAGGCCCTCGCCGACGAGCCCTTCGTCCACCTGCTCCCCGAGGGACAGTGGCCCGCCACCGCGTCCGTCTACGGTTCCAACGCCGTTCAGCTGCAGGTCGCATACGACGCCGCCGCGCACCGCATCATCGCGATCAGCGCCATCGACAACCTGACCAAGGGCACCGCGGGCGGTGCCGTACAGAGCATGAACATCGCCCTCGGGCTCGACGAGACCACCGGGCTTTCCACGATCGGAGTCGCACCGTGAGCGTCACGGCAGCACAAGGGTTCCGGGCCGCGGGCATCGCGGCGGGGATCAAGGAGAACGGCAAACCCGATCTGGCTCTCGTGGTCAACGACGGGCCGCGCCGCGCCGCCGCGGGCGTCTTCACGTCCAACCGTGTGAAGGCCGCCCCCGTGCTGTGGTCGGAACAGGTGCTGAAGACCGGCCGGATCTCGGCGGTCGTCCTCAACTCCGGCGGTGCCAACGCCTGCACGGGCCCCAGGGGGTTCCAGGACACCCATGCCACCGCCGAGAAGGCCGCCGACACCCTCGCGCTCGGCGCCATCGAGGTCGCCGTCTGTTCCACCGGGCTCATCGGAGTGCAGCTCCCCATGGACAAGCTGCTCCCGGGCATCGAGACCGCCGCCGCCCAGCTCTCGGAGTACGGCGGTGAGAAGGCTGCCATCGCCATCAAGACCACCGACACCGTCCACAAGACGTCCGTCGTGGCCAAGGACGGCTGGACCGTCGGCGGCATGGCCAAGGGAGCCGGCATGCTCGCGCCCGGGCTCGCCACCATGCTGGTGGTCCTCACCACGGACGCCGACGTCGACAGCGGGACGCTGGACGCGGCCCTGCGCGCCGCCACCGAGGTCACCTTCGACCGCGTCGACTCCGACGGCTGCATGTCCACCAACGACACCGTGCTGCTGCTCGCCTCCGGAGCCTCGGGGGCCACCCCGGACGCCGATGAGTTCACCGAGGCCGTGCGCGCCGTCTGCGACGACCTCGGACAGCAGCTCATCCGCGACGCCGAGGGCGCCAGCAAGGACATCAGGATCGAGGTGGTGGGAGCCGCGACCGAGGAGGACGCCGTGGAGGTGGGCCGCTCCATCGCCCGCAACAACCTCCTCAAGTGCGCGATCCACGGAGAGGACCCCAACTGGGGCCGCGTCCTCTCGGCGATCGGGACCACCAAGGCCGCCTTCGAGCCCGACCAGCTCAATGTCGCCATCAACGGCATCTGGGTCTGCAAGAACGGCTCCGTCGGCGAGGACCGCGACCTCGTGGACATGCGCTACCGAGAGGTGCACATCGTCGCCGACCTCGCCGCCGGCCCCGAGACCGCCACCATCTGGACCAACGACCTCACCGCCGACTACGTCCACGAGAACAGCGCCTACTCCTCATGAGCGATCCGACCAGTGCCGGAGCGACCCGCAAGCACACCGCCCTGCCCAAGGCCCAGATCCTCATCGAGGCACTGCCCTGGCTGACCCGGCACCACGGCAGGACGGTCGTCATCAAGTTCGGCGGAAACGCCATGGTGAACGAGGAGCTCAAGGCCGCCTTCGCCCAGGACGTCGTCTTCCTGCGGCACGCCGGCCTCAAGCCCGTCGTCGTCCACGGCGGTGGCCCCCAGATCAGCGCCGCGCTCGACCGGCACGGCATCGTCAGCGAGTTCAAGGCGGGCCTGCGCGTCACCACCGAGGACGCCATGGACGTCGTACGCATGGTGCTCGCCGGACAGGTGCAGCGCGAGCTGGTCGGGCTGCTCAACCAGCACGGCCCGCTCGCCGTCGGACTGACCGGCGAGGACGCGCACACCATCACAGCCACCAGGCACCGGCCCGAGATCGACGGCGAACTGGTCGACATCGGGCGGGTGGGCGAGATCACCGCGATCGACACGGGCGCGATCGAGGCCCTCCTCGCCGACGGCCGCATCCCGGTCGTCTCCTCCATCGCCCGCAGTCAGGACGACGGACATGTCTACAACGTCAATGCTGATACGGCGGCTGCGGCACTGGCTGCGGCACTGGGCGCCGAAACCCTCATGGTCCTCACGGACGTCGAGGGCCTCTACGAGGACTGGCCCCGCAGTGACGAGGTGATCAGCCGCCTCACCGCCTCCGAGCTGGAGAAGCTGCTGCCGGAGCTGTCCTCCGGCATGGTGCCGAAGATGGAGGGCTGCCTGCACGCCGTGCGCAACGGCGTCAACACCGCCCGGGTCATCGACGGCCGGGTCCAGCACTCGATCCTGCTGGAGATCTTCACGGACGAGGGCATCGGCACGATGGTGCTGCCCGACGACAACGAGGGGGCCGTATGACCGGGACCGTTGCGACGAACGCCGAGCTCACCGAGCGGTGGCAGGGCGCGCTCATGAACAACTACGGCACCCCGCGGCTGTCCCTCGTCAAGGGCGAGGGCGCCCGGCTGTGGGACGCTGACGGCAGGGAGTACGCCGACTTCGTGGGCGGTATCGCGGTCAATGCGCTCGGCCACGCCCATCCCGCCGTCGTCGAGGCCGTCAGCAGGCAGATCGCGTCCCTCGGCCATGTCTCCAACCTGTTCATCGCCGAGCCGCCCGTAGCCCTCGCCGAACGGCTGCTCCAGCTCTTCGGCCGGGACGGCAAGGTGTTCTTCTGCAACTCCGGGGCCGAGGCCAACGAGGGCGCCTTCAAGATAGGCCGCCTGACCGGGCGCACCCACATGGTCGCCGCCCGGGGCGGATTCCACGGCCGCACCATGGGAGCCCTCGCCCTCACGGGCCAGCCCGGAAAGCAGGAGCCGTTCCTGCCGCTGCCCGGCGAGGTCACGCATGTCCCGTACGGCGACGCCCAGGCTCTGGCCGCCGCGGTCACCGAGGACACCGCCCTGGTGATCATCGAGCCAGTGCAGGGCGAGAACGGGGTGGTCGTCCCGTCCGCCGGCTACCTCAAGGCGGCCCGCGCGATCACCGCCGCCACCGGGGCGCTGCTCGTCCTGGACGAGGTGCAGACCGGGATCGGCCGCACCGGGCACTGGTTCGAGTACCAGGCGCACGAGGGCGTACTGCCGGACGTGGTCACGCTCGCCAAGGGTCTCGGCGGCGGACTTCCGCTCGGCGCCACCGTCGCCTTCGGCCGGGCCGCCGAGCTGTTCCAGCCCGGGCAGCACGGCACGACCTTCGGCGGCAACCCCGTCGCCTGCGCCGCGGGCCTCGCCGTCCTCGACACCATCGCGGCCGAGGGCCTGCTGGAGAACGTCAAGCGGCAGAGCGAGAAGCTGCGGGAGGGAATCGAGTCGCTCGGTCACCCGTTGATCGACCATGTCCGGGGCGCGGGCCTGCTCCTGGGTATCGTGCTCACCGAGCCACTCGCGCCCCAGGCGCAGCAAGCGGCTCAGGACGCCGGTCTCCTGGTGAACGCGCCCGCCCCGAACGTCGTACGGCTGATGCCGCCGCTGAACCTCGGCGATGACGAAGTGGAGGCGTTTCTCCGGGCGCTTCCCGGTGTTCTCGACGCAGTCAACGGGGACGGACGATCCGGAGAATGAGACGACGATGAGCCAGGAGCAGGACCAGGAACAGGAGCACACCGGGCCGGCCGTGCCGCAGACCCGTACCGCACGCCACCGGCGGATCGTGGACATCCTCAACCGTCAACCGGTGCGATCCCAGAGCCAGTTGGCGAAGCTCCTCGCCGACGACGGGCTGAACGTCACCCAGGCGACGCTCTCCCGGGACCTGGACGAGCTGAACGCGGTGAAGATCCGCAACACCGATGGCGACCTGATCTACGCGGTACCGAGCGAGGGCGGCTTCCGCACCCCGCGCGCGCCGCTGGGAGGGTCGGCCAAGGAGGAGCGGATGCGGCGTCTGTCCCAGGAACTGCTGATCTCCGCGGAGGCCTCGGCCAACCTTGTGGTCCTGCGTACTCCGCCCGGCGCGGCCCAGTTCCTCGCCTCAGCCATCGACCAGGCGGAACTGCACGACATCCTCGGCACGATCGCGGGCGACGACACCGTGATGCTGATCAGCCGGGACCCGGCCGGCGGGCAGGCACTGGCCGACCATCTGCTGCGGCTCGCGCAGAAGAACCACTGAGACGCGGGGGGCGTACCGGTGGCGGTACGCCCCCCGCCTCCTACGACCTCCCCCGCGACGGGGGAGGGGCGGTCGGGCGGGCTGCCACAGCTCGACCCGGTTGCCCTCGGGCCGGTGACCCGGCCGAAGCGGCCGGTTCCCTCTTCGCACGGGAACGCGTCAGCCCAGGCGTGCCGCGAGTCCTCCCGTGCACCGCACCTCGTCGCCCGCCGTGATCAGCAGGGCCTCCACGTCCGGCAACGACTCCAGCCAGTCCAGTGCCTGCCGTGACCCCATGGCGAACGCCGCGGTCGCCCAGCAGTCCACCCAGGTCAGCCGAGGCCCCACGACGGTAACCGCCACGAGGTCGGTGACCGCGGGCCGGCCGGTGCGCGGGTCGATGATGTGCGCACCGCGCTCCGCGGTCCCGGACGTGGCCACGGCCAGTTCCTCCGCACCGGCCGCGGAGATCACCGCCGCGAGCCCGCCGGGGCGCCAGGGGTCCGACACGCCGACCCGCCACGGCCGGTGCGGGCCGGGTACGCCGTACATCTGCACGTCCCCGCCGCCGTTGACGCTCACCCCGCTCGCCCCGGTCCCGACCAGACGCTCGGCCGCCCGCTGCACGGCCCAGCCCTTCACGATCCCGGTCGGGTCGGTCCGCCCCTCGTACCGTGTGCTGAACCAGCCGTTGCTGAGCCGCTCCGCCTCGGCGCCCAGGGCGAGCACCTCGGCCACCTCCGGATCGCACTCCTCGACGGTCAGCTCACCACGGGCCAGCCGGGAGACCTGGCTGTCCTCGCGGTAGGTGCTGAACACCTCGTTCACACGGTGCAGACCGGCCACGGCCTCCCGCAGCGCGGAGCGCACGGCCTCGGGCTCGCCGCCGCGCACGTCGAACGAGACGACGGTGCCCATCACCTCCTCCGCATGGCGCAGAGCGGGTGGTGCCTCGACCGGTTCGGTCATCTGATCCCCCATTCAGCCACCGGCCTTGTCCAGGGCCGACTGAAGGGACTGCTTGTACCCGGTACTCGTGTAGGTGGCACCGGAGACCGCGTCGATCTTCGCACTCTGCGCGCTCACCGCCTCCTGGTTGAGCTTGGGCACGGCCATGGCCGTCTTCTGGTCGCTGAGTCCGCCCTTGGGCGCCTGCACGGCCTCGGCCTTTGTGACCTTGCGGCCCTCGAGGGTGACGCGCACCTGGACCGGACCGTACTGCGTCTGCGCCACGGTACCCGTCACCGTGCGCGCCTGGGCCTGACCGGAGCCGCCTCCTGAAGCGGAGGAGCCACCGCCGGTGGAGGCCTTCGCCTTGTCGATCGCCGACTGAAGGGACTGCTTGTACCCGCCGCTCGTGTATGTGGCGCCGGAGACCGCGTCGATCTGCGCGCTCTGCTTGGTGACGGCCTCCTGGTTGAGCTTGGGCACGGCCATGGCGGTCTTCTGGTCGCTGAGCCCGCCCTTGGGCGCCTGCACGGCGTCGGCCTTGGTGATCTTTCCGCCGCTGACCGTGAGGCGCACCTGGACGGGGCCGTACTCGGTCCGGGCCACCTCACCGGTGACGGTCTGTGTGCCGGTCTGCTGCCCGCTGCCGCCCTGCGGCTCCTGCTGGGTCGCCGCGGTCTGCTGGGGCGCCGCTCCTGCCTGGGCCGAAGCCGGTCCCGACGCCGGCTTCAGCGTCAGCAGCAGGACGATCCCGGACACGGTGGCGGCGCCCGCGAGCACGGCACGCCGAAGGGGATGGCTCTTCCTCATCGTTCCTGAGCTCCTGAAGTCCCGTCGCTCACATCTCGAACGACTCGTGATGGATGCGGCGGGCGGGGACTCCCGCGCCGCGCAGTGCCTCGTACACCTGCTGCGCGAACCCGGGCGGCCCGCACATGAAGACGTCGTGGTGGTCGATGTCCGGCAACTTGCGGCGCAGGGTGTCCGGCGAGATGTCCGGTCGTTCACCGTCGGGGCTGTTGACCGCGTACATCAGCCGGGCGCCACGCTCCTCGGCGATCTGGGCGAGCTCGTCCCAGAGGGCGAGGTCCTGGGTGCTGTTGGCCCGGTACAGCAGCGTCAGGTCGCCCGCGGCGCCGGGCAGCGTCTCGAACAGCGCCCGCATCGGCGTGATGCCGACGCCGCCGGCCACCAGCAGCACCTTGCCGCGGCTGCGCCGGGAGGCGGTCAGCGCCCCATAGGGTCCCTCGGCCCAGACCCGGGTGCCGGGCTCGAGGTCGCGCAGGGCCGAGCTGTGGTCGCCGATCGCCTTGACCGTGATGCGGAGCATGTTGGGGCGGGGCGCCGCCGACAGCGAGTACGGGTGGGAGCTGAAGCGCATGCCGGGCGCGAGGAACCGCCAGCGGAAGAACTGTCCCGCCTCCGCGCCCATCCGGTGCAGCCTGCGCCCGCTCATCAGCACCGACACGATGCCGGGCGTCTCCTCGATGACCGCCTCGACCCGCAGCCGGTGACGGACGTTCAGCCGGATCGGGGTGAGGATCCGGTACCAGATCACCAGCGCGGTCACCGACCCGTACAGCACGTACCAGGCGGTCTTCGCCTCCGGCTGCCCCGCGAACTCGTTGCCGGTCGACAGCTGGTGCCAGAACGACAGATATGTGGCCGCGTAGGTGAGCAGATGGACGTGGTACCAGAGGTCGTACGACAGCCTGCGGCGGACCGGCCCCATCGAGATGAGCCCGATCAGCACCAGCAGACCGGTGCCGATCGCCGCCTTGCCCACGTCCGGCAACTGCTCGACCGAGGTGACGGTCTGCTGGACGATCCCGCCGAGCCCCTTCCCGGCCTGGAGGGCATAGGCCCACATGGTCAGGAAGATATGGGCGAGGACCAGGCTGATGGTGTACCGGCCGCTCATCGCGTGCCAGCGCGCCACCCGGTCGGAGCCGACCCGGCGCTCCAGCGCGGGGACCCGCGCCATCTGCAGCACGACGAGCGCCATGAGATAACCGGCGAGCAGGCCGGTGATCCGTCCCGCGTTGAGGATTCTGCTGTTGTTGTCGGCGATGGACGGCGTGTTCATCCACCACAGCCAGACGACACCCACCGCGCCCGCCCAGACTGCGACAAGCAGCGGGACGGCCGGGGAGCGGCGTGGGCGGATGGCGCGCATCGTCTGGCGCCGCGCGGCGCGGCCACCGGCGATCGTGGACACGGTATCCTCCGTGATCCTGCGTGGGACGGGCGAGGCCAGTGGCCCCCTTGGCCCAGAGGTACGTGACGGAACCGCCCCGCGTTCAACTCCTCGCCGAGTCCAGCGCGTGCAGGCGGCCCCGGAGACCACGCCGATGCCCGCGCTCCGCGCGACGAGCGCGATGCCCAGGCAGGTCACCACGCACGGGAGCGAGTCCTACAGGGGCGCGGGGAACTGCGCGAAACACCACGACGCACCGGTGGGTCACCATGCGCGGCAGCGATGACGACAGGGGCGCGGGGAACTGCGCGAATCACCGCGACGCACCGGCAGGTCACCATGCGCGGCAGCGATGACGACAGGGGCGCGGGGAACTGTGCGAATCACCACGACGCACCGCAGGTCACGACGTACCCAGCCCCACCGGCGGAGCCCTCAGTACCGAGTGATCGCAGTCGCCCCACCCACCGTCCCGACAGCGATACGCGGCCCCCGCGCAGGATCGACCCACACCAAGATCCGCCGCATCGCATCCTCCGGAACGGACACGCACCCAGCGGTCGGCCCCGTACCGCTCACATGCAGAAAGATGCCGGCGCCGCGCCCCCGCACAGGCTCGGCGTAGTTGAACCCGGTCACGAGCGCGTAGTCGTACTGCGAAACGTGCGAGGCCAGATGCTCCGACTCCGAGGCCCGGCAATCCCCCGCGAGGGGCTCGGTCCAGCGGTTGTAGGAGCGCGAGCCGTTGTCCTCGCACCACCACGAGTCCTGGTGGACCCGGCGGTACTCCGCCCTCGTGCCCGCGGGCGCGGCCTTGATGCCGAACGCGAAGGGCAGGTCGAAAAGCCCCGTCGGCGTCGTGTCCGTGCTCTGCTTGCGCGCGCCGCCCTCCACCAGCCCGTTCGCACCGAACCGCGCGGGCGCCGAGCCCGCTTTCACCCACCGCCCGTCCCGGCGGTCCCACCAGGTGACCGTCCCCGTGGTGGCGCCGGTCGAGGGCGCCTCGGCGGTGATCAGCTGGGTGCCGCCGCCGGTGTCCGCCATCTGGTCGGGCAGTGGGACCTTCGCCGAGGCGCCTGCCGGGGCGACAAGCAGAAAGAGGGAGGCGGCGGCGAGGGAAGCGGTGATACCGGGACGCATGCCTCAAAACGTAGAAGGCGGCAATGGAAGCGGCAATCCTGGCAGTCCGTCAAGACTGCTTTCGATGTGTTCTTTCCCCCGGAAGTACTCACCGAGGGAGGTGTCGTCCTCACGGGAGAAGCGCCGGGCGTGCAGATCGCGGTCTTCGTCGTACGACATGAAGGGGACCGCGTAGCCGCAGGTGTCGCGGATATGACGGGCCGTCACGACGATGATCGCGCGCAGGCCGTGGAGGGCCGGGTCGATGCCGGGGAAACGGGTGAGGAGCTCCTTGAAGCGGGGGTCGTCGCGGAACACGGGCTCGCCGTGGCCGTGTACGCGCACGATGTTCGGCGGGCCCTGGAAGGCGCACCACATCAGGGTGATCCGGCCGTTCTCCCGTAGATGCGCGATGGTCTCGGCGTTGCTTCCGGCGAAGTCGAGGTAGGCGACCGTGCGGTCGTCGAGGACGGCGAACGAGCCCCTGAGCCCCTTGGGGGAGAGGTTGATCGTGCCGTCGCCGGACAAGGGGGCGGTGGCGGTGAAGAACAGGGGCTGCGCCTCGATGAACGTCCGCAGTCTGCCGTCGATGCGTTCGTAGCTCTTTCCCATGGCCCGATGATGCGCCGATTTCGTTCGGCTGTCTAAGGAAATGCGGCACCCCGCCGCCCGCATGTTTGACGAATCATGCGGACTCCTGCATACTCATGCATACCAGCGAATGCACTGTGAGGGAGAAACCCGTGACCGAGCGCGTCGTACTCGCCTACTCCGGCGGTCTGGACACCTCCGTCGCCATCGGCTGGATCGCCGAGGAGACGGGCGCCGAGGTCATCGCCGTTGCGGTCGACGTCGGCCAGGGCGGCGAGGACCTGGACGTCATCCGCAAGCGCGCGCTCGCCTGCGGTGCGGTCGAGGCCGAGGTCGCCGACGCCAAGGACGAGTTCGCCGACGAGTACTGCCTCCCGGCGATCAAGGCCAACGCCCTCTACATGGACCGCTACCCGCTGGTCTCGGCCCTCTCCCGGCCGACCATCGTCAAGCACCTCGTCGCCGCCGCCAAGAAGCACGGCGCCTCCACGGTCGCCCACGGCTGCACCGGCAAGGGCAACGACCAGGTCCGCTTCGAGGCCGGCATCGTCGCCCTCGCCCCCGACCTGAAGTGCATCGCGCCCGTCCGTGACTACGCGATGACCCGCGACAAGGCCATCGCCTTCTGCGAGGACAAGCAGCTCCCGATCGCCACCACCAAGAAGTCCCCGTACTCCATCGACCAGAACGTCTTCGGGCGTGCCGTCGAGACGGGCTTCCTGGAGGACATCTGGAACGCCCCGATCGAGGACATCTACGAGTACACCTCCAACCCGGCCGAGGCCCGTGAGCCCGACGAGGTGATCATCACCTTCAAGGAGGGCGTCCCGGTCGCCATCGACGGCAAGCCCGTCAGCGTCCTCCAGGCCATCCAGCAGCTCAACGAGCGGGCCGGCGCCCAGGGCATCGGCCGGATCGACATGGTCGAGGACCGTCTCGTCGGCATCAAGTCCCGCGAGGTCTACGAGGCCCCCGGCGCGATCGCCCTGATCACCGCCCACCAGGAGCTGGAGAACGTCACGGTCGAGCGCGAACTCGCCCGCTACAAGCGCCAGGTCGAGCAGCGCTGGGGCGAGCTGGTCTACGACGGCCAGTGGTTCTCCCCGCTCAAGCGCGCCCTGGAGGGCTTCATCAGCGAGGCCAACCAGCACGTCTCCGGTGACATCCGTATGACGCTGCACGGAGGCCGCGCTGTCGTCACCGGCCGGCGCTCCCAGGAGTCGCTGTACGACTTCAACCTCGCGACCTACGACACCGGCGACACGTTCGACCAGTCCGCGGCCAAGGGCTTCATCGACATCTACAGCCTGTCGTCGAAGATCGCCGCGCGGCGTGACCTCGCAGGCGGAGCCTGACGCGGACCTCGCGTACCGGCAGAGGCCGACCTCACGTACGCACTAGCCTGACAGCCGCCTCCTCACTCGCCGAGAGTGGGGAGGCGGTCGCACACCGTCATCTTCGAGGAGCAACGCAAGTGAGCAGCAACAGCGGTGACGTACGGCTCTGGGGCGGCCGTTTCGCCGACGGTCCCGCCGAGGCCCTGGCGAAGCTGTCCGCGTCCGTCCACTTCGACTGGCGGCTCGCGCCCTACGACATCGCCGGTTCCCGCGCCCATGCGCGCGTCCTGCACAAGGCCGGGCTGCTCACGGACGACGAGCTGGCGCGGATGCTCGAGGGACTCGACCGGCTCGAAGCCGACGTGGCCTTCGGGGAGTTCACCGGCACCATCGCCGACGAGGACGTCCACACCGCCCTGGAGCGCGGCCTGCTGGAGCGCCTCGGGCCCGACCTCGGCGGCAAGCTCCGCGCAGGCCGGTCGCGCAACGACCAGGTGGCCACCCTCTTCCGGATGTACCTGCGCGATCACGCCCGCACCCTCGGCGGTCTGATCGCCGAGCTCCAGGACGCCCTGATCGGCCTCGCCGAGGCCCACCCGGACGTGGCCATGCCCGGCCGCACCCACCTCCAGCACGCCCAGCCCGTACTCTTCGCGCATCATGTCCTCGCCCATGTCCAGGCACTGTCCCGGGACGCGGAGCGGCTGCGCCAGTGGGACGAGCGCACGGCGGTGTCGCCGTACGGTTCGGGCGCCCTCGCGGGCAGCAGCCTCGGCCTCGACCCGGAGGCGGTCGCCGAGGAGCTCGGCTTCGAGCACGGCAGCTCGGCCAACTCCATCGACGGCACGGCCGCACGCGACTTCGCCGCCGAGTTCGCCTTCATCACCGCGATGATCGGCGTCAACCTCTCCCGTATCGCCGAAGAGGTCATCATCTGGAACACGAAGGAGTTCTCCTTCGTCACGCTCCACGACGCCTTCTCCACCGGCTCGTCGATCATGCCGCAGAAGAAGAACCCGGACATCGCCGAACTCGCGCGCGGCAAGAGCGGCCGCCTCATCGGCAACCTCACCGGGCTCATGGCCACGCTCAAGGCCCTGCCGCTCGCGTACAACCGTGACCTGCAGGAGGACAAGGAGCCGGTCTTCGACTCCATCGACCAGCTGGAGGTCCTGCTCCCGGCCTTCACCGGGATGATGGCCACGCTGACCGTGCACCGCGAGCGCATGGAGGAGCTGGCCCCGGCCGGGTTCTCGCTCGCCACCGACATCGCCGAGTGGCTCGTGAAGCAGGGCGTCCCGTTCCGTGTCGCCCATGAGGTCGCCGGCGAGTGCGTCAAGGTGGCGGAGGCGGAGGGCAAGGAGCTGGACGAGCTGACGGACGAGCAGTTCGCGAAGATCTCCGACCGTCTGACCCCCGAGGTGCGCTCCGTCCTCGACGTCCCGGGCGCCCTCGCCTCCCGGTGCGGCCGTGGCGGCACGGCACCCGCGGCGGTCGCGGTCCAGCTCGCCGAGGTGAAGGCGGACGTGGCGGCTCAGCACGCCTGGGCGACGGCGAAGCGGAGCTCATAGCCAGGTGCCGTACGGGCAGGGCGTCGCGGGTTAGGTTGGTCGTCAGCCGCAAGGAGCCGACCGAAACGGAGCCCGCGATGCCCTTCTCCCGCCTGGCCTCAGCGACGACTCCCACCTGCCACATCGGCCTCGGCCTCGCCGCCGTCGGCCGGCCGGGCTACATCAACCTCGGCCGTGAGCGGGACCTCCCGTCCGTCCGCAGCGTCGACGCGCTGCGCGAGCGCACCCACGATCTCCTGGACGCCGCCTACGCCCAGGGCGTCCGCTACTTCGATGCGGCACGGTCCTACGGCCGTTCCGAGGAGTTCCTCGCCGAATGGCTTCGGGCGCGCCCCGACGCGGCCGACGTCGTGATCGGCAGCAAATGGGGCTACACCTACACCGCGGACTGGAGCACCGACGCCGCACAGCACGAGGTGAAGGACCACAGTCTCGAGACGTACGAGCGGCAGCGCGCCGAGACGGCGGACCTGCTCGGCGACCGGCTCGACCTCTATCAGATCCACTCGCTGACCGCCGACAGTCCGGCCCTCACCGACCAGAAGCTCCACGCGAAGCTCGCCGAGGCCGCCGCGGAGGGCGTCACGATCGGCTTCTCCACCAGCGGCCCCGGGCAGGCCGAGGCGATCCGCGCCGCGATGGCGGTCACGGTGAACGGCGAACCCCTCTTCCGTACCGTCCAGTCCACCTACAACCTGCTGGAGACCTCCGCCGCTCCCGCGCTCGCGGCGGCCCATGACGCCGGGCTCACGGTGATCGTCAAGGAGGGCATGGCCAACGGGCGGCTGACCGGTGCGGACGCGCCCGAGACGCTGAAGTCCGTGGCCGAGGAGACCTCGTTCGGCTGCGACGCGGTCGCCCTCGCCCTGATCCTGCGGCAGCCGTGGGCGGGGGTGGTCCTGTCCGGCGTGGCCACGGTCAGCCAGCTCGGCTCGAACCTGCACGCCGCCGTGGTCGACCTCGGTGAGGATCAGCTCGCCCGCCTGGAGAGCCTGGCCGAGGAACCGCACGAGTACTGGGAGCGGCGCGGGCAGCTGCCCTGGCACTGAGCTCCGGGGCCAGGGCAGCGGCCCTGGAGCTCCAGGGCCGCAAAGGCCCACGTCAAATACCTCTCACACCTCTCGGTGAGACACCCATGCTTCTTGTGAGACATTCATGTCTCATATGGGCTACACTTGTCTCATGGCTGTAGATCGTGACCACGTGCTGCGCAGTGCGGCCGCCCTGCTCACCCGGAAGTCCACCGCCACGATGGACGAGGTCGCGAAGGCGGCCGGGATCAGCCGGGCCACACTGCACCGTCACTTCGCCGGGCGTGACGCGCTGGTGCGTGCTCTGGAGGCCCTCGGTATCGCGGAGTGCGAGGCGGCGCTCGACGCCGCCCGGCTCGACGAGGGCCCGGCCCGGGAGGCGCTGCGCCGCTTCGTCACCGAGGTCGAGTCCGCGGCGGCGCTGCTCGCCTTCCTCTACAGCGAGAACCAGCTCTTCGAGGGCGAGGAGCAGAACACGGGCTGGGCCCGTATCGACGCCCGTATCGCCGGGCTGTTCCGGCGCGGCCAGGCGAGCGGAGAGTTCCGTATCGACCTCACCCCGGTCTGGCTCACGGATGCCCTCTACGGCCTGCTGGCCTCGGGCGCCTGGGCCGTCGCGGAGGGCCGTGTCGCCCCCAAGGACTTCACCTATATGACCGTCGAACTGATGCTCGGCGGCGCACTTCGGAGAGAGGAATCATGAGCAGCATCCTGCGGCCGGCCGTCGCGACGCCGACGGAGAGGCGTCCGGGCCGGTGGCTCGCGCTCTCCGTGCTCGTGCTCGCCGTGCTGCTGGTGGCCGTGGACGCGACCGTCCTCGGCCTCGCGACCCCGTACATCAGCGAGGATCTGGCGCCGTCCGGCACCCAGTTGCTGTGGATCGGTGACGTCTACTCGTTCGTCATCGCCGGTCTGCTCGTGTCCATGGGCAGCCTGGGCGACCGCATCGGCCGGAAGAAGATCCTGCTCTGCGGCGCCACCGCGTTCGGGCTGATCTCCATCCTCAACGCCTACGCCCCGACCCCTCAGCTGATGATCCTGGCGAGAGCGCTGCTCGGTGTCGCGGGCGCCACCTTGATGCCCGCCACGCTCGCCCTGATCCGCAACATCTTCCAGGACCCGCGCGAGCGCACCCTCGCAGTGGGCATATGGGGTGCCGCCGCCTCGGCCGGTACGGCGGTCGGCCCGATCACCGGCGGCTTCCTGCTCGAACACTTCTGGTGGGGCTCGGTCTTCCTCATCAACCTGCCCGTGATGGTGGTCCTGGTCGCCGTCGGCATCCGGACGCTGCCCGAGTCCCGTAACCCGAACCCGGGCCCCTGGGACCTGGCCAGCGTGGTGATGTCGCTCGTCGGCATGGTCGGCATCGTGTACGCCGTCAAGGAGGCCGCCGCGGAGGGGTTCACGTGGTCCGCCGCGGCCACCGGGATCCTCGGCGCCGCCGCGCTGTACGGCTTCGTGCGCCGGCAGCTGACGCTCCCCGTCCCGCTGCTGGACATGCGGCTGTTCCGCAACCGAGGCTTCAGCGGTGCCGTGCTGGCCGACCTGCTGACCGTCCTCGGCATGTCCGGGCTGGTCTTCTTCCTCTCGCAGTTCCTGCAGCTGGTGCAGGGCAGGCGGCCGTTCGAGGCGGGACTCGCCGAACTGCCGGCCGCGATCGGCGCGGTCGCGGCGGGTCTGGTCGCGGGCGTGGCGGCCCGGCGTCTGTCCGTACGGGCCGTCGTCTCGGGCGGGCTGGCCGCGATAGGCCTGGGGCTCGCCGCCCTCACCGTGCTCGACCGGAGCACCGGGTACCCGCTCATGGGGGCCGCACTGCTGGTCGTGGGCGTGGGCGCCGGTCTGTCGTTCACCGTGACCGCGGACGTGATCCTCTCCAGCGTGCCCAAGGACCAGGCGGGCGCCGCCTCCGCGGTCTCGGAGACGGCGTACGAACTGGGCGCGGCCCTCGGGATCGCGCTGCTGGGCTCGATCGTGACCGGCGTATACCGCGGTTTCACGGCCCCGCCGGGCACCCCGGACGCGGCCCGCGAATCGCTGGGCGGCGCGGTCGAGACGGCCCACCACCTGCCCGCGAACACCGCGGAGGCCCTGCTGTCATCGGCCCGCGAGTCCTTCGTGCAGGGCCTGCACCTGGCAACGGGCGCGGGAGCGGCGGTCCTGCTGGCCACGGCACTGGCAGCGTGGTTCCTGCTGAAGGGCCGGCACTTGGAATCACCGGCTCACCCCCCGATCGACAGGACCGCGAACACCACCAACACACCCACACCCGACAACGCACCGCACGGCGTCCAATAGGGTCCGCTGGACACATGCGGCTCCGCCGCGTGGGCGCAATAGCCCTCAACGCACCCGGAGGTCATCCGCCCCCCAGCGGAGCGACTACGCAGCCTTGGCCTTCGTGGCGTACACGTCCACGTACTCCTGCCCGGACAACCGCATGACCTCCGTCATCACGGAGTCGGTCACGGCCCGCAGCACATACCGGTCCCGGTCCATCCCCTCGTACCGCGAGAACTCCATCGGCTCTCCGAACCGGACCGTGACCTTGCTCGGCCGGGGCAGCCCCGCCCCGCCGGGCTGGATCCGGTCGGTGCCGATCATGGCGAAGGGCACGACGGGCGCGCCGGTCATCAGCGTGAGGCGGGCGATGCCGGTGCGGCCCCGGTACAGACGGCCGTCGGGGGAGCGGGTGCCCTCGGGGTAGATCCCGAACAGGTTTCCCTCCTCCAGGATCCGGCGGCCGGTCATCAGCGCCGCGACACCGCCCTTGCCGCCGTCGCGGTCGACCGGGATCATGCCCACGCCGGTGAAGAACCAGGCCATCAGCCTGCCCTTGAAACCCTTGCCGGTGACGTACTCGTCCTTGCCGATGAAGAAGACCTGGCGGTCGCAGACCAGCGGAAGGATCATCGAGTCGATGAACGTCAGGTGGTTGCCGGCCAGGATGACCGGACCTTCGCCCGGGATGTTCTCCGCGCCTTCCACCCGTGGGCGGAACATCAGGCGCATGATCGGTCCGAGCACTGCCTTGATGAGCGCGAAGCGGGACAACGGGTCCTCCGGTGTCATGGGAAGCGGTATGAGTCTGTGCAGGTGAGGACGATACTCGTGGAAGGCGGCGGGACGCACATCAGGTCATGTACTGCATACGCCCCGTCGACCATTGTTTACCTGCGGCGGCGTCGTGTCGCACGTTCGTCATCCCCCGGACGGATGTGACGGACATCGCGCCGGAGCAGTGACGCCCCGTCAATTCGGGTTCCCGGTAAGCCCTCACCCATGCACTCGGCAAGACGCTCCGCGTCCACCGCGCGTTCCCGCGCGGGCCTCCCGGCCGCCATGCCCGCACCCCTACGATCGATCCGTTTCGACGGATGCGGCGGGAGGTACCCATGGGGACGCAGGAGTCGTACGAGCGGGCACGAGGGACGGGGCGGCGGGCGCTGCTCGGGGCGGCGGTGCTCGGAGCGGGCGGAGCGGTCCTCGGACTGCCCGGCACCGCGAGCGCCGGCGCGCGGCACGGCGGCGGACCGGGAGGCCTGCCGGTTCCCGCGATCATCGGTCACCGCGGTGCCAGCGGATACCGGCCGGAACACACCTTCGGCTCCTACCAGCTGGCCCTCGATCTGGGCGCCGACATCGTGGAGGCCGGTGATCTGGTGCCCACCAAGGACGGCCACCTCGTGTGCCGCCACGAGCCGGAGATCGGAGGGACCACGGACGTCGCCGACCACCCCGAGTTCGCCACCCGAAAGACCACGAAGGTCCTGGACGGCGTCCCCACGACGGGCTGGTTCACCGAGGACTTCACTCTCGCGGAGCTGAAGACCCTCCGCGCGGTGGAGCGCATCCCCGCCACCCGGCAGCGCAACACGATCTACAACGGCCGCTGGGAGATACCCACCTTCGAAGAGGTGCTCCACTGGCAGGACGAGCAGACCCGGAGGCGCGGCAAGCAGGTATGGATCTACCCCGAGACCAAGCACCCCACCTACTTCCGCAAGCTGGGTCTCGGCCTCGAGGAGCGGCTCGCGGGGATCCTGCGCAGGCACGGCAAGGACGGCAGGCACGCGCCGGTCATCATCCAGTCCTTCGAACCGAGCAGCATCCAGCGCCTGGACAAGCTCGTCGGCAATCCCCTCGTCGTCCTTCTGTCCGCCGCGAACACCCGTCCCTGGGACTTCGTCGAGTCGGGCGACCCGCGCACGGTCGCCGATCTCGTCACCCCGAAGGGCCTGAAGGAGATCGCGTCGTACGCGCGGGGCATCGGCCCGACCCTCGACCTCGTCATCCCGAAGGACGCGAAGGGCAATCTCACCACGCCGTCCACGCTCGTCGCCGACGCGCACTCCGCGGGCCTGATCCTGCATCCGTACACGATGCGCGACGAGAACGTCTTCCTGCCCACGAACTTCCAGAAGGGCACCGACCCCAACGCGTACGGGGACGTCTTCGGCGCCTTCAGGACGTACTTCGAGACGGGCATCGACGGCGTGTTCACCGACAACGCCGACACCGGACTGCTCGCCCGCGAGGACTTCCTGCGCCGCTGAGCGGACCGTACCCGCCGACCGTTCGGCGGTCCCGCACCCGCCGCCGCGCGTCAATGCGCGAGACGGTCACCCCGGTTGGGGTGATGCAGGGCCGCCCCGGCAACCCGACGCCGGGGCGGTCGCGTCACGTGGCATATGACCCACGACATGCTCACGGACCTGCGCCCGCTGCTCGCCGCGGAGGCCGCGGCGGAGGCGCGGGCGTGCGGTATGGAGCCTGGCGACCTGGAGCAGGCGGTGTGGCTGCGGCTGCTGGAACGGCTCCAGGCGGACCGGCCGCCCGCCGACCCGCCGGGATGGCTGCGCCGGGCCGTCCGCGCCGAGGCGCGCCGAGGGCGCCGTACCGCCCGGCTCGAACTCCCGTACTCCGGCGAACCCGTGGACGACGCGGGGCCCGGCCCCGAGCAGCAGGCACTCATGGCCGCCCGCAGCCGGGCGCTGCACGCGGCCGTGCGCCGGCTTCCGGGGCGCTGCCCTCGGCTCGTGGCAGCGCTGCTGTCCCCGCAGGACCCGACCTATCGGGAAATCGCGGGGGAGTTGGGTATCTCACAGGGAAGCCTCGGCCCGGAACGCTCCAAATGCCTGGGATGTCTGCGGCGTTTGCTGGCGACGGAGGTTGCGGCCCACTGACCGCGGGGATAGGAGTGAGGAAACATTGGCGATCAGGTGAGCGGGAGGCGTGCGCACATGGGCATGAGCGTGACCATCTCGGTGGCGACCGCGCAGGACGCGGAACAGATCTTCAGGCTGCAGTACCTGTGCTTCCAGAGCGAGGCCGCGCTGTACGGCAACTACCGCATCGACCCGCTCGTCCAGAGCCTCGACTCGGTCCGCGAGGAGGTCGCCACGGACTGCGTCTTCGTGGCGCGGCTCGGCGAGGAGGTCGTCGGCTCGGTGCGCGGCAGCGTGACCGACGACGGCGCGGCATCCATCGGCAAGCTCTGCGTGCACCCGCGGCTCCAGGGCCACGGCATCGGCGCCCGGCTGCTGCGCGCCGCGGAGGCGGCGCTGGTCGAGGAGCGCGGCGCGAAGAAGTTCCGCCTCAGCGCGGGCCACCGCAGCGAGGGCAACCTCCGGCTTTACCGCCGTGTCGGCTACGAGACGGTCGGCACCGCGCAGGGCTCCGACGGCGTTCCGATGATCATCCTGGAGAAGCAGGTCCCCGCGGGGTCCTACGCGACGACGGCGTGACGAAGTGCCGCGCCCCGCAGGGGGCGCGGCGCGCTCAGACGGCCGTCTTCCCCTGCTGAGCGGGCGCCTTCCGCAGCCAGTACATCGCCGACAGGGGCAGCAGCACCGGAATGCAGAGGTAGCCCCCGCCGTAGTAGGACCACACGGTGGAGTCGTGGAACGCGGAGGGCTCGACCACGGTCCATGTGCCCACGATCAGCACGCCTGCCAGCTCCGCGGCGCAGCACACCAGCGCCACCCTGCGGGCCGTCTCACCGCCCCGGACCAGCGTGTACGTGATGAAGCCGTACACGACCCCGGCGATCGCGGACAGGGAGTACGCCAGCGGAGCCCTGTCGAAGTGCATGGCGATCTGCACCACCGAGCGCGACACCGCGCCGACCACCATCACGCCGTACAGCCAGACGAGCAGCGTGCCCGGCCCGGTCATGAGCCGTGTCCTGAACGCCCCGCTCCCGGTGCTGTCTCGCGTGCCGTCCTGTGCGTCGCCCCGCGTGACCGTCATCTCAGCCTCCCCAGATGTCGAAGAGCCGCACTTCGAGCACGGCGAGGACCACACCGCCGGCCGCCACCGTCGCCGAGCCCCATCGTGTGCGCTCGGCCAGCGACATGAAGCCTGCCGCCGGGACGCACGCGAACGCGCCGATCAGATACGCCACGAAGATCGTCGTGCCCTGTGCCGGCTTCTCGCCGCGCCCCAGCTGGACGATGCCCACGACCAGCTGGATCACGGCCAGCAGGGTGACCAAGGCCATGCCGATGAAGTGCCAGTCCTTCGTGGGCTGGTCACGGTGGGCGGCCCAGCCGCACCAGGCGGCGAGCAGCAGCGCGGCGACACCGGTCGCCAGCGTCAGGGCGTCAAGCATGCGCAGACCCTATTACGGGCCAAAGGCCCCGATGCGCCCGCCCCCGCCCCCGTGGCGTCGGCCACAGTCCGCCAGGTCCCCCGTCGCCTGCCCGGCCGGCCAACGGCGGCATGCCGGCCTTGTGCCCACAGGCCGGCGCGAGACGGCGGAGGTTCCCGTGCTCAGCGGACGGCTGTCCACGGCTGTCCGCCATGCGGACAGGCCGGTCGGGTCCCGGCTGCGAGTCTGCTTTACTGAATCCATGACCACGACGAGCAGCCGCACCCTTGCGACCGAGGCGACCATGACGCCCGGTGCTCGTTGTATGTGTCGAATGCGCGCCTTCTAGAGGGCCCCTGCACCACCCCAGAGCCTCGCGCCCCGAAGCGAGAGCCGTGGCATGTCCGTACGCCGTGAACGCCGTACGTGACCGATGCCTCCTCCACTGCCTGCACGGCGTGGGGGGACCCCCACCGCGCACTTGTTCTCCACCGGTTCCATCGCCATCGCGAGAACCGTGCCGCGTCCCTGAACGAATCCCCTGTGCCCGGGCACACCCACGCCCGCGCACTCGACAGTGACGGAATCACAGTGATCACCACCACGGGCCTGACCAAGGTCTACCGCTCGCGCGGCCGTGAGGTCACCGCCCTCGACGGCGTCGATCTCCACGTCCGCGAGGGCGAGGTGTACGGCGTCATCGGCCAGTCCGGTGCCGGCAAGTCCTCGCTCATCCGCTGCGTGAACCTCCTGGAGCGCCCCACCTCCGGCACGGTCACCGTGGCCGGCCAGGACCTCACCGCCCTTGCCGGCCGCGGACCGCGTGCCGGAAGAGAGCTCCGACGGGCGCGTAGCCGTATCGGCATGGTCTTCCAGCACTTCAACCTGCTTTCCTCGCGCACCGTCCAGGACAACATCGAGCTGCCGCTGGAGATCCTGGGCACCTCCGGGAAGGAGCGCTCCCGCAAGGCGATGGAACTGCTCGACCTGGTCGGACTCGCCGACAAGGCCAAGGCCTACCCGGTCCAGTTGTCGGGTGGCCAGAAGCAGCGCGTGGGCATCGCACGCGCCCTCGCGGGCGACCCCAAGGTGCTGCTGTCCGACGAGGCCACCAGCGCCCTCGACCCGGAGACCACCCGCTCCGTCCTCCAGCTGCTGCGCGACCTCAACCGGCAGCTCGGCCTGACCGTCCTGCTCATCACGCACGAGATGGACGTGGTGAAGTCGGTCTGCGACTCCGCCGCCCTGATGGAGAGGGGCCGGATCGTGGAGTCCGGGACGGTCAGTGAACTGCTCGCCACCCCGGGGTCCCAACTGGCCGCCGCGCTCTTCCCGGTGAGCGGCGACGCGTCCGGTGAGGACCGCACGGTCGTGGACGTCACCTTCCACGGGGACGCCGCCGCACAGCCCGTCATCTCGCAGCTGGCGCGCACCTACAACGTCGACATCTCGATCCTCGGCGCCGCGATGGACACCGTCGGCGGCAAGCAGGTCGGCCGTATGCGCATCGAACTGCCCGGACGCTACGAGGACAACGTCGTGCCGATCGGCTTCCTGCGCGAGAAGGGGCTGGGGATCGACGTCGTCGGCGCCCCGGCCGTCCAGGAGTCCGTGCTGGTGAACGGGGGCGCGAAGTGACCTGGTCCGAGATACGGCCGCTGCTGTCGGAGGCGGGCTACGAGACGCTGTGGATGGTCGCCTGGTCCACGCTGATCTCGGTCGCCGCCGGACTCCCGCTCGGCATCCTGCTCGTGCTGACCGACCGGGGCGGCCTGCTGCGCAATGTCCTCGCCAACAAGGTGATCGGGCAGGTCGTGAACGTCCTGCGGTCCATGCCGTTCATCATCCTGATGGTCGCCCTGATGAGCTTCACCCGCTGGGTCACCGGGACGACCATCGGCACCGACGCGGCGATCGTGCCTCTCGCCATCGGCGGCATCCCCTTCTTCGCCCGCCTGGTCGAGACGGCCGTCCGCGAAGTGGACCACGGGCTCGTCGAGGCCGTACAGGCCATGGGCGGCAGCACCTGGACCATCGTCCGCAAAGTGCTCGTTCCCGAGTCGGCGCCCTCGCTGATCGCGAGCACCACGACCACGCTGATCGCGCTCATCGGCTACTCCGCCATGGCCGGCACGGTCGGCGGCGGCGGCCTCGGCGACCTCGCCATCCGGTACGGCTACCAGCGTTTCGAGACCGAGCTGATGTGGATCATCGTCGCGATCCTCGCAGTCGTCATCTCCCTGATCCAGCTCGCGGGCGACTACGCGGCCCGCTCTCTGCACCGGCGCGGCGCCCGCTCCGGACCCGAGCCGAGGCTCCGCCTGCTGAAGGCGGCCCAGCCCGCGACGGCCGACGTGGACAAGGCCGCCTGAGCGTCCCCCCAAGACCCCCCGTCCGAGTACGGGGTCGCACCACCCTTAAGGAAAGGCACTTTTCGTGCGTAACACCGCCAAGATCACCGCTGTCGCCCTCACCGCCGGAGCCCTCGCCCTCGGGCTCACCGCCTGCGGCCCGGACGGGGGCTCCTCCTCTTCCTCGTCCGGCGCCGACGGCCCGCTGATCGTCGCCGCGAGCCCGACGCCGCACGCCGAGATCCTCGACTACGTCAAGGACCATCTGGCGAAGAAGGCCGGCCTTGACCTGCAGGTCAGGGAGTTCACCGACTACGTCACGCCGAACACGGCGACCGAGGACGGCTCCGTCGGTGCCAACTACTTCCAGAACCAGCCCTACCTGGACGACTTCAACAAGAAGAACGGCACCCACATCGTGCCCGTCGTCACGGTGCATCTGGAACCGCTCGGCCTCTACTCCCACAAGGTCAAGAAAGCCGACGAGCTGAAGAGCGGTGCGACCGTCGCCATCCCGAACGACACGGTCAACGAGGCGCGGGCACTGAAGCTGCTCGGCGACAAGGGCCTCATCACGCTCAAGAGCGGCGTGGGCAGCGAAGCGACCCCGCAGGACATCGCCCAGAACCCGAAGCACCTGAAGTTCAAGGAACTGGAAGCCGCCCAGACCCCGCGCTCCCTGGACGACGTGGACGCCGCCGTCATCAACGGCAACTACGCCATCTCCTCCGGGCTCAAGCCCGCCAAGGACGCCCTGGTCCTGGAGTCCGCGCAGAACAACCCGTACGGCAACTTCCTCGCCGTGAAGAGGGGCCACGAGAAGGATCCCCGGGTCCGGAAGCTCGCCAAGCTGCTCACCTCGCCCGAGGTGAAGAAGTTCATCGAGGACAAGTACCAGGGCTCGGTGATCCCGTCCTTCTGATCCGGCCGGGCGCCGTTCACGGGCCGGCCCGCGGGGGTCCGCACCCTTCACCAGGTGCGGACCCCGTCGTGCGGTCCGATGCGTTCATGCTGCATGCTGGGCAGTTCAGCAGGCACTGACAGTTTCCGAAGGTTACGGAGCGGCGCAATGACGAGCACCTTTCCCAACGTGTCCATCAGCACGGAGCGGTTGGTACTGCGCCCTCTCGAGGAGGACGATGCTCCCGCGCTGGCGGAGATGATGAACGACGAACTGGTCGCCGCCTGGACCGATGTGCCCCAGCCGTTCACCGAGGCCGGCGCCCGCACCTGGATCACCGAGTACGCGCCCGAGCAGCGGCAGACGGGCAGTGGCATCGACCTCGCCGTCACCGAGTTCCTCACCCAGCGACTTGTCGGGGTGGTCCAGCTGGGCAGGACCAACTGGCACATCCGTTCAACCGAACTGTCCTACGTCGTCGCCTCCTGGGCGCGTGGCGAGGGCTATGCCTCGGAAGCGGCGCTCGCCACGGCCCAGTGGCTCTTCGGTGACCAAAGGTTCGAACGCATAGAACTGCGCACGGCGGCCGACAACACGGCCTCCCAGCAGGTCGCCCAGAAGATCGGCTGCATCAGCGAGGGCGTCCTGCGGAACGCGTGCATAGCCCACGTGCGCGGCGAGGACGGCAAGTGGACGGATGTGCGGACCGACTTCATCGTGTGGAGCCTGCTCCCGGAGGACCTCGACGGAGTCAGCGAGGAACTCGCCGAGACCGGTGGTTTCACGTCGTTCTCCACCTGGAACTGACACCGGGGGGTCGCGCCCGCCGGCCGGGCCCGCGACCGGCGCGAACTCCCGGACCAGGTACCCTCACGGGGTCCGCCGTGCGGGCTGTCCCTGACGACCTGCGTGAACCTCCTGGAGACTGACGACGATGGCCGACCGGGTCACGGTGATCGGCTGGGACGGCTCGCCGCTGACGGCCGCGGCGCGCTCCGCCCTCGCTGCCGCCACGCTCGTCGCGGGCGCGGCCCACCACCTCGCCCTTCCCGAGGTGCCGGTGACAGCCGAACGCGTCCGCCTGGGCAGTGTCGCCCTCGGCGCCCGCCGTATCGCGGCCCACCGCGGCACCGCCGTCGTCCTCGCCGACGGCGATCCCGGCTTCTTCGGCGTCGTACGCACCCTGCGCGCCCCCGAATTCGGCCTGGAGGTCGAAGTCGTTCCCGCCGTCTCCTCGGTGGCCGCCGCCTTCGCCCGCGCCGGGATGCCCTGGGACGACGCACAGGTCGTCGTCGCCCACAGCCGTACCCTGCGGCGCGCGGTGAACGTGTGCCGGGCCCATGCCAAGGTCGCGGTCCTCACCTCCCCGGGCGCCGGGCCCGCCGAACTCGGACTGCTGCTCGACGGGGTGCACCGCACCTTCGTCATCTGCGAGGAGCTCGGCACCGAGCGCGAACAGGTCACCGTCGTCACCTCGGAGAACGCCGCCGACCACACCTGGCGCGACCCCAATGTCGTCATCGTCATCGGAGGACCGGTGACCGCGGCCGACGGCGGCTGGATCGGGGGCCGCGACCCCAGCGCCGGACCGCGCGGCTGGGCGCTGCCCGCCGAGGAGTACGGCGGCGGACTCGGCGAGGGCGAGACGGAACTGCTGCGCGCCGCCCAGATCGCCCGCCTCGGCCCCCGGGTGGGTGACCTGGTGTGGGACATCGGCGCCGGAAGCGGGGCGTTCGCCGTCGAGGCCGCCCGATGCGGGGCCGCGGTCATCGCCGTCGACCGCGATCCGGATGCCTGTGAGCGCGCGCAGGCCGTGGCGCGCCGCTTCGGAGTGCAGTTCCAGACCGTGCACGGCAGTGCCCCGCACATCCTGGAGAACCTGCCGGAGCCGGACGTCGTACGCGTCGGAGGCGGGGGAGCCGCGGTCGTCTCGGCCGTCGCCGACCGCCGCCCGCAGCGCATCGTCGCGCACGCCGCGACCCGTGACGAGGCCGAACTCATCGGCAGGGATCTCACGGAGCACGGATATGACGTCGAGTGCGCCCTGCTGCAGTCCGTCGAGCTCGACACGCGGGCCTGGACGGAGAAGGAGCGGAGTGTCGCGTTCCTGCTCAGCGGGCGATTGCCGGAACGCTCCCCCTGATCCGGTTGTCCTACCGGCGCGGTAGGCTGGCCGACCGTTGTACCGCACCTGGTGATCCGGCACTTCGTCAGCCAATGTCCGGAACGCGCGCCTCCATTGGGGCAGGTGTGGTACGGCAGAACCGGAGGGCGCGCAACGTGGCGCAGTCCACAGCGGGCCCTCGCGGATCATGCCTCCGCGAGGGTGGGACGACCGCGACAATGCCGTTCAATGGCTTTGTCGTCATTGTTGGCGAGTCGTTCGTGCCGCTGGGCACGCACGCTCGTTCTTCATTGCGGGCGGTCGGCGCGCCGATCCGGGCGAGTCGGCCGTAGAAGCACTAAACCGATTGGGCGAGGGATACGCATGACTGACACCGGCCAGGTCCCGGGCGAGGGACTGCCGGAGAACGCAGGCATGGTGGAGCAGCCGGGCGTCCTGGCGCCGGATGCGTACACCTACCTCGACCACTCCGACACCACCGCCGAGGACGACGATCTGCTTCTGATGCCGGGCCAGCAGGGCGCGTGGGGCAACGAGATGCCGCAGCCCGCCCCGGCATCGGCGCCGTATCCGTCCGTGCCCGGCCCGCACGAGACGGCCGGCCGGGACAGCGGCTCGATCGACCTCGGCGCGGTCCGTACGCCGCCTCCGGGGTCCGCACCACAGCCGGCGCCCCGCCGTCCGCTGCACATGGGCCCGCCGACTCCGGACTCCTCCGCGAGCCTGGTGCGCTCCCTCGCCGACCGGGGGCCCGCCGACGCCCCGATGCGCCCCTCCGGGCCGCCGACGACGGGCCCCGAGTACCTCGACGTGCCGCAGCCCGGGGAGAACTCCTCGCAGGGCGCGATGCCGTGGGGTGCCGCGCCACAGACCCAGACGGTGCCGCCGGTGAGCCATGAGGCGCACCCCGCAGAAACGGTCGTCCCGGCACCGGTGCCTGAGACCGCCCCGGCCGCGGAGGCATTCGAGCCGCACCACGAGCCGCAGGCCCCGGCGGGGTCCGGCTCCGTCCAGATTCCACAGGCGTATCTCGGCGCGGAGCCCCAGCGCACCCCGCACGACATCACGGGCCTGTCCGCGGCGCAGTCCGCGGAGTTCCAGCCGGCGGCCCCCGAGCGGGCCGCCGTGTCGCCCGAGGGCACGCTCGGCGCCGCCGAGGCCATGCCGTCCGCCGGGACCGGGTACGCCTCGGGCAGCACGCCCGCCCACGGCATCTCGCTCTTCCCGGAACCGCAAGCGGTACCGAATCTCCCCGAACCTGAAGCGGGACCGCTCTTCCCCGAACAGGAAGCGGCACCGGACGTCTCCGAACCGGAAGCGGCACCGGACGTCTCCGAACCGGAAGCGGCACCTGCCGCTGCGCCCGCCCCCGACGCGGCGACCGCGGACGCCGCACCCCTCGCACCGGTACCCGACGCCGTACAGCCGGCCGACGCCACTCCGCACGCCGGTGTGGCCGTCCCCGCGACCGACACGTTCTCCGACCCGGACGCGCCCGGATTCGCCCTCGACGCCCACAGCGATCCGCAGGCCGCGGAGCCCTCGGTGCACCTCGCGGACACCGCCGCCCCGTACACCGGGGACCAGGCCCACGCCATGTCCCCTGCCGCTCCGGCGGAGCAGGCCTCCGGTTCGCTCTACCCTCCCCTCGCGGACCCGGCGACCGGCCTTCCGGCCGCCTTGGCACCTCCCGCCGAGCCGGAACACGAGCCGGAACCCGAGGCGGTGACCGCCGCCGACTCCCTCGGCGCCGTGCCTGTGGGCGCCGCTGTCCGGGCCACGGCACCCCAGGCGTCCGCCGCCCAGCCGCACGGCGAGCCGGCGCACGGCGAACAGCCCGCTCCGGGTGACCCGGAGGGCGTGGCCGCCGTAGCCCCGGAGTTCGCCGGGGACCACTCGCTCGGCCAGTTCGTACCGGTCGAGGGCGTCGTGCCGGTCACCCCCCACCTGGCCCCGACCCCGCCGCACGCTCTGCGCCTCCCGCCGTTGCCGGACCAGGAGCCGGGAGCCGCCGAGGAGCCCCCCGCGGCCACGGCCGGTCAGGACGAGCAGGGAGCCCCCGCGTCCGCGGCCAAGGAGCCCGGCCTCACCGTCCCCGCTCCCCGCCGCGAGCACGAGCCGCCCGCCGCGGAACCGCAGGACGCGGCCCCGGAACCCGTAGTCGCACAGCAGGCGGACGACCTGGACACCAGGGCCGCCGAACAGGAAGAGAGCATGGCCGTAGTGGAAGACGTACGAGAGTCCACCGGCCCGGCGGCCCCCGGATACGACGACGCCGAGCGCGAGGCGGTCCTGCGCGTGATGCGCGAGCGCCGTGACATCCGCAACGGGTTCCGCAGCGACCCGATCCCGCACGACGTACTGCTGCGCGTCCTGGAAGCCGCCCACACGGCGCCGTCCGTGGGCCACTCCCAGCCGTGGGACTTCGTCGTCATCCGCTCGGACGACACCCGCCGCACGATGCACGAACTGGCCCAGCGTCAGCGCGAGGCCTACGCCAAGTCGCTGCCCAAGGGCCGGGCGAAGCAGTTCAAGGAACTGAAGATCGAGGCCATCCTCGACACCCCGGTCAACATCGTGGTCACCGCCGACCCCACCCGGGGCGGACGCCACACCCTGGGCCGGCACACGCAGCCGCAGATGGCCCCCTATTCCTCCGCGCTCGCCGTCGAGAACCTGTGGCTCGCGGCCCGCGCCGAGGGGCTCGGCGTCGGCTGGGTCAGCTTCTTCGACGAGCGCGAGATGGTCCGCGCCCTCGGCCTGCCCGAGCACTTGGAGGTCGTGGCGTACCTGTGCGTCGGCTACGTCGACGAGTTCCCGGAGGAGCCCGAGCTGATGCAGGCGGGCTGGTCCAAGCGCCGCCCCCTGTCCTGGGTCGTGCACGAGGAGACGTACGGCCGCCGCGCACTGCCCGGCGAGGAGCCGCACGACCTGCTCGCCGAGACCGTGGCGAGCATCCGGCCGCTGGACGCGAAGGCGCTCGGCGAGGCATGGGAGCGGCAGAAGCGGATGACCAAGCCGGCGGGCGCGCTCGGCATGCTGGAGATCATCTCCGCTCAGCTGTCCGGTCTGTCCCGGCAGTGCCCGCCCCCGATCCCGGAGCCCGCGGCCGTCGCCATCTTCGCGGGCGACCACGGGGTGCACGCCCAGGGCGTCACCCCCTGGCCCCAGGAAGTGACCGGCCAGATGGTGGCCAACTTCCTCGGCGGCGGCGCGGTCTGCAACGCCTTCGCGGGCCAGGTGGGCGCCGAGGTCTGCGTGGTCGACGTGGGCGTGGCCTCCGACCTTCCCGCGACCCCGGGCCTGCTGCCGCGCAAGGTCCGCCCGGGCACGGCCGACATGACCACCGGACCCGCGCTCACCCGCGAGGAGGTCAAGCAGGCGATCGAGGTCGGCATCGAGACCGCCCGGGACCTCGTCGCGGCGGGCAACAAGGCGCTGCTCACCGGTGAGATGGGCATCGCGAACACGACGGCCTCGGCCGCCCTCATCTCGGTCTTCACGGACACCGACCCCTCCGAGGTGACCGGCCGCGGAACCGGAATCAACGACGAGACGCTGGCCCGCAAGACGGAGGTCGTCCGCCGCGCCATCGAGCTCCACCAGCCCGACCCGGCCGACCCCATCGGCGCCCTGGCCGCGTTCGGCGGCCTGGAGCACGCGGCGATGGTGGGCCTGCTGCTCGGTGGCGCGTCCCTGCGCACACCGGTCATCCTGGACGGCGTCAGCGCCGGTGCCGCCGCTCTGGTGGCGCGTGCCATCGCGCCCGAGGTGCTCGCGGCGTGCATCGCCGGACACCGCAGCGCGGAACCCGGCCATGTCGCCGCCCTCAACAAGCTGGGGCTGCGCCCCCTGGTCGACCTGGACCTGCGCCTGGGCGAGGGCACCGGCGCGCTCCTCGCGCTGCCGCTCGTGCAGAGCGCGGCGCGGGCGATGCACGAGGTGGCGACGTTCGACTCGGCGGGAGTCACGGAGAAGTAGCGCGGAACGGTCCCGGGGCCGCGCCCCGGGACCGACGCCGCATCCCGTCGCCCGCGCAGCCGACGCAACTGCGGGCGAGTGCCCCTCACCCCCCACGTAAAATCCCACGTCAGGGCCGCTCCAGCGCCGTAGAGGCCCCCCTTCGCCGTACCGCCTGGTACCGCCTGGACGAGGAGCCGTACCTCCATGGCCGAACACCCCCCATATCCCGTAGGGCTCCGTCTCTCCGGTCGCCGCGTGGTCGTGCTGGGCGGCGGTCAGGTGGCTCAGCGCCGCCTTCCGGCCCTCATCGCCGCGGGCGCCGACGTCCTTCTGATCTCGCCGGAAGCCACCCCCTCCGTGGAGGCCATGGGGGACGCGGGCGAGATCACCTGGCTCGAGCGCGGGTACGAGCCCGGTGATCTGGAAGACGCCTGGTACGCCCTGATCGCGACCAGCGACCCCGAGGCCAACGCCGCCGCGTCCACCGAGGCGGAGCGTCACCGGGTGTGGTGCGTCCGCTCCGACGACGCCGACGCGGCCACCGCGTGGACTCCGGCGACCGGTCACAGCGAGGGAGTCACCGTCGCCGTTCTCACCACCGAGGCGAAGGTCCGCGACCCCCGTCACACCGCCGCCGTCCGCGACGCCGTGGTGGAGGGCCTGCGGGACGGCACGCTCGTCGCCCCGCACCACCGCACCCGTACGCCCGGCGTCGCGCTGGTCGGCGGGGGCCCCGGCGACCCGGACCTGATCACGGTCCGCGGGCGCCGTCTGCTCGCCGAGGCGGACGTGGTCATCGCGGACCGGCTCGGCCCTCGCGACCTGCTCGCCGAACTCCCTCCGCATGTCGAGGTGATCGACGCGGCGAAGATCCCCTACGGGCGGTTCATGGCCCAGGAGGCCATCAACAACGCGCTGATCGAGCACGCCCGGCAGGGCAAGTCGGTCGTACGGCTCAAGGGCGGGGACCCGTTCGTCTTCGGCCGCGGCATGGAGGAGGTGCAGGCGCTCGCCGAGGCGGGCATCCCGTGCACGGTGGTGCCGGGCATCTCCAGCTCCATCTCCGTGCCGGGCGCGGCGGGCATCCCAGTGACGCACCGCGGCGTCGCGCACGAGTTCACGGTGGTCAGCGGCCATGTGGCCCCTGACGACGAGCGCTCGCTGGTCGACTGGCCGTCGCTGGCGAGGCTCACCGGAACCCTCGTGATCCTCATGGGAGTCGACAAGATCGGGAAGATCGCCGAGACGCTCGTCGCCCATGGCAAGGCGCCCGACACTCCCGTGGCCCTTGTCCAGGAGGGCACCACGGCGGCCCAGCGCCGGGTCGACGCCACCCTCGCGACGGTCGAGGACACCGTACGCGACCAGGACGTGAGGCCCCCGGCGGTGATCGTCATCGGCGCGGTCGTGCGGACCGGGCCGCCGCCCGTCGAGTAACCCGGGGTAACCCGGCCCGTTCCAGCCGTTGGCACCACTCCCAGGACAAGGCAGTATCACCCCTGTGGCCGATCTCATCACCGTTGAGGATCCCGAGGACCCGCGCCTGCGCGACTACACGGGTCTGACCGACGTGGAGCTGCGCCGTAAGCGCGAACCCGCAGAGGGCCTGTTCATCGCCGAGGGCGAGAAGGTCATCAGACGGGCCAAGGCGTCCGGTTACGAGATGCGCTCCATGCTGCTGTCGGCCAAGTGGGTCGACGTCATGCGGGACGTCATCGACGAACTCCCGGCCCCGGTGTACGCGGTGAGCCCGGAACTCGCCGAGCAGGTCACCGGCTACCACGTGCACCGCGGCGCCCTCGCCTCCATGCAGCGCAAGCCGCTTCCGACGGCGGACGAACTCCTCGCCATCGCGCGCCGTGTGGTGATCATGGAATCCGTAAACGATCACACAAACATCGGTGCGATATTCCGCTCCGCCGCCGCCCTCGGTATGGACGCGGTCCTGCTGTCACCCGACTGTGCGGATCCGCTCTACCGCCGCAGCGTGAAGGTCTCCATGGGTGCGGTCTTCTCGGTGCCGTACGCGCGCCTCGACACCTGGCCCAAGGGCCTGGAATCGGTCCGGGAAGCGGGCTTCACGCTGCTCGCGCTCACCCCGGACGAGAAGGCGAAGTCCCTGGACGAGACGGCCCCGCACAAGATGGACCGCGTCGCACTGATGCTCGGCGCCGAGGGCGACGGCCTGTCCACACAGGCCCTGGTCGCCGCGGACGAATGGGTACGCATCCCCATGGCCCACGGCGTGGACTCCCTCAACGTGGGCGCGGCGGCGGCGGTAGCGTTCTACGCAGTGGCAACGGGCCGCCCGCGGCACTAGCCAGAGGAAAGCCCCCGACAGCCCCCTGTCGATAAAGCCACCCGCAGGTGACAACGCACGGGACCCGACCGGTTAGGGGCGCGGGGAACTGCGCAAAATCCCCCACGCACCCGCAGGGAATCCGGCTACCCCCACACCCCCGCCCCCAGCCGAGAGGCCACCGCAACCGTCCCGCCCAGCCCCCCAGCGGAGCGCCCGAGTCCCCGGGCCGGCCCCTGACACCCCTGCGCCGCCGCGATCCCCAGCGCCACCAGCACCGTCACCACGACGAACACGAACAGCCGCTGCCGCAGCAGCCGGGGATTGGCCGGGCGCAGCCCGGTCCCGGTGGCCCGCGGCGCCGCCCGCCCGGCCCCGCTGTGCGTACCGCTCCGCGGCCCACCGCGCGACGCGGGCCGGCTGCCGGACCGGGACTGGCCCCGCTGCGCCGCCGGCGTCGGGCGCGCCCCCGACCGCGAGCCGTTGCTCCGCGGTGGGGGAGTGCCCGGCCCCTGGGGCCGCCGCACGGTCCGCTGCTCGGCGTACTGCTCCGCGAGCCGCCCCGTGGGCCGGTCCGGCTCGCCGCGCTGGGCGGGCGGCCGTACGTCCACGAGTCCCTGCGCCTCCCGCGTGGCGATCTCCTTGAGCCGGAGCGAGAGTTGGAGCGTGCTGGGCCGTTCTTCGGGGTCCTTGGCCAGACAGGCGTGGACCAGCGGGGCCAGCGCGTCGGGTACGCCGTGCAGATGGGGCTCCTCGTGCACGACCCGGTAGAGCATCACCTCGGAGCTGCCGTGCCCGAAGGGCGAGTCGCCGGTCGCCGCGTACGCCAGCGTCGCGCCGAGCGCGAACACGTCCGTGGCCGGGGTCACCGCGGCCCCGCGCACCTGCTCCGGGGCGAGGAAGCCGGGCGACCCGACGGCCGTACCGACGTGCGTGAGTGTCGACGCGCCCGTCGCCCAGGCGATTCCGAAGTCGATGATCCGCGGCCCCTTGGGCGACAGCAGGATGTTGGACGGCTTCAGATCGCGGTGGACGACCCCGGCCTCGTGCACCGCCACCAGCCCCTCGGAGAGGGCGGCCCCGACCGCGGCCACCTCGGCGGCCGTGAGAGGCCCCTCCTCGGCGACCTTGTCGTACAGGGAGGGCCCGGGCACGTACTGCGTGGCGAACCACGGACGGTCCGCTTCCAGATCCGCGGCCACCAGCCGCGCCGTGCATCCCCCGCGAATCCGCCGTGCCGCCGAGACCTCACGTGCGAACCGCGACCGGAACTCCTGATCCTCCGCCAGATCCGGCCTGATCACTTTCAGCGCGACACGCTGACCCCGTTTGTCCGAGCCCAGATAGACGACACCCATCCCGCCCGCGCCGAGCCGCCGGTGAAGCCTGAACGAGCCGACGACACGCGGGTCCTCACGCCTCAGGCGCATCATCGCCATGTCCATCCCCGCTGCCCGGTCCGTCTGACGAGCCACAGCTTACGTTTCCACGGCCGGGTGCGCGCATAGGCCGCGCCCTCTCACCCCGATCGATTGTCAGTGCCGGGTACGAGACTTGAAAGGCGGTCAGGGCATGGACAAACAGGAAGACTTAGTTCCGGACAGGTCGTCAACCACCCATGCAGAAAAGGGGGATTGGCCCCAGAAGGGATCACCGCGCGAAGACACCCTCAGGTGCCGGAAGCGCGACGCGCACCTGCGTGATCGGGGCTGTCAGGGCGGGCCATCGGGTGGCGGCGGCGGTACGCAGACGAGTGGCGGAAGTGAGCGAAGTCACTCCCGGCCCCCGTCCGTCCCCAGGCCGGACGGCCGGGACGGCCCGCAGGGCCCTGGCGGCGGGAAACACCGGGAAGCCCCCTCAGGGATGACCCTGAGTCGTAGGACCTCGTCTCCACCCAGGGGAGTACATCGCGGGTGATCGCTCATCCTCCGGGAGGCCAGGCAATCGATACGAAGGCATGACGCCCTCGCGCCGCCCGGCTCCTAGATTTGAGGTCAAGCGGTGGGTGCAGCACTCGTCCCCCGAGGTCGGCGCCCACCGCTGCGAGGACAACAGCACAACGGTCAGGAGAGGGACCATGGCCCGGGCGGCTTCGCGGACACTGATCCGCGCGCAGGGACTCAAGGCGTACGGCGCCGCGTTCGGCACCCGTCGTCCCGGTCGTCGCCACCCGCTGGTGGCGGCCGTCATGGTCCTTCCTCTGGCGACCCTGCTCGTGTACGCCTTCGGCGGCTGGGAGGCAGTGGTCACACAGGCGTCGTCCGTGGGTGTGATGCTGGGGCGCTGAGCGGCGCCCCAAGCCCGGAAGAGCGGTCCGGGCGGGGACATCGATCCATGAAACCCCGTGGGGACGGGGGTGCGGCGGACGGCAGAAACGCCCGCGCAGCTGGGGAGCTGCGCGGGCGTTGTCATTGCCCGGGGCCGTCACGCGTACGCTCCCAGCACAGCCGTAGACACACTCCCGGGGGATCCGTGACCGCACTCCTGCCCGCACTCGCCTCGACGGCACGTGCCGCGGCGCACCGGGCGGACGGCACGGACTGCCACTGCACGGGCTCCGAGGCGGTCCTCGCCGACCGCGACGACGCCGCCGTGGTCCGCCACGGCCCCACCGTCGCCAAGGCCCACGCACCCGGCACCGACCCCACCGCGCTCTCGCTCCGGCTGGCCACCGCCGCCAGGCTCCCCGGTACCCTCCTCGCCCCGCTCCATCCCGCCGCCGTCACCGTCGACGGCCGCCTCGTGACGCTCTGGCCCTACGGCACCCCGGTGGACCCCGGCGCACCGGACGTCGCGCCCTGGGAGGCCGCCGCCGGCCTCCTGGCGAGGTTGCACCGGGCCCCCGTCCCCGTCGCCCTCCCGCCCATGCGCGGCCCCGCCAAGGCCGCCCGCGCCGTCCGGCGCCTGATCGCGGCCGGCGCGCACCCCGCTGCGGGGCCGGTGCTCCGCGCCTGGGCGGCCCTCCCGGCCTGGGTGCGGGACGAGGCTCCCATGCCGTCCGCGCGCTCTCTCTGCCACGGAGACCTCCATCTCGGCCAGCTCGTGCGCCACCCCGCGCCCGCCGGCCCCTGGCTCCTCATCGACATCGATGACCTCGGGGCGGGCGAGCCCGCCTGGGACCTGGCCCGCCCGGCCGCCTGGTACGCGTGCGGGCTGCTTCCGCCCGAGGAGTGGACCCGCTTCCTCACCGCGTACCGGGGGAACGGAGGCCCCGCGGTGCCTGCCGACGGCGATCCATGGCCCGTGCTCGACGTGCCCGCCCGCGCCCTCACCGTGCAGACGGCCGCCCTGGCCGTCACCAAATCCGTCGCCACGAGTCGCCCCTTGGACGAGGTGGAGCAGGCGGTGGTGGACGCCTGTGTCCGAATGAGCACGACTGCACCGTAGTTGGCGTGCAGAGATACGACGTAGGCTGCAACCAGCCAGGGCAGAGGCGAGTCCGTACCTGGCGAAGCACCACCGACCGGCGAGGAGTTGAGCCGAGCATGCAGTGTCCGAAGTGCCATGCGCCGATGCACACCTACAACCGCAACGGCGTCCAGATCGAGCAGTGCAGCGGTTGCCGCGGCATCTTCCTGGACTACGGGGAGCTGGAGGCACTGACCCGCCTGGAGTCCCAATGGGCACAGCCCGCCCCGCCGCCCCCGCCCGCCCCGGGGGCGTACCCGGCTGCCCCGCAGGCGTACCCGGCCGCTCCGGCCTGGGGCGCTCCGCACGGCGGCCACCACGGCGGCCACGGTCACCACGGCCATCATGGCCACAAGAGCTTCGGGCACATGCTCTTCTCGAGCTGAGCACCACCGAGGTCACGAAGAAGCCCCCGGCCGCAGGGCCGGGGGCTTCGGTGCGTGGACGATACTGGGATTGAACCAGTGACCTCTTCCGTGTCAGGGAAGCGCTCTCCCGCTGAGCTAATCGTCCTCGGGGGCTCGGCCGCCTCGCAGAGAGGGCCGGGCTGCCGCGTGCGCGATACTGGGATTGAACCAGTGACCTCTTCCGTGTCAGGGAAGCGCTCTCCCGCTGAGCTAATCGCGCGGGGATCCTCGCGGATCATACATACCCTTGCGGGTCGCGGTCCTCGCGGACCAGTGGACGATACTGGGATTGAACCAGTGACCTCTTCCGTGTCAGGGAAGCGCTCTCCCGCTGAGCTAATCGTCCTTGGAGGTGGAGACGGGATTTGAACCCGTGTAGACGGCTTTGCAGGCCGTTGCCTCGCCTCTCGGCCACTCCACCAGGAGTGCAGGGGGTCGGGAAGATCCCCTTTGTTCCTTCGAGCGGACGACGAGGCTCGAACTCGCGACCTCAACCTTGGCAAGGTTGCGCTCTACCAACTGAGCTACGTCCGCTTGTCGTTTCGGTGCGCTCTCGCGTCCCGGCGACGTGTTGAACTCTAGCGGATTCCCGGGCCAGCACAAAAACGCGTTTACGCAGCGTGCGCCGCTGCGCCTGGTGGGGGACATGGCCAGGGCGTTCGTGCGACATCCGGGAGGACACGGCCGGGCAACCCGCGGGAGAGCCGTCCTAGACTCGGGAATGTGCAGCACCTTCCACCTCTCGCCCGCTTCGGCGACCGCGTCGCCACCGGACTCCTCGATGTCACCAGCGACCCCGCGGCCCTCGACTCCACCGGGTTCTGGGCAGTCTGCGCCGACTACGAGGGCCGTCTGACCTGCGCACGTTTCGCGGACGTCCGGGTGGAGCCCGTACCGGCGCCGGTACCGGGCGCCTGGCGCGGACCGGTGAGAGGGGACTGGACGTCCTCGCTCGACCGCGCCGCGTACACGGCGGGCGTACGGAGGATCCGCGAGCACATCGCGACCGGCGAGGTGTATCAGGTGAACCTCTGCCGGGTGCTCTCCGCGCCCGTGACCGCCGACGCCGATGTGGATGCGCTGACCGCCGTGCTGGCACGCGGCAATCCGGCGCCCTACGCGGGAACGATTCGTCTGCCGCGGCACGGTGTGGAGATCGCCACCGCGTCGCCCGAGCTCTTCCTGCGCCGCGACGGCCGGACCGTCGAGTCGGGCCCGATCAAGGGCACCGGCCGCACCGAGGCGGACCTTCTGGAGAAGGACTACGCCGAGAACGTGATGATCGTGGACCTGGTCCGCAACGACATCGGCCGTGTGTGCACCTCGGGCAGCGTGACCGTCCCCGATCTGTGCGCCGTGGAGAAGCACCCCGGCCTGGTCCACCTCGTCTCCACGGTCCGCGGTGAGCTGCGCGAGGACGCCGGCTGGCCGCAGCTCCTGGCCGCCACCTTCCCGGCCGGCTCGATCACCGGTGCCCCCAAGTCGAGCGCGTTGCGCATCATAGACGCCCTGGAGACCGCACCCCGGGGTCCCTACTGCGGCGGCATCGGCTGGGTCGACGCGGACCGTGGAACGGGCCAGCTGGCGGTCGGCATACGCACCTTCTGGCTGGAGCGGACCGGCGACGGCGCGGCCGTGCTGCGCTTCGGGGCCGGGGCCGGCATCACCTGGGGCTCCGACCCCGAGGGCGAGTGGCGGGAGACCGAGCTGAAGGCCGCCCGTCTGCTGGACGTGGCATCGGGAGCGTACGAGGCGAGCGGAGGAACCCTCACGTGAAGATCTGGCTCGACGGAGGACTGCAGGACGCCGAGTCCGCCCGTGTCTCCGTCTTCGACCATGGACTGACCGTCGGTGACGGCATCTTCGAGACCGTCAAGGCCACCGAGGGGCGCGCGTTCGCGCTCACCCGCCACCTCGAGCGGCTCACCCGCTCGGCGCGCGGCCTCGGACTGCCGGACCCCGATCTGGACGAGGTGCGCCGGGCGTGCGCCGCCGTCCTCGAGGCCAACCCGGCACCGCTGGGACGGCTGCGCATCACCTACACCGGCGGGTACGGCCCGCTCGGCTCGGACCGCGGCGACCGGGGCCCGACCCTCATGGTGGCCCTGGGCGCGACCGCCAGGCGCCCCGACTCCACCGCGGTGATCACCGTTCCGTGGACCCGCAACGAACGCGGCGCGCTCGCCGGCCTCAAGACCACCTCCTACGCCGAGAACGTCGTCGCTCTCGCCCGCGCCTCCCAACAGGGCGCCACCGAGGCGCTGTTCGCCAACACGGTCGGGCAGCTCTGCGAGGGCACGGGGACGAACGTCTTCGTCGTTCTCGACGGGGAGATCCACACCCCGCCGCTCGCCTCCGGCTGTCTCGCCGGCATCACGCGCGCGCTCACGGCCGAGTGGACCGGCGCCAGGGAGACCGACCTTCCGCTCGATGTGCTGGAGCGCGCCGACGAGATCTTCCTCACCTCCACGCTGCGCGATGTCCAGGCCGTGCACCGTGTCGACGGCCGTGAACTGGCGGGGGCGCCCGGCCCGGTGACCGCGAAGGCCATGCGGCTGTTCGACGAGCGGTCCGCGGGGGATCTCGATCCGTAGGACACGGCAGCCCGGGAATCCCGGGTAATTCAGCTGAAGTGGATCTCCACGGCGGGTAGAACACCCCTGATGACCACGACCCTGCGGCCGACCGGGCCGCTTCAGCGCGCGGCCGACGGGACGCGTTCACGCCACTACCAGGTGTGCGTGAACAGCCGTCCCGTTGGCGCGATACACCTCGGCACCTCCCGTTCCTTCGGCGACACGGTGGCCGTGATCCTGGACCTGCGCATCGAGGAGCCGGACCGGCGGCGTGGCCGGGGCACGGTGGCCGCGCTCGCCGCGGAGGAGGTGGCACGCGGCTGGGGCTGTACGCAGATGGAGATGAACGTCCCGGCCACGGCCGGGGCGGCACTGCGGCTCGCGGAGGTGCTCGGCTACACACTGCGCAACCGCGGCATGGAGAAGCGTCTCGGCGACCGGCCTCCCGCGCTTCCCGCCGGCAGCCGCGGACGGCCGATGACGCAGTCCGAGTACGACGCCTGGTACGAGTACGAGTCCGAGCACTACGCGCGCACGTGGATAGAACGAGGTGTACCGGAGGCCGAGGCGTACGCCAAGGCGCGGCGCGACCACGAGCAACTGCTGCCGCGGGGGCTCGCCACGGAGAACATGCTGTTCAGCGTGCTGGAGCACGAAGGGACCCGGGTGGGCACCCTGTGGTTGGCGCTGCGGGAGGACAGCGCCTACGTGTTCGACGTCGAGGCCGACGTGGCCCACCGCGGCCGGGGACACGGCCGTACGCTCATGCTCCTGGCGGAGTCACAGGCCATCGGCGCCGGCAGACATGTCCTCGGCCTCAACGTGTTCGCGGGGAACACGCCGGCCGAGCGGTTGTACGAGTCCCTCGGCTACGAGACGACGCGGTTCGCTCTGTACAAGCCGTTGCTGTAGGGGCGGACCGGACATCAGGGCGGCGGTCGGCGATTCCGCCCGTCCGTGCTCAGGCCCCCTGCTCGGCCAGCAGCCGGTCCGCGATCTCCTCGATGCGTTCGCGCAGACCCTCCTGGCTCTTCCCGCCGTCGAGGCGCTCGCCGCCGATGACATAGGTCGGGGTGCCGGTCACGCCGATCGCCTTGCCCTCCGCCTGGTCGGCGTCGACGATCAGGATGTGCCGGCCGTCGATCAGCGCCGTGTCGAACTCCTCCGCGTCCAGGCCGAGTTCGCGGGCCACTTCGACCAGGAACGGCTCGCCCCTGTGGTCGAGTTCCTCGACCCGGCCGAGCACGGCCTCCACATACGGCCAGCCCTTTCCCTGTTCCGTCGCCTCCTCGGCGGCCTGCGCTGCGGCGAAGGAGTGCCGGTGCTTCTCCAGCGGGAAGTGCCGCAGCCGCAGCTCCAGCCGGTCGCCGTAGCGGGCGCGCAGCGCGCGCAGATCATCGAGGGCGGTGCGGCAGTCGGGGCACTGGAGTTCGCACCACACGTCCAGGACGGGGACGGCAGTGCGGGCGGCGGAGGAGTCACTCATGGTCACAGTCTCCCAGCACGACGGACACGTCCCAAACAGGACCTCCGGGGCCGCGGGGTGGAGCCGGGGTGGAGCCGGATCCGCGCCCTGGGGAGGAGACCACCCGGAGATCGACCCCGAGATGTCCCTGAGGCCGCGCGGGACCGTGGCCTGTGGGGCGCGCGACGGTGCAGGATGGAAGGGACGAACCGACCCTGCCCGACCGACCCGCGTGGAGGACCGGATGATTGCCGAGACAGTCTGCTCCGCCGTTTCCGTGGCCGGGCTGGGCATCGCCGCGGTCACGGCCTACCGCAAGCGTTTCCTTGCCGCCGCGCGTCTCGCCGCGTACTCGCTCGTGCCGGTGGCATTGGTGATGACCGGGGTCGTGGGCTGGCTCGCCGACACGGCGTTCAGTCCCACCGCCTGGGCGGGCTTCGGCCTGCTCGGTGTCGCCTGGCTGCTGTTCGCGACCACACGGGCCGTGGAGCGCCGGAACGGCGGCACCCGCAAGGAGCGCAAGGCGGCGCGGGCCGCACAGCGCGAGACGGCCGTCGCCGCGCCGCCCTCCTCGCCCGCACTGGGCAACGCGGGCCGTCCGGCCACCCGGCCCACGGCCTCGCCCGGGGCAGCCGGTGCCCGCACCGACTCCAAGGACGACTTCAGCGATATCGAGGCCATCCTCAAGAAGCATGGAATATGACGCGCGGCGTGAACCCTGTGTACGAGGCGCGGTGCGAGGCCCTGTACGGAATCACGACGTCGAGCGTGTTGAATCGGTACAGCCCGCATCGATACGGCGTGAGATCCAGATCGATTTGAAACGACACAGTGATCGCAGGGGGCCTCTGGACGATCAAGGTCGCGCACTCGAGATCATCTTCGTTCCGTAGAGCGCAGAAGTTGGCGAACTCCCCGCCATTACGGGCGTGTTGATCGCCAGGCGGGCCTGGGCTGCGTCATCATCACCGCGAGATGCTGGACAGAACCCAGAGCGACGCCGGCGCTTCTCTCGAGGAGCGCCGTGGTTGTCTCTTCGCGCTTTCCCAGCCACCGCTGATGATCTTCCTTGCGGTGATCGGCTGCCTGCTTCTCATGGCATCACTGCACGACCTGCTGATGCTCTGAGCCGTATGCGGAGCCCCTGGCGTCACCCGCCGAGGGGCTCCGTCAGCCCGGCCGTCCACCACCGGAAAGCGATGCGGGAGCGTGGGGTGTCCGTGCCATCCAGCCGTCGAGATGACAGAGAGTAGCGCCCGGCGCTCGGTTTCAGGACTCTCCTGTAAGACGCCGCGGGGCGGTCCCCGGTTCCGTATCGGTTCTTACCCGGATGATCACTCAGCCGGTCGCTTCCTTGCGGCGCGCGCGGTACGCGGCCACATGCAGACGGTTTCCGCAGGTGCGGCTGTCGCAGTAGCGGCGGGAGCGGTTGCGGGAGAGATCCACGAAGGTGCGCCGGCAGTCGGGCGCCTCGCAGCGGCGCAGCCGTTCCTGCTCGCCCGCGACCACGAAGAACGCCAGAGCCATGCCGCAGTCCGCGGCCATGTGGTCGGCGACGGACGCCCCGGGGGCGAAGTAGTGCACATGCCAGTCGTAGCCGTCGTGGTCGGTCAGCCGCGGCGTCGTACCCGCCGCCGCGACCAGCTCGTTGATCAGCCCGGCCGCGGTGCGCGCGTCCGGCGCGGCGAACACCGCGGCGAACCGCCCGCGGATCTTGCGGACGGCGGCGAGGTCGAACGCGGAGAGGACGCCGACGTCGCTCAGGTCGTGGCCGCGCGCGAACTCGTCGAGGGCGGCGACATCCGGGAGCTGGTCCGCCTCGTCGCCCTCCGGCGCGGTGTTCACCAGATCCACCACGAGGTCGAGCGCGCACCGGGTGTCGTGGGTGATCAGCACGTGTCGCTCCCTGGCCTGGGTCGGGCACGGGCGCCCGCCGATGCTGGCCGAGCCTAGCGGCTCACGGCTGCGGACCGCCGCGAACGGCCGCGGGGCGCCCCTGGCGGCCCTTGACGGGCTCGGAGGCGCTCGCGGCCCCCTGGGGGACGCAGGCCCCGCTCCCTCGCCGCCCTGGCGCGTTCCTCGCCGTTCACGGTCGGGGTCCCGTCCGTCGCCCTCCGTACATGCCGGAGCGCCGCCTCCGCGGGGCTCGCGGCGACGGCGCCTGGTAGTGCCGTATGCGGTTGTCCTGGCCCGAGCCGTCTCCCCGAGTGGACGGCGCTGGGCGGTTCGCGATGCTGCGCTAGCTCTCCGCCAGGATGTGGGAGAGCTCTGTGTCGAGATCGAAATGGCGATGCTCCGTGCCGGGCGGCACGGCCGCGTCGGTCCGCTTCAGGAACGACTCGAGGGCCCGCGCAGGGGCCTCGAGCAGGGCCTCGCCCTCCGGAGAGCTCAGGGCGATGCAGACAACGCCCTGTCCATGGCTCCGCGACGGCCAGACGCGGACGTCACCGGTGCCGGTGGGCCGATGCAGGCCCTCCGCGAGGAGGTCGCGGGCGAACACCCACTCGACGGTCTCCTCGGCTCCGGTGTGGAAGGTGGCGTGCACGGCGTAGGGATCGGCCGTGTCATACCGCAGTCCTGCGGGTACAGGCAGTGAGGACTCGCTCGACACAACGAGGCGCAGGTGCAGCTCACAGCTGACCGTGGTGTTCATAAGCGCCAGGGCCTTTCGCTCAGTGTGCGCTCGGGGATTCGCACGTCGGCGAAATCGACATGCCACCTACGGTGCCGTTGTAAACCCCTCTGAGGGTTTTGCCTGTCTTTACGTAGCTCATCCGGCCGAGATGCCGTTCGCCGGGTACGACCATTCCGGTGACCGGTTTCTCTCCGGTAGGTTTGGCTCCATGAATACGGGGAGTGACGGTCGGCGCGCGACCGCCGCGCCCGGGAAGGAGTCCGGCGCGGAGCGTGCACCCGGATCGCGGGCGCCGGCCTTCGTCAGAGCGCGCCGCGCGCTGCATATCGGCTGGCAGGTGGGCATCTTCGTGATCGGCCTCGCGGTGATCGCCGCAGGCGTGATCCTGCTTCCGCTGCCCGGTCCGGGCTGGCTGGTGATCTTCGCCGGTATGGCGATCTGGGCGACCGAGTTCGTCTGGGCCCAACTGGTGCTCCTCTGGACGAAACGCAAGGTCACCGAGGCGGCACAGCGCGCACTCGACCCCCGCGTCCGCCGCCGCAACATCATCCTGACGGCGACGGGTGCGACGGTCGCGGTGGCGCTCGCCGGTGTCTACGTCTGGAAGTTCGGCCTGGTGACCCCCTGGAGCATCAGGGACGAATGATCCAACTGCTCCGACGCCTGGTCGGAGGCGCCCCCTGACATGGGGTAATGTTCTTCCTGCGCCCGGGCGATTAGCTCAGCGGGAGAGCGCTTCGTTCACACCGAAGAGGTCACTGGTTCGATCCCAGTATCGCCCACAGAACCGAGGGCGGTGTGTAGGCACGAACACTGTGCGTACACGCCGCCCTCGACGCGTGTCCGCCGCCCTCGCTTCCGGTGGGCTGGTGGGCGCATGGCTGAAATGATTCACCGCGGACTTCCCGTGCCCTCCGGATTACTTGGACTTCTACGAGAAGTGCCGGAGTGTGGTACCTCCTAAACCGACCGGAAGTATTCCGGAACACCATTGGATTTCCGCCGGGTGTCGTGAGGCGGCCGTGAGGCGGCCGTTCCGCTGGGCCCCAAGTCGCAGGCGGACGCGAGGAATCCGGACACCGGGTGGCGCGCACGGCCGGCAACCGCCCTCGACATGCGTTCAGTTGCCCCGGCCGAGGGTGACTCGGCTGAAGAGGTTGAAGGGCTGAAGGGTGACGGACCGGGGGCTCAGGGACCGGAGGCACATGGACTGGAACCACTACCGCTTCCACACGGTGTGGGCGCTGCCCGTGCCGCCCCGCCGGGCCTACGCCGTGCTGGAACGAGCCGAGGAGTACCCCCTTTGGTGGCCGCAGGTGCGCGCGGTGGAGCGGGTCGACGACATCACTGCCGTGATCACCATCCGCTCCCTGCTGCCGTACGACATGGCCTTCACGGCACGCGAGACGCGGCGCGACCCCGGTGCCGGAGTGCTGGAGATCGCGATGTCCGGCGACATGGAGGGCTGGGCCCGCTGGACGCTCACCGGGACGGCGCACGGCTGCCGCGCCCGCTACGACCAGGAGGTCGAGGTGAACAAACCGTTGCTCAGGCGGCTGGCCGTGCCGGGACGGCCCTTCTTCCGCGCCAACCACCGGTTCATGATGCGCTCCGGGCGGCAGGGCCTCGCGGCGTACCTGGAAGCGGTTTGAACGAAGCCCGCCGGGACCTGTATGGTTCAGTGCGTTCCCGGGCGATTAGCTCAGTGGGAGAGCGCTTCGTTCACACCGAAGAGGTCACTGGTTCGAACCCAGTATCGCCCACCGGGAGAGGGCCGGTCCGCAACTCGCGGACCGGCTCTTCTTGTTGAGCCCCGCCCGCATACGCTCCCGATCTTGATGGGGCAGGCGAGGCCCCCGTGCTTGTCGTGCTCTTCCGGATGGCCGGGAACGCGGAGCGCGTGCCGGCTTCGGCCTCGCACCGCTCCCGGGCCGCCTCGCCCGACAGCTGCTCGCAGGGCCCCCGCCGCAGCTCAGGCCGCCGCCGGCAGCTCCGGGCGCACCGGCCACGCCGGGTCCACCGCCTCGTCCGAGCCGCTGCGCGCGAACCACGCCTGGAGCCCGCGCGCCTGCGCCGCGTGCCACCCGGTCTGAAGGATGTGCAGCTCGGCCGGTGTCAGCCGCTCCAGACGGCTCGCGAAACGGCGCCCCAGCGCCCGTACGACCTCCAGCGAGGCGAGCGCGTCCGCCGCCGCGTCGTGCGCCCCCTCCAGCGCGACACCGTAGTGCGCGCACAGGTCGGTGAGAGTGCGGCGGCCCTTGCGATAGCGGTCCAGGTGCTTGTCGAGCACCCGGGGGTCCAGTACCTGCAGCGGCGCCGCCGCGAACCAGCGTTCGAGCGACGAGGCCCGGTGGCGGCGCAACTCCCGGTCCAGGAGCGTGAGATCGAACGGCGCGTTCATCACCACCAGCGGCCGTCCGAGCGCGGCCTGTTCGCCCAGTTCCCGGGCTATCTCCTCCATCACCGGCGACGGCCAGCGGCCGTTGCGTTGCAGGTGATCCTCCGTCAGCCCGTGCACCGCCGTCGCCTCGGCGGGCACCGGCACCCCCGGGTTCACCAGCCAACGGCCCACCCTCGGCCGGGTGCCCGGGGCGTCCTGGACGACGACGGCGGCCGACACGATCCGGTCGGTCTCGACATCCACGCCCGTGGTCTCCGTGTCGAAGGCGGCCAGCGGCCCCTCATACCAGCACGTCATGCCTACACAACTCCTCGTTCACCCAGGGCAGCTGACGTACCGTCTTCTGCCTGTTTGGTGATACCCGGGCTGTTTGCGGCGTACGCCGGGAGGAGACAACAGGAGTACGGGTCTTTGCAGTTCAGCGACCCGTCACGGGATTCCTACGGCGCGGAAGGCAATTGGTCATGGCGATAGCGCAGCCCGAGCGGGGCGGGCTGCTTCCCGAGCGGACGGCACCCCATCGCGGCACGCTCGCCACCACCGCCTGCATGGAGACACTGCAGGTCGGCTACCTGCACGCGGTCGTCGCCGCGGCCGGCTGCTCGCTCTCGCAGCCCTTTCCGGACAACGGCATCGACTGGCACGTCAGCCACAGCGCGCCAGGGCACACGGTCGACGACGAGGTCACCATCAAGGTGCAGCTCAAGTGCACGTACCAGATACCGCCGAACCCACCGGGACGGTTCTTCTCCTTCACGCTGGACAACGAGCACCTGGCGAAGCTCGCCCGCACCCCGGTCTCGGTGCACAAGATCCTCGTCGTGATGATCGTCCCCCGGTCGCAGGAGCAGTGGCTGCGGGCCGGCCACGACCGTCTGGACCTTCGGCACTGCTGCTACTGGATCAATCTCGCCGGGCACCCGGTCACCGGCCGGCGACGCACCACCGTACGCATCCCGACGTCACGCATCTTCGACGACCGTGCCCTGTGCGAGATCATGACCCGGGTCGGAACGGGAGGCAGACCGTGACACACCGTCCCCTCGACGAGCCGGGCCGAAGCGTCCGCCCGCACCCGGTCGAACCGCTGTGGAACCAGCCGCCCGCCCCCGACGAAGTCGACCCCGCCGTGCTCAGCGCCCTGCTCGACCGCCACGGCTGGCAGCGCCGCGGCGGAGCCCCCGGGCGCTACGGCCGCTGGACCCCGCCGGGCCGCGGTGACGGCCGCACGAGCCTGCTCATCCCCGAGAGCCGCGCCTTCCCCGACAGCGACGACCTCATCAGCGAAGCCCTGGTGGCCCTCGCCCGCAGCGGCTCCCCCTCGGCACGCGACGTGCTGCTCGGCCTCGCCGTGCCCAGCGACGAGATCCGCTGGTGGCGGGACGTGCCCATGGGTCCCACGGGCGCGGCGCCCTGGGTGGTCGAGGACCGGCTGCGCACGGCCGCCCGCCAGATGCTGCTGGCCGGCGCACTCGCCACACGCGCCCGCGCGGGCTACTACGGCGCACGGCACCGCAGGCCCGCCGCCGCGGCCCTGGAGCACATCCTGGTCGGCGCCGCCCCCGGCGGGCGCCGGCTCACCGCCTTCGTCCCCGTGTCCACGGGACGCCCGCTCGCACTGCGCCTGCACGAGGCCCTCTGCGCCGCCCGGGAAGCCATCGACTACCAGCGGGCCACCGGCGGCATGGAGGCCTTCGACGCCGCCGTCGAGGCGGGAGTGAGCCAGGAGCTGACCGAGGCGCTTGTCGCCCTGGTGCGCGGCAGCGAGGGCGCCCGGATCGCGGTGGAGTGGGCGCCCGGTACCGGCACCCCGAAGGGCTGCGCGGTGCCCGCCGAACCGGTCGAGTTCTCACCGGGTGACCTGCCCGTACTGCGTGAGGCGGGAGCCCGCTACCAGCGTGGGGAACCCTCCGTGCCGGTGCGGATCACCGGAGCCGTGGTGCGCCTGCGCAGAGCAGGGCCGCGCGGCGAGGGCACGGTACGGCTCAAGGTCATCGCCGGGGCCGAGGTCCCCCACATCCGGATGACCCTGGACGAGGAGTCGTACCGGATAGCGGGCCACGCCCACCTCGTGGGGCTGCCGGTGCGGGTGCACGGGCGGCTGGAGAGCAGGGGCGGCTTCCGGCGCCTCGTCGAGGCGTCCGGGGTGGCGCCGGTGCAGGTCGACGAGGCCGAGCGGGACAGGCTGATGAAGTCCCTCCAGGAGAACCTCGACTTCTTCGAGGAGGCGTGCGGCGGGGACTGACGGCCGTCCGTTTCGCGGAGCGCGGCACGGGATCGGTACGATCTCACGCAATGCGCGCGCTCCAGGTATGGCGCCGCATCCACCAGCAGTCAGGAGAGACCGGTGTCAGACGTCCGTGTGATCATCCAACGCGATTCCGAGCGGGAAGAGCGCGTGGTGACGACGGGCGCTACGGCCGCCGAGCTCTTCGCCGGCGAGCGCTCGATCATCGCCGCGCGCGTGGCCGGTGAGCTGAAGGACCTCGCCTACGAGGTGCGGGACGGCGAGACCGTCGAGGGTGTCGAGATCACCTCCGACGACGGCCTGAGCATCCTGCGTCACTCCACCGCGCACGTCATGGCACAGGCGGTGCAGGAACTCTTTCCCGAGGCGAAGCTCGGCATCGGCCCGCCGGTCAAGGACGGCTTCTACTACGACTTCGACGTCGAGAAGCCGTTCACGCCTGAGGATCTCAAGGCCATCGAGAAGAAGATGCAGGAGATCCAGAAGCGCGGCCAGCGCTTCTCACGCCGCGTGGTGACCGACGAGGCCGCCCGCGAGGAGCTGGCGAACGAGCCGTACAAGCTGGAGCTCATCGGCATCAAGGGCTCCGCCTCGTCCGACGACGGCGCGGAGGTCGAGGTCGGCGCCGGCGAGCTGACGATCTACGACAACCTGGACGCCAAGACCGGCGAGCTGTGCTGGAAGGACCTCTGCCGCGGTCCCCACCTGCCCTCCACCCGGAACATCCCGGCGTTCAAGCTGATGCGCAACGCCGCCGCCTACTGGCGCGGCAGCGAGAAGAACCCCATGCTCCAGCGCGTCTACGGCACCGCCTGGCCGTCCAAGGACGAGCTGAAGGCGTACCTGGACTTCCTCGCCGAGGCCGAGAAGCGCGACCACCGCAAGCTGGGCAGCGAGCTCGACCTGTTCTCCATCCCGGAGCAGATCGGCTCAGGCCTCGCCGTCTTCCACCCCAAGGGCGGCATCGTCCGCCGCGTGATGGAGGACTACTCGCGCCGCCGCCACGAGGAAGAGGGCTACGAGTTCGTCTACACCCCGCACGCGACGAAGGGGAAGCTCTTCGAGACCTCGGGCCACCTGGACTGGTACGCCGACGGCATGTACCCGCCCATGCAGCTCGACGAGGGCGTGGACTACTACCTCAAGCCCATGAACTGCCCGATGCACAACCTGATCTTCGACGCCCGCGGGCGTTCGTACCGTGAACTGCCGCTGCGCCTGTTCGAGTTCGGCACCGTGTACCGGTACGAGAAGTCGGGCGTCGTGCACGGCCTGACCCGGGCCCGCGGCTTCACCCAGGACGACGCGCACATCTACTGCACCAAGGAGCAGATGGCGGACGAGCTGGACAAGACGCTCACCTTCGTCCTGAACCTGCTGCGCGACTACGGCTTGACCGACTTCTACCTGGAGCTGTCCACCAAGGACCCGGAGAAGTTCGTCGGCTCCGACGAGATCTGGGAGGAGGCCACCGAAACCCTCCGCCAGGTCGCCGAGAAGCAGGGCCTCCCGCTGGTCCCCGACCCGGGCGGCGCGGCCTTCTACGGCCCGAAGATCTCCGTCCAGGCGAAGGACGCCATCGGCCGCACCTGGCAGATGTCGACGGTCCAGCTGGACTTCAACCTGCCGGAGCGCTTCAACCTCGAGTACACGGGCCCCGACGGCTCCAAGCAGCGCCCCGTCATGATCCACCGTGCGCTCTTCGGCTCGATCGAGCGGTTCTTCGCGGTGCTCCTGGAGCACTACGCGGGAGCCTTCCCCGCGTGGCTGGCCCCGGTCCAGGCGGTCGGCATCCCGATCGGCGACGCGCACGTGGAGTACCTGGAGAAGTTCGCCGCGGCGGCTCGCAAGAAGGGCCTGCGCGTCGAGGTGGACTCGTCCTCGGACCGTATGCAGAAGAAGATCCGCAACGCCCAGAAGCAGAAGGTCCCCTTCATGGTCATCGCGGGCGACGAGGACATGGCCGGCGGCTCGGTCTCCTTCCGCTACCGGGACGGCTCCCAGGAGAACGGCATCCCGTTCGACGAGGCCATCGCCAAGATCGCGAAGGTCGTCGAGGAGCGGGCGCAGGTCTGACCCGCACATGGCTTGAAGGCCCCCGGGAGGTTCAGCCTCCCGGGGGCCTTCCGCTGTCGCCCTCGCGCGCGAAGCGCTGCATCAGATACGACGAGAACGAACCCGTCACGGCCCCCAGCAGGGCCAGGCCGCAGCCCATCAGGACGATCGCGACCAGCCGCCCCGGCACCGTCACCGGCACGACATCGCCGTAGCCGACGGTCGAGAGCGTGGAGCACACCCACCACACGGAATCCCCGAACGTGCGGATAGTCGCCCCTGGGGCGCGATGCTCGAAGCGGTACACGGAGAGCGCGGCCCCGAAGCCGAGCAGCAACGACGACAGGCTCGCGTACATCATCACGAGTGCCTGCAGGGACGCCTTGGCCTGCCCGCGGCGGCGCTGGACCGCCTGGTAGACCCGTACGACGCGTACCGGACGAAGAAGGGGCAGCACCACGACCACCGAGTCCAGCCAGTGCCGGTGGACGAAGCGCGCTCCCTCGCCGCTCAGGCGCCAGCGCACCGCGTAGTCGATGACGAACAGCGCCCAGCTCGTGAGCATCACCAGGAGACACAGATCGAGCACCAGCCGGGGCAGGCTGTCCTCACCCAGGACCTGCACCGCGTACGAGCCCAGATACACCAGCGAGGCCACAGCGAGCGGGATGTCCGCCCACCGCTCCCAGCGGGCCATACGGCTGTCGTCGTCCATCGGCCCAGCTTCGCGCGGGACGGATTCGCCCGAGCCCCGGCGACACGCCGCGATCGGGCGAAGCCATATGCTGCACTTCATGACGAGTGAGCCGGAGCAGCAGATCGGAGTGGGGACGCAGGACGCGTTCCAGCGCCTGTGGACGCCCCACCGGATGGCCTACATCCAGGGCGAGAACAAGCCGACCGGTCCGGGGGCCGGGGACGGCTGCCCGTTCTGCTCGATCCCGGCCAAGTCCGACGAGGACGGACTGATCGTGCGGCGCGGCGAGCAGGTCTACGCCGTCCTCAATCTGTACCCGTACAACGGCGGCCACCTCATGGTCGTGCCCTACCGCCACATCGCCGACTACACCGACCTCACGGAGCCGGAGACCGCGGAACTCGCCGAGCTGACCAAGCAGGCGATGACCGCCCTGCGCACGGCCTCAGGCGCTCACGGCTTCAACATCGGCATGAACCAGGGAACGGTCGCGGGCGCGGGCATCGCGGCCCACCTGCACCAGCACATCGTTCCGCGCTGGGGCGGCGACACCAACTTCATGCCCGTGGTCGGGCACACGAAGATCCTGCCTCAGCTCCTGGCCGACACCCGGAAGATGCTGGCAGAGGCATGGCCGACGACATGAGGCCACAGCCCGGGCCGGTTCTTTGAGTCGGTCCGGCGCCTGAGTCCGAGGCGGTCCGGACCGGTTCTTTCAGCCCGTCCGGCGATTGAGGACAAGGCCGTTCAGGCCGGAGCGGGGGCCTGGGGGCGGCAGCCCCCAGGAACGGCCACCCCGTCCAGAGCCACGGTTCGTACCCGGCCGACCGCCGGAGGCACTACGCGTCGTAGACGTCAGCCTTCCGGGGCGCGGCATCCTGCACCAGCGTGCTGAGAAGCGACGACCGCGTCCCGAACTTGTCCGTGTCCACGCCGTTCTCCTCCAGCACCTTGATCGCCGCCGCATGCACCACCCGCAGCACCGGCGTCGCTGCCCGCAACGCGTCGTCCGCCATGAAGCGGTGCCGCCACGGCTGGTCCGCCCACGCATGGCGCAGCCCGAACGGCTCGGGCAGGGTCAACGTGCCCCCGAGCCAGTTCAGCACCGGCGGATACCAGGTGAGCGGGGCACGGACCGCGAGCCGTACCACCTCGTCCGTCGTGACCAGCGGGAGCTTCACCTCACGGGTCTCCCAGAATCTGACCTGCTTCTGCACCTTCTTGACCGGCGCCTCCGGCTTGGTCGTGAACAGCGCGTTCACGGGTCCCAGGGCATGCCCGGTGACCTCGATCCGCAGCGTCTCGTGCAGGACCGTCACCGTGATCAGCATGGTGAGGATCAGCTGCCCGTCCCAGAGCGTCCACTGGACCCCCAGGTAGTGCCGCTCACCGCTGCCGAACTGCTGCTTGTTGCAGATGTCCTGTATCGCGTGGGTCTTGACCTGGTAAGCGTTCACGTCCGTGCCGGTGGGACGGGACACTTCCTTCGCGTTCTCCCCGATCGGGCTCACGATCCAGTGCCGGATCGACGGAGCCGGGAAGCCGCCGGTGTTCAGCGGGCCGCGCTCCAGCATCCGCAACTGGTCGTGGATGGCCCTGATCACGTCCCAGCTGCGGAAGGGGTGGATCTCCTTGCCCGTGTCGCGCGGGATCAGATCCTCCGCGAGGCTCCAGCTGCCCCAGCGGGTGCCCATGCCGAGTATGCCCTTGGGCCCCGCGTAGAAGACCGAGTTGGACTGCTGCTCGGCGCTGAGCCGGGCGAGCGCCTGGCGCAGCCTCTCGGCGGCCGTCTCCCCGGGGCTGCCCGGAACGGCCTCCGGGATCTTCGCGCCGAGGCCGCCGCCGGCGAGCAGGCTGTCCCAGCGGTCGCGCAGGTCCCTCGCGGTCCGCTCGCAGATCTGCCGCGCCCAGAGCCAGCCGACGACCGGCAGGACGACCGCGGCCCGTGCGTACCACCCCCAGAAGCCGTGGAACGGCATACGGATCAGGAAGAGCACGGCGAGGACGCCCACAGCGAACAGCAGGGCCGTGCCGAGCGCCGAGACGCGCCTGTCGTCGCGCCGGGCGACGGTGGCTCGGATCTGGAAGACGAGCAGCCACACCAGCATCCCGGGCAGGAACAGCACCCCGCACAGCACCGTCACGGCCGACAGCCAGTTGTCGCGCTCCCTGCGGATGCGGTGGGATGCCAGGCAGTGCTCCACGACCACCTGGGGCTCGGTGCCGAAGGACTGGATGAGCGGCTTGCGGTCGGCGCCCAGCATCCGGTCCCGTACGGCCAGCGAGAACGCCTCGCCGAGATTGGGCCGGAAGATCTTCGCCCACGGCCGTCCGGGGGTGACCGTCGACTGATGCCATTCGTTGTCCGCGTTCAGAATCGTCTCGACCGTGGCGTCCCGGTAGGCCGCCGAGGCCAGGGCATAGGTCGCCGCCGTCTGCCCGGCGGAGCCCGACAGGGGCACCTGTGCCCCGGGAGTGAAATCGAATCCGTCCGTCACTGCCGCCCCCTCGCCGCCGAACCCGCTTCTGCGGCCTTCCCGACTTCCTTGCGCCGCACACCTGTTGAACAGGCCATCACGCTGATCGTCTCTCAACTCGATCTGGTGATCAGCGTATCCGCAGGTGCCGCCGCCCGTGGGCGGACGGCCGAGAAGCCGCCCGCCCACGTGACGGAGGGGAACACGAGTCCCAACGACGAAGAGCCAGACCCTAGGAGGCCTCCTCCATCTGCTCCCGGACCTTCGCCGCGATCTGCGGCGGCATCGGCTCGTGCCGCGCGTACGCGCGGCTGAAGCGCGCGGTGCCGTGCGAGAGCGAACGCAGGTCCACCGCGTACCGGCTGATCTCGATCTCGGGCACCTCGGCCCGTACGAGCGTGCGGCCACCGGCAGTCTGCTCGGTGCCCAGCACCCGGCCGCGCCGCCCGGACAGATCGCTCATCACCGCGCCCACGTAGTCGTCGCCGACGAGCACGGTCACCTCCGCGACCGGCTCCAGGAGATGGATCTTCGTGTCGGCCGCCGCCTCGCGCAGGGCGAGCGCACCCGCCGTCTGGAAGGCGGCGTCGGAGGAGTCCACGGAGTGCGCCTTGCCGTCGAGAAGCGTGATCCGCAGGTCGACCAAGGGGTGACCGACGGCGACGCCCCTCGCGGCCTGCGCCCGGATGCCCTTCTCGACGGACGGGATGAACTGCCGGGGAACGGCTCCGCCGACCACCTTGTCGACGAACTCGATGCCGGAGCCGCCGGGCAGCGGTTCGACCTCGATCTCGCAGATGGCGTACTGGCCGTGCCCGCCGGACTGCTTCACATGGCGTCCGCGCCCGGCGCACTTGCCGGCGAACGTCTCCCGCAGCGAGACCCGGTGCGGGACCACGTCGACCTGGACGCCGTACCGCGTGCGCAGCCGCTCCAGGGCGACGTCCGCGTGCGCCTCGCCCAGGCACCACAGGACCACCTGGTGCGTGTCCTGGTTCTGTTCGAGCCGCATGGTCGGGTCCTCCGCGACAAGCCGCGCCAGGCCCTGGCTGAGCTTGTCCTCGTCGGCCTTGCTGTGCGCCTGGATGGCGAGCGGAAGCAGTGGGTCGGGCATCTCCCAGGGCTCCATGAGCAGCGGGTCGTCCTTGGCCGAGAGGGTGTCCCCGGTCTCGGCACGGCTCAGCTTCGCCACACACGCCAGATCGCCCGCGATGCAGTGCGACAGGGGCCGCTGCTGCTTTCCGAACGGCGCGGACAGGGCGCCGACGCGCTCGTCCACGTCGTGGTCCTCGTGCCCGCGGTCGGTCAGCCCGTGCCCGGACACATGGACGGTCTCGTCGGGACGCAGAGTGCCCGAGAACACCCGGACCAGCGACACACGGCCCACGTACGGGTCGGAGGACGTCTTGACGACCTCCGCCACGAGGGGCCCGTCCGGATCGCACAGCGCGAGCTCACGCGGCTTGCCGTCCGGCGTGGTGACCGTGAACCCCTCGCGCTCCAGCGGGGTCGGGAAGCCGCCCTTGACCAGCTCCAGCAGCTCGACCGTGCCGAGGCCCTGACGGGCGCCCTCCGCGGCCGGTGCGGCGGCCAGGACCGGGAAGAACGTCCCGCGCGCCACGGCCCGCTCCAGGTCCTGCACCAGCGTGCCGAGGTCGATCTCCTCGCCGCCCAGATAGCGGTCCATGAGGGTCTCGTCCTCGCTCTCCGCGATGATCCCCTCGATGAGCCGGTTGCGGGCCTCGTCGATCAGCGGCAGCTGGTCAGGACCGGGCTCGGACTCCTTGCGCTCGCCCGACGAGTAGTCGAACAGCTTCCTGGTCAGCAGCCCGGTCAGGCCTGTCACGGGCGCGTGCCCGTCGGCCGACTGCGGGCCCCGCAGCGGCAAGTACAGCGGCAGCACGGCGTCGGGATCGTCGCCCCCGAAGGTCTCGGCGCAGATCCGGGTCATCTCATCGAAGTCGGCGCGGGCAGCCTCGAGGTGCGTGATCACGATCGCGCGCGGCATGCCCACGGCCGCGCACTCCTCCCACACCATGCGGGTCGAGCCGTCCACCCCGTCCGAGGCCGAGACGACGAAAAGGGCCGCGTCCGCCGCTCGCAGACCGGCCCTGAGTTCGCCGACGAAATCGGCGTATCCGGGGGTGTCCAGCACATTGACCTTGATCCCGTCCCAGTCGACGGGGACCAGTGAGAGCTGCACCGAGCGCTGCTGCCGGTGCTCGATGTCGTCGTAGTCCGAGACGGTGCCGCCGTCCTCCACACGGCCCGCCCGGTTCACAGCTCCCGCGGTCAGCGCGAGAGCCTCCACCAGAGTCGTCTTGCCGGATCCGCTGTGGCCGACCAGCACCACATTCCGTACGGACGCGGGTTGGTCGGCCGCCGTAGCCCTGCCGGCGGCTCCGGGGTGTGCGTTCGCCTTGTCGCCCATGGCCTTGCCTCCCGTGACGGTGAGGTCACTGCGGGCGCGGACATACGGATGCTCTCCCGCACTTCGCTCGGGAGCCCCGGCGACGGCGGCTCCGATGACGCCCGCGGTGAATTCGAGCTTTGCACTCGCGTCACGGTGCGTCCATACGAACGACGCGATCCCGCCTCCCGGCCGTGCCCGGCCGCCATGATCCGGCCGTATCGGGGCAGGCGGCACGATGTGACACGTAGGGTGCGGGTGCCCGTCCATCGCGTAAACGCGCGCCTGGCTAACATGGGCCAGCCGGTGGCCAGCGGGGCCGCGCGGCTCACCGACCGTCGGGAAGGCCATGCTGAACAAGTACGCGCGTGCATTCTTCACGCGTGTCCTCACACCGTTCGCCGCGTTTCTCATCCGCCGGGGGGTCAGCCCCGACACGGTCACGCTGATCGGTACCGCCGGCGTGATGGCGGGCGCGCTGGTCTTCTACCCCCGGGGCGAGTTCTTCTGGGGCACGGTCGTCATCACCCTGTTCGTGTTCTCGGACCTCGTCGACGGCAACATGGCGCGCCAGCTCGGCCGCTCCAGCCGCTGGGGAGCCTTCCTGGACTCCACGCTGGACCGGGTCGCCGACGGCGCGATCTTCGGCGGCTTCGCGCTGTGGTACGCCGGCAACGGGAACGACAACGTCCTGTGCGCGGTCTCGATCTTCTGCCTGGCCAGCGGCCAGGTGGTGTCCTACACCAAGGCACGGGGCGAGTCGATCGGCCTGCCCGTCGCGGTCAACGGACTCGTGGAACGCGCGGAACGCCTGGTGATCTCGCTGGTCGCGGCCGGTTTCGCGGGCCTGCACAAGTTCGGTGTGCCCGGCATCCAGTGGCTGCTGCCCATCGCCCTGTGGATCGTCGCCGTCGGCAGCCTGGTCACCCTGATCCAGCGCGTCGTCACGGTGCGCCGGGAGTCCGCCGAGGCAGACGCGGCGGCTGCCGCGGAGAAGGGCGAGAATGCTTCGAAGGGGAGTTCGCAGGGGAGCGGGTCCGCGCAGTGACCGGAGCGCGGGACGGGCAGGAGAGCGGGGCGGCGACGTGACGAGCGTCCAGGAACGGCTGACGGACGGGCTGTACGGCCTCGGCTGGAGCACCGTGAAGAATCTGCCCGAGCCGGTCGCGACCCGGCTGGGCCGCGGTATCGCGGACCTGGCCTGGAAGCGCCGTGGCAAGGGCGTGCAGCGCCTCGAGCGCAACTACGCGCGCGTGGTGCCCGGCGCGAGCCCCGAACGGCTCGCCGAGCTGAGCAAGGCGGGCATGCGCTCGTACCTGCGCTACTGGATGGAGTCCTTCCGGCTCCCGGCGTGGAGCGCCGAGCGCGTCAGGAACGGCTTCGACCCGAAGGACCTGCACTTCCTGACCGACGGCCTCGCCTCGGGCCGCGGCGTGGTCCTCGCGCTGCCGCACCTGGCCAACTGGGACCTCGCCGGCGCCTGGGTCACCACCAAGCTGGAGACACCGTTCACCACGGTCGCCGAGCGGCTCAAGCCCGAGACGCTCTACGACCGGTTCGTCGCCTACCGCGAGGGCCTCGGCATGGAGGTGCTGCCGCACAGCGGAGGCTCCGCGTTCGGCACCCTGGCCCGGCGGCTGCGGGACGGCGGGCTCGTCTGCCTGGTCGCCGACCGCGACCTGTCCGCCTCCGGGGTCGAGGTCGACTTCTTCGGCGAGACGGCGCGGATGCCCGCGGGCCCGGCGCTTCTGGCCCAGCAGACCGGGGCGCTGCTGGTGCCCGTGACGCTCTGGTACGACGATTCGCCGATCATGCAGGGGCGGCTGCATCCCCCGATCGAGGTGCCCGGGTCAGGCACCCGGGCCGAGAAGACGTCCGTCATGACACAGGCGCTGGCCGACGCCTTCGCCACGGGGATCGCCGAGCATCCGGAGGACTGGCACATGCTGCAGCACCTGTGGCTCGCCGACCTCGACCCCGCCAAGGCGCCCCGTCAGCCCGAGGAGGGGGAGTCGTGAGGATCGGCATCGTCTGCCCGTACTCCTGGGATGTGCCGGGCGGCGTCCAGTTCCACATCCGCGATCTCGCCGAGTACTTCATCCGCCTCGGCCACGAGGTCTCCGTGCTCGCCCCCGCGGACGACGACACACCACTGCCGCCGTACGTCGTCTCGGCGGGCCGCGCGGTGCCCGTTCCGTACAACGGCTCGGTCGCCCGCCTGAACTTCGGCTTCCTGAGCGCCGCCCGGGTACGGCGCTGGCTGCACGACGGCCGCTTCGACGTCATCCACATCCACGAGCCGACGTCGCCGTCGCTGGGCCTGCTCGCCTGCTGGGCGGCGCAGGGCCCGATCGTGGCGACCTTCCACACCTCGAACCCGCGCTCCCGGGCGATGGTCGCCGCGTACTCGATCCTCCAGGCGGCCCTGGAGAAGATCAGCGCGCGGATCGCGGTGAGCGAGTACGCGCGGCGCACCCTCGTCGAACACCTCGGCGGGGACGCGGTCGTCATCCCGAACGGCGTGGACGTCGACTTCTTCGCGAAGGCCGAGCCCAAGGCCGAGTGGCAGGGCGACACGATCGGCTTCATCGGGCGTATCGACGAACCGCGCAAGGGCCTTCCGGTGCTCATGAAGGCCCTGCCCGCGATCCTCGCCGCCCGTCCCCGGACCCGGCTGCTGGTCGCCGGACGCGGCGACGAGGAGGAGGCGGTGGAGACGCTCCCCGCGCCCCTGCGCTCGCGTGTGGAGTTCCTCGGGATGGTCAGCGACGAGGACAAGGCCCGCTTCCTGCGCAGTGTCGACCTGTACGTGGCCCCCAACACCGGCGGTGAGAGCTTCGGGATCATCCTGGTCGAGGCGATGTCCGCGGGAGCGCCCGTGCTCGCCTCCGATCTGGACGCGTTCGCGCAGGTCCTGGACCAGGGCGGGGCCGGCGAACTGTTCGCCAACGAGGACGCCGACGCGCTGGCCGCGGCGGCGATCCGCCTCCTCGACGACCCCAAGCGCCGCGCCGAGCTCAGCGAGCGGGGCAGCGCCCATGTACGGCGCTTCGACTGGTCGACGGTCGGCGCGGACATCCTGTCGGTCTACGAGACGGTGACGGACGGCACGACAGCGGTGGCAACGGACGAACGCACGGGCCTACGAGCCCGCTGGGGCCTGGCCCGCGACTGACGGATGCTCTTCCCGCCGGGGCCGCGCACCACCAGCCCGTCCGGCGTTTGAGGACGAGGTCGTTGAGGCGGTTGGTCGGGTGCCTGGTTCTCCGGGACGGCTCGTCGGCCGGGGCTGTGCACCATCAGCCCGTCCGGCGTTTGAGGACGAGGCCGTTCAGGCCGATATGACGGTGCGCGCCCCATGGGGCACATCTCCAGCCCGGGACTGCCGCAAGCCACCCAGCCAGGCCAAGCGCCAGCGCCCCGGTAGCCTTGCCGCCCGTGACCGCAACCCTCACCTGGACCCTCGTCGCCCTCGCCGTACTCGTGGCCATCGGCCTCTACCTGAGCTGGACCGCGGGCCGCCTCGACCGGCTGCACTCCCGGATCGACGCGACACGCGCCGCACTCGACGCTCAACTGCTTCGGCGGGCCTCGGTGGCTCAGGAGGTGGCCACCTCCGGTGTGCTGGACCCGGCCGCGTCGATCGTCCTGTACGAGGCCGCGCACGCGGCAAGGCAGGCGGAGGAGGAGCAGCGCGAGGTGGCCGAGAGCGAGCTGAGCCAGGCGCTGCGGGCCGTCTTCGCGGTGACCCAGCAGGTGGAGGCGGTGCGGCAGGCACCCGGTGGCGACGAGGCCGCCCGGGAGCTGACCGAGGCGGTGCGCAGGGTGCCGATGGCGCGACGGTTCCACAACGACGCGGTGGGCGCGGCACGGGCACTGCGGGCGCACCGCAAGGTGCGCTGGTTCCGGCTCGCGGGGCATGCCCCGTTCCCCATGGCCTTCGAAATGGACGACGAGCCCCCGACGGCGCTGACGGACCGTTCCACCGTGTGACACCGCACAAAGCCATGTGGAGCCGCGCACATGCGCCCCACGTGCCCACCACGACGGAGCAGGTGAACTCCACCCGTCACCACCCCACCACCCAGGAAAACGATCCACCGCCTCCTCATTGGCCCTTGCCGTGGCCTGCCGCTCTCACGTTTCCTCGGTCGAGCAGCAATCCCTCTTGCCAGAGTGAGGTCGAACCCGTGTCCAGCACGCTCTCCACCCCCCAGAACCCCGAGACCGGTACCGCCCGCGTCAAGCGCGGCATGGCCGAGCAGCTCAAGGGCGGCGTGATCATGGATGTCGTCACGCCGGAGCAGGCGAAGATCGCCGAAGACGCGGGCGCCGTCGCGGTCATGGCTCTGGAGCGGGTCCCGGCCGACATCCGCAAGGACGGCGGCGTGGCCCGTATGTCCGACCCGGACATGATCGAGGGCATCATCGACGCCGTCTCGATCCCGGTCATGGCCAAGTCCCGCATCGGCCACTTCGTCGAGGCCCAGATCCTCCAGTCGCTCGGTGTGGACTACATCGACGAGTCCGAGGTGCTCACCCCGGCCGACGAGGTCAACCACTCCGACAAGTGGGCCTTCACCACGCCGTTCGTCTGCGGTGCCACCAACCTCGGCGAGGCCCTGCGCCGTATCGCCGAGGGCGCGGCCATGATCCGCTCCAAGGGCGAGGCCGGCACCGGCAACGTCGTGGAGGCCGTGCGCCACCTGCGCCAGATCAAGAACGAGATCGCCCGTCTGCGCGGCTTCGACAACCACGAGCTGTACGCCGCCGCCAAGGAGCTGCGCGCCCCGTACGAGCTGGTCAAGGAGGTCGCCGAGCTGGGCAAGCTCCCGGTCGTGCTGTTCTCCGCCGGCGGTGTGGCCACCCCGGCCGACGCCGCGCTGATGCGTCAGCTCGGTGCCGAGGGCGTCTTCGTCGGCTCCGGCATCTTCAAGTCCGGCGACCCGGCCAAGCGCGCCGCCGCCATCGTGAAGGCGACCACCTTCTACGACGACCCGAAGATCATCGCGGAGGCGTCCCGCAACCTCGGTGAGGCCATGGTCGGCATCAACTGCGACACCCTCCCCGAGACCGAGCGCTACGCCAACCGCGGCTGGTAAGAGGCCCTGGTAGATACCCCATGAACACTCCGGTCATCGGCGTCCTGGCCCTCCAGGGCGACGTACGGGAGCACCTCATCGCCCTGGCCGCGGCCGACGCCGTGGCCAGGCCGGTGCGGCGCCCCGAAGAACTCGCCGAGGTGGACGGCCTGGTCATCCCCGGCGGCGAGTCCACGACCATCTCCAAGCTGGCCGTCCTCTTCGGAGTGATGGAGCCCCTCCGCGCGCGTGTGCGTGAGGGCATGCCCGTCTACGGCACCTGCGCGGGCATGATCATGCTGGCCGACAAGATCCTCGACCCGCGCTCGGGCCAGGAGACCATCGGCGGCATCGACATGATCGTGCGCCGCAACGCCTTCGGGCGGCAGAACGAGTCCTTCGAAGCGGCGGTCGACGTCAAGGGCGTCGAGGGCGATCCTGTAGAGGGCGTCTTCATCCGCGCCCCGTGGGTCGAGTCCGTCGGCGCGGGCACCGAGGTGCTCGCCGAGCACGGCGGTCATATCGTCGCCGTGCGCCAGGGCAACGCACTCGCCACGTCGTTCCACCCGGAACTGACCGGTGACCACCGGATGCACGCCCTGTTCGTCGACATGGTGCGCGCCGGGCGGACGGCGGAGTCCTTGTAGGATCTCTGGCGTTCGTTAAAGAGTTGGGTTACGCGAAGGAGACAGGCAGATGTCCGGCCACTCTAAATGGGCCACGACGAAGCACAAGAAGGCCGTGATCGATGCCAAGCGCGGCAAGCTCTTCGCGAAGCTGATCAAGAACATCGAGGTCGCGGCCCGTTCCGGGGGCGCGGACCCCGACGGCAACCCGACCCTCTTTGACGCCATCCAGAAGGCGAAGAAGCAGTCGGTCCCGAACAAGAACATCGACTCCGCGGTCAAGCGCGGCGCGGGCCTGGAGGCCGGCGGCGCCGACTACGAGACGATCATGTACGAGGGCTACGGTCCCAACGGTGTCGCGGTACTCATCGAGTGCCTCACCGACAACCGCAACCGCGCCGCCTCCGACGTGCGTGTCGCCATGACCCGCAACGGCGGCTCGATGGCCGACCCGGGCTCCGTCTCGTACCTGTTCAACCGCAAGGGCGTCGTGATCGTCCCCAAGGGCGAGCTGACCGAGGACGACGTCCTGGGCGCCGTGCTCGAGGCGGGCGCCGAGGAGGTCAACGACCTCGGTGAGTCCTTCGAGGTGCTGAGCGAGGCCACCGACCTGGTCGCGGTCCGCAGCGCTCTTCAGGACGCCGGGATCGACTACGACTCCGCCGAGGCCAACTTCGTCCCGACCATGCAGGTCGAGCTCGACGAGGAGGGCGCCACGAAGATCTTCAAGCTGATCGACGCGCTCGAGGACAGCGACGACGTCCAGAACGTCTTCGCGAACTTCGACGTCAGCGACGAGGTCATGGAGAAGGTCGACGCGTAACGCCGCCACGAGCCGAACGGGCCGACGGGACATCTCCCGTCGGCCCGCCGCTTTGCGGGCCGTTGTCAGCGGCACCCGATAGCCTGCACAAACGGGCGAACGACGAGAGGGCGGGAGGGCGGGGCGCGTGCGCGTACTGGGGGTGGACCCAGGGCTGACGCGATGCGGTGTCGGCGTCGTGGAGGGCGTTCACGGACGTCCCCTGACGATGCTCGGCGTCGGTGTCGTGCGCACGCCCGTGGACGCAGAGCTGGGCCTGCGTCTCGTCGCCGTGGAGCAGGGCATCGAGGCATGGCTGGACGAGCACCGGCCCGAGGCCGTCGCCGTGGAGCGGGTGTTCAGCCAGCACAATGTGCGCACGGTGATGGGCACCGCCCAGGCCAGCGCCGTCGCCATGCTGTGCGCCGCCCGCCGAGGCATCCCCGTCGCCCTGCACACCCCCAGCGAGGTCAAGGCCGCCGTCACCGGCACAGGACGTGCCGACAAGTCACAGGTGGGTGCCATGGTGACCCGGCTGCTCCGGCTGGACGCGCCTCCGAAGCCGGCCGACGCCGCCGACGCGCTCGCCCTCGCCATCTGCCACATCTGGCGCGCGCCCGCCCAGAACCGACTCCAGCAGGCCGTGGCCCTGCACGCATCGAAAGGCCGTACCGCATGATCGCCTTCGTCAGCGGCCCGGTCGCCGCCCTCGCACCCAACTCCGCGGTGGTCGAGGTGGGCGGCATCGGCATCGCCGTCCAGTGCACGCCGGGCACCCTCTCGGGCCTGCGCATGGGACAGCAGACGAAGCTCGCCACCTCCCTGGTCGTACGGGAGGACTCGCTCACCCTGTACGGATTCGCGGACGACGACGAACGCCAGGTGTTCGAGCTGCTGCAGACCGCCAGCGGCGTCGGCCCCCGCCTGGCCCAGGCGATGCTCGCCGTGCACGCCCCGGACGCCCTGCGGCGGGCCGTCACGACCGGAGACGAGAAGGCGCTCACCGCCGTACCCGGCATCGGGAAGAAGGGCGCCCAGAAGCTGCTGCTCGAGCTGAAGGACCGCCTCGGGGAGCCGCTCGGCGCCCCGGCCGTCGGAGCGCCGGTCACCGCGGGCTGGCGCGACCAGCTGCACGCCGCGCTCATCGGTCTCGGATATGCGACGCGCGAGGCGGACGAGGCGGTCACCGCGGTGGCCCCGCAGGCGGAGACGGCCGGGGGCACCCCCCAGGTGGGCATCCTCCTCAAGGCGGCTCTGCAGACCCTGAACCGGACCCGCTGACCCGGCCGACCGACAGGCGGCCCCCGCGCGCCCGCACCCCATGCGCCATCACGACACCGCGAGGCAGAAGAAACCGATGAACTGGGACGACGAGACCGGCACCCCCGCTCCCGAGCGGCTCGGCGAGCCCGCCGCGGAGCGGCTGGTCGGCTCCGCCGCCGACCGTGAGGACCAGGCCGTCGAGGCCGCCCTGCGCCCGAAGGACCTGGGCGAGTTCATCGGCCAGGAGAAGGTCCGCGAGCAGCTCGACCTGGTGCTGCGGGCGGCCCGCGCCCGTGGCGCCACCGCCGACCATGTGCTGCTGTCCGGCGCCCCGGGCCTCGGCAAGACGACCCTGTCCATGATCATCGCGGCCGAGATGGGCGCTCCCATCCGCATCACCAGCGGCCCGGCCATCCAGCACGCGGGTGATCTCGCCGCGATCCTCTCCTCCCTGCAGGAGGGCGAGGTGCTCTTCCTCGACGAGATCCACCGCATGTCCCGGCCCGCCGAGGAGATGCTGTACATGGCGATGGAGGACTTCCGTGTCGACGTGATCGTCGGCAAGGGGCCCGGCGCCACCGCCATTCCTCTCGAACTGCCGCCGTTCACCCTGGTCGGCGCCACCACGCGCGCGGGCCTGCTGCCGCCCCCGCTGCGCGACCGCTTCGGCTTCACCGCGCACATGGAGTTCTACGGACCCGCCGAGCTGGAGCGTGTGGTCCACCGCTCGGCGAGCCTCCTGGACGTCGAGATCGACACCGCGGGCGCCGCCGAGATCGCGGGACGCTCCCGTGGCACGCCCCGTATCGCCAACCGGCTGCTGCGCCGTGTGCGGGACTATGCGCAGGTCAAGGCGGACGGTGTGATCACCCGTGAGATCGCGTCGGTCGCGCTCGGTGTCTACGAGGTCGACGCACGCGGTCTCGACCGTCTCGACCGGGCGGTCCTCGAGGCTTTGCTGAAACTTTTCGGCGGCGGTCCGGTCGGTCTTTCCACGCTCGCGGTCGCCGTGGGGGAGGAGCGTGAGACTGTGGAAGAGGTAGCCGAACCCTTCCTGGTCCGAGAGGGCCTGCTCGCCCGTACTCCACGCGGGCGGGTCGCCACGCCGGCCGCCTGGGCGCACCTAGGTCTCACCGCGCCACGCGGAGTCACCGGGGCAAACGGACAGCAGGGCCTGTTCGGGGCCTGACGGCGCGGGACTCGCACGGCCAGGAACCCGGGTGCCATGCTGAGCGTTGTTCCATGCGTGTGGACTCGCTTAGACTCCGCCGATGCCGCCCTAGCGGGCGGTGCCGACCACCCCCATCCACCAGGCCGCCGATCGAGCGGTCGTGCGAAGGAAAATTCCGTCCCGTGAAACTCGTGACCCTCCTCCCGTTCATCGTGCTCATCGGGGCCATGGTCCTGATGACGCGTTCGGCCAAGCGCAAGCAGCAGCAGGCCGCCACTATGCGCAATGACATGCAGCCCGGCAGCGGCGTCCGCACGATCGGGGGCATGTACGCGACGGTCAAGGAGGTCAACGAAGACACCGTCCTCCTTGACGCGGGCCCCGGCGTGGAACTGCTCTTCGCGAAGAACGCCATCGGTGCCGTCCTCACCGACGACGAGTACAACCGCATCGTCCACGGCATCGAGCACGACCTGAAGGCCGACGCCGCCGTCGTGCCGGACGACGCCTCCTCCCTCACCGGGACCGACGAGCCCGCCGCCGACGCCTCTTCCGACGCCTCCGACGACAAGCCCGTGGATCTCGGCAAAAAGGACGCGGACGACGCCGCGGACGAGTCCGCCGAGGCGAAGACGGACGCAAGCGAGCCGAAGAAGACCGATGGCGAGGCCGACGCGAAGTAGTCGCACTCCCGGGCCCGAGCGCGGACACGCGCCCCGGTGCCCGGGTTATGCGGTTTTCGCACGGAATCCCGACACAATGGCACGGCCGTCCGCGCGCTGACCTCGCGCGGCGGCCCGAGAGGGAGTACGAGAAGGTGGCAGCACCGAAGAAGGGCCGGAGCGCGAATGCCCAGAGCAAGCCGGGGCGCTCGCTGGCCCTCATCCTGATCGCCATCGCGGCGCTCACCGGAGGCATGTTCGCCTCCGGGCACGACACTCCGCGTCTCGGCATCGACCTCGCCGGCGGTACCAGCATCACGCTGACGGCGGTCAACGAGCCGGGCCAGGCCAACGCGATCAACAAGACCAACATGAACACCGCGGTCGACATCATGAACCGCCGTGTCAACGGTCTGGGTGTATCGGAGGCGGAGGTCCAGACCCAGGGCGATCGCAACATCATCGTCAACATTCCCCGGGGTACGAACTCCGAGGAGGCCCGCAAGCAGGTCGGCACCACCGCGAAGCTGTACTTCCGCCCCGTCCTGGAGAGCGCGGCCTCCGGACAGCCCACCGCGCCCAGCCCCAAGCCCTCCGGCAGCCCCTCGGGCAAGGCGCCCGGCAATCCGGCCCCCTCCGGCAGCGCCGCCCCGTCCGCGAGCGCCAAGTCCTCCGGCGCGCCGAAGCTGTCCGGCTCGACGAGCCCCTCGGCCGGCGCCACCACGCAGGGTCGCCCCGTCAGCGACGCCCTGAAGGCCACCGCGTCCCCGTCGGCGAAGCCGTCCGGCTCCGCCTCCCCGTCCGCGCCCGCCTCTGCGGGCGCCGGCGCCAAGGGGAACCCGTCCCCCAGCGCCTCCCCGTCGGCGAGCGCCGGCGCCTCCGAGGCGGCCGCCAAGCTCCAGGCCGAGTTCGCCAAGCTCGACTGCGCCGACCCGGCCGCTCGCGCCAAGGCGGGCGTGGGCGCCAAGCCCACCGATCCCACCGTGGCCTGCAGCCAGGACGCGAAGCAGAAGTACATCCTGGGACCGGCCGAGGTCGACGGCCAGGACGTGAAGAAGGCCGACGCGGTCTACGACACCCAGGGCGCCGGCGGCTGGAAGGTCACCATGGACTTCACGTCCACGGGGACCAAGAAGTTCGCCGCCATCACAGGCAAGCTCGCGCAGAACCAGCCGCCGCAGAACGAGTTCGCGATCGACCTCGACGGCTCGGTCGTCTCCAGCCCCTACGTCCAGCAGGCGCTGACCACCGGCAACGCCGAGATCACCGGCAGCTTCACCCAGACCGAGGCCAAGGACCTGGCCAACGTCCTGTCCTACGGCGCGCTCCCCCTCTCCTTCAAGGAGTCGAGCGTGACCACGGTGACCGCCGCCCTCGGTGGTGAACAGCTGCAGGCGGGCCTGATCGCCGGCGCCATCGGCCTCGCCCTCGTCGTGATCTACCTGGTGGCCTACTACCGGGGCCTGGCCGCCATCGCGGTGGCCTCGCTCATGATCTCCGCCGTCCTCACCTACGTGATCATGGCGCTGCTCGGCCCGACGATCCACTTCGCGCTCAACCTGCCGGCCGTCTGCGGTGCCATCGTCGCGATCGGTATCACGGCGGACTCGTTCATCGTGTACTTCGAACGCGTCCGGGACGAGCTGCGCGAGGGCCGGTCCCTGCGTCCCGCCGTCGAGCGGGCCTGGCCGCGCGCCCGGCGCACCGTCCTGGTCTCCGACTTCGTGTCGTTCCTCGCCGCGGCGGTGCTCTTCATCGTCACCGTCGGCAAGGTCCAGGGCTTCGCGTTCACGCTCGGACTGACCACGGTCCTCGACGTCGTCGTGGTGTTCCTGTTCACCAAGCCGCTGCTGACGCTGCTGGCCCGCACGAAGTTCTACGGCGGCGGCCACCCCTGGTCCGGCCTCGACCCCAAGCGACTCGGTGCGAAGCCCCCGCTGCGCCGTACCCGCCGTCCCTCCGCCCCCGTCGACCCGAAGGAGGCGTGAGAGATGTCGAAGCTCGGCAACCTCGGCGCCAGGCTCCACCGAGGCGAGGTCGGCTACGACTTCGTCGGCAAGCGCAAGATCTGGTACGGCGTCTCCATCCTGATCACCATCACGGCCATCCTCGGCCTGACGGTGCGCGGTCTGAACATGGGCATCGAGTTCCAGGGCGGCGCGGACTTCACCACCCCGAAGACCAGCGTCTCCGTGGCGCAGGCCGGGACCTACGCCCAGGCGGCCTCGGGACACCAGGCGGTCGTGCAGAAGCTCGGCACGGGCGGTCTGCGTATCCAGATCGCGGGCATCGACACCAGCAAGTCCGACCAGATCAAGGCGAGCCTCGCCAAGGACCTGAAGGTCCCCGCCGAGTCGATCAACGCCGATCTGGTGGGCCCCAGCTGGGGTGAAGAGATCGCCGGCAAGGCCTGGGAGGGCCTGGCGATCTTCATGGTGCTCGTGGTGATCTACCTGGCGATCGCCTTCGAGTGGCGCATGGCGCTCGCGGCCCTGGTCGCGCTGATCCACGACATCACCATCACGACCGGTATCTACGCCCTGGTCGGCTTCGAGGTGACGCCCGGTACGGTCATCGGTCTGCTCACGATCCTCGGTTACTCGCTCTACGACACGGTCGTCGTCTTCGACAGCCTCAAGGAGCAGACGAAGGATCTGACCAAGCAGACCCGCTGGACGTACAGCGAGATCGCCAACCGCTCGATCAACGGCACCCTGGTCCGGTCCATCAACACCACCGTGGTCGCGCTGCTGCCGGTCGCCGGCCTGCTGTTCATCGGCGGCGGCTTCCTCGGCGCCGGCACCCTGAACGACATCTCGCTGTCGCTGTTCGTCGGCCTCGCGGCCGGCGCGTACTCCTCGATCTTCATCGCGACGCCGCTGGTCGCCGATCTCAAGGAGCGCGAGCCGCAGTTCAAGGCCCTCAAGAAGCGTGTCCTGGCCAAGCGTGCCCAGGGCGGCGCGGAGGGCAACCTCGCCGAGGCACGGGCCACCGGCACGGCGGAGGACGAGGACCCGCAGGACGCGGCGCCCGCGGTCGTGGGCCCGCGCAACCAGCCCTCGTCCCGCAACCGCGGCCGTGGCCGACCCTCCGGGAAGCGCCGATGAGCGACATACAGGCCCTCCTGCTCAGCCGTATCCGCGACGTTCCCGACCACCCGGAGCCCGGGGTGATGTTCAAGGACATCACCCCGCTGCTCGCGGACCCGGCGGCGTTCGCGGCGCTCACGGAAGCGCTCGCGGAGCTGACCGTGCGGCACGGCGCGACGAAGATCGTCGGCCTGGAGGCCCGGGGTTTCATCCTCGGCGCCCCGGCCGCCGTCCGCGCGGGCGTCGGCTTCGTCCCGGTGCGCAAGGCGGGCAAGCTCCCCGGAGCCACCCTCAGCCAGGCGTACGACCTGGAGTACGGCTCGGCGGAGATCGAGGTGCACGCCGAGGACCTGACCGCGGGCGACCGTGTGATGGTCGTCGACGACGTCCTCGCCACCGGCGGCACCGCCGAGGCCTCGCTCCGGCTCATCCGCCGGGCGGGCGCCGCGGTCGCCGGGGTCTCCGTGCTCATGGAGCTGGGCTTCCTCGGCGGGCGCGCCCGCCTGGAACCGGCTCTGGAGGGGGCACCCCTGGAGGCCCTGCTCAAGGTCTGAGGCGCCTGCGCGCAACCGCCGCGCAAGGCCGCTGAAAGACGCAGTACACCGCGAGGCGGGCATCGGAGGAATCCGGTGCCCGCCTCGTGCGTTTGTCCTGTTGAAGACCGTACAGACGGCCTGAAGGCGAGCCCGGAGCCCGGGATCGCTACCATGGGGTCTCCGGAGCCTGACCGGGGGACCCGGATCGCGCAAGAGGAGCCCTGTTGCCAGACGAGGCCCAGCCACTGACCGCCGCAAAGCCCGACCCGTCGTCGAAGGCCGCGGCCACTCCCGCGCGCAGCGCGAAGAACGCACCGGACGCGGGAGTCGAGCATGCCCAGTCGGCGCCCGTCGACCACGCGGTGGACAAGCCGCGCCCCAAGCCGGCCCCCGAGCGCCATCAGGCGGTCCGGCCCGCCCCGGCAACGTCGGCGCGCTCCGGCTCCTCCAACCGCGTCCGCGCCCGCCTCGCCCGGCTGGGCGTCCAGCGCGCCAACCCGTACAACCCGGTCCTCGAGCCGCTGCTGCGGATAGTGCGCAGCAACGACCCGAAGATCGAGAACTCCACGCTGCGCCAGATCGAGCGCGCCTACCAGGTGGCCGAGCGCTGGCACCGCGGCCAGAAGCGCAAGAGCGGCGACCCCTACATCACGCACCCGCTCGCGGTGACCACCATCCTCGCCGAGCTGGGCATGGACCCGGCCACCCTGATGGCGGGCCTGCTGCACGACACCGTCGAGGACACCGAGTACGGCCTGGAGCAGCTGCGCCGCGACTTCGGCGACACCGTCGCGCTGCTCGTGGACGGCGTCACCAAGCTGGACAAGGTCAAGTTCGGCGAGGCCGCCCAGGCGGAGACCGTGCGCAAGATGGTCGTAGCCATGGCCAAGGACCCGCGCGTCCTGGTCATCAAGCTCGCCGACCGGCTGCACAACATGCGCACCATGCGCTACCTCAAGCGTGAGAAGCAGGAGAAGAAGGCGCGCGAGACGCTGGAGATCTACGCGCCGCTCGCCCATCGGCTGGGCATGAACACCATCAAGTGGGAGCTGGAGGATCTCGCCTTCGCGATCCTCTACCCCAAGATGTACGACGAGATCGTACGTCTGGTGGCCGAGAGGGCACCGAAGCGTGACGAGTACCTGGCCATAGTGACCGACGAGGTCCAGGCCGATCTGCGCGCCGCCCGTATCAAGGCGACCGTCACCGGCCGCCCCAAGCACTACTACAGCGTCTACCAGAAGATGATCGTCCGTGGCCGCGACTTCGCGGAGATCTACGACCTGGTGGGCATCCGCGTCCTCGTGGACACGGTGCGGGACTGCTACGCCGCGCTGGGCACGGTCCACGCCCGCTGGAACCCGGTTCCGGGGCGGTTCAAGGACTACATCGCGATGCCCAAGTTCAACATGTACCAGTCGCTGCACACGACGGTGATCGGTCCCAACGGCAAGCCCGTCGAACTCCAGATCCGCACGTTCGACATGCACCGCCGGGCCGAGTACGGCATCGCCGCGCACTGGAAGTACAAGCAGGAGGCCGTCGCGGGTGCCTCCAAGGTCCGTACCGACGCGCCTCGTTCGAACGCCAAGGACAAGGACGCCGTCAACGACATGGCGTGGCTGCGCCAGTTGCTGGACTGGCAGAAGGAGACCGAGGACCCGAGCGAGTTCCTGGAGTCCCTGCGGTTCGACCTGTCCCGCAACGAGGTCTTCGTCTTCACCCCGAAGGGCGACGTCATAGCGCTGCCCGCCGGCGCCACCCCGGTGGACTTCGCGTACGCGGTCCACACGGAGGTCGGCCACCGGACCATCGGGGCCAGGGTCAACGGCAGGCTCGTACCCCTCGAATCCAACCTGGACAACGGTGACTTGGTGGAGGTCTTCACCTCCAAGGCCCCCGGCGCGGGACCGTCCCGCGACTGGCTCGGCTTCGTCAAGTCGCCGCGCGCCCGCAACAAGATCCGGGCGTGGTTCTCCAAGGAGCGCCGCGAGGAGGCCATCGAGCAGGGCAAGGACTCCATCGCACGGGCCATGCGCAAGCAGAACCTGCCGATCCAGCGCATCCTCACCGGCGACTCGCTCGTCACCCTGGCACACGAGATGCGCTACCCGGACATCTCGTCCCTGTACGCCGCGATCGGCGAGGGCCATGTGGCCGCGCAGAACGTCGTGCAGAAGCTGGTGCAGGCGCTCGGCGGCGAGGAGGCGGCCACCGAGGAGATCGACGAGGCCGTACCGCCCGCCCGGGGCCGCGCCCGCAAGCGGCGCCGCAACCAGGACCCCGGCGTCGTGGTCAAGGGCGTCGAGGACGTCTGGGTCAAGCTGGCCCGCTGCTGCACCCCCGTACCCGGTGACCCCATCATCGGCTTCGTCACCCGGGGCAGTGGAGTTTCGGTCCACCGCACGGACTGCGTGAACGTGGAGTCGCTGTCACGCGAACCCGAGCGCATCCTCGACGTGGAGTGGGCCCCGACGCAGTCCTCGGTCTTCCTGGTCGCGATCCAGGTCGAGGCCCTCGACCGCTCCCGGCTGCTGTCGGACGTGACCCGGGTCCTGTCGGACCAGCATGTCAACATCCTCTCGGCCGCGGTCCAGACCTCCCGCGACCGCGTCGCCACCTCCAGGTTCACCTTCGAGATGGGCGACCCGAAGCACCTGGGACATGTGCTGAAGGCGGTTCGGGGCGTGGAAGGCGTCTACGACGTCTACCGCGTGACCTCGGCCCGCAGGCCGTCCTAGGGTCTTTCGTTTGGCGCTGGTTGCCGCGGCCCTGATCCGCGTACCCGTCAAGACGGAAGGGGCTCCCGCACACACCGTGTGCGGGAGCCCCTTCCGTCTGAGCCTTCGCGTCAGGTCAGCCGCCGAACTCCTGCAGCCCCTTCAGCGCCTGGTCCAGAAGGGCCTGGCGGCCCGCCAGCTCCTTCTCCAGCTTGTCGGCCTTCGCGTCGTTGCCCCCGGCCCGCGCCTGGTCGATCTGGGCCCTCAGCTTGTCCACAGCCGTCTGCAGCTGGCCGGTGAGCCCCTCGGCGCGCGCCCGCGCCTCCGGGTTCGTACGGCGCCACTCGGACTCCTCGGCATCCTGGAGCGCCCGGTCGACCGCGTGCATCCGGCCCTCGACCTTGGGGCGCGCGTCCCGCGGCACATGGCCGATGGCCTCCCAGCGCTCGTTGATCGAGCGGAAGGCGGCCCGGGCGGCCTTGAGGTCCGTGATCGGCAGAAGCTTCTCCGCCTCCTCCGCCAGTTCCTCCTTGAGCTTCAGGTTCTCGGCCTGCTCGGCGTCGCGCTCCGCGAACACCGAGCCACGCGCCGCGAAGAACACGTCCTGGGCGCCGCGGAAGCGGTTCCACAGGTCGTCCTCGTGCTCGCGCTGGGCCCGGCCGACGGCCTTCCACTCGGCCATCAGCTCCCGGTAGCGGGCGGCCGTCGGGCCCCAGTCCGCCGAGCCCGACAGCGCCTCGGCCTCGGCGACCAGCTTCTCCTTCGCCTTGCGGGCGTCCTCGCGCTGCGAGTCGAGCTGCGCGAAGTGCGCCTTGCGCCGCTTGGAGAACGCCGACCGGGCATGCGAGAAGCGGTGCCACAGCTCGTCGTCCGACTTGCGGTCGAGCCGGGGCAGCCCCTTCCAGGTGTCCACCAGCGACCGCAGCCGCTCACCGGCGGCCCGCCACTGGTCCGACTGCGCCAGCTCCTCCGCCTCGGTGACCAGCGCCTCCTTGGCGTGTCGCGACTCGTCGGACTGCTTGGCCCGCTGCGCCCTGCGCTCCTCGCGGCGCGCGTCGACGTTCTCCACGAGCTTGTCCAGGCGGGCCCGCAGCGCGGCCAGATCGCCGACCGCGTGATGCGCGTCGACCTGCTCACGCAGATGGCCGATCGCCACCTGGGCGTCCTTCGCCGACAGGTCGGTGGTCTGCACCCGCTTCTCGAGGAGGCCGATCTCGACCACCAGGCCCTCGTACTTGCGCTCGAAGTAGGCCAGCGCCTCCTCGGGGGAGCCGGCCTGCCAGGAACCGACGACCTGCTCGCCGTCGGCCGTCCGCACGTACACAGTCCCCGTCTCGTCGACGCGGCCCCACGGGTCGCTGCTCACAGCGCCTCCTCCACATGATGCCTGCGGGGGGCCTCAGCACCCCCGGGCATCGTCCACAGTTTCGTCACGGCCAACATAGGCGAACGGCGGGCGGGCTGTCCGCATCCAGCGCGACCGAAATTTCCCTGCTCGCCGTCCCGGGACCTGCCCGGCGGTCAGGACTTCGTCACCGTCGCCTTGTTGATCACCACGTTCGCCTTCGGCGCGGTGTTGCCCGTGGTGGGGTCCTGGGGCTGGGCGCCCTGCGCCGCGATCTTCTTCAGCACCTTCATGCCGTCGTCCGAGATCGTTCCGAACGGTGTGTACATGGGCGGCAACTGACTGTCCTGGTAGACCAGGAAGAACTGGCTGCCACCTGTGTGCGGCTTCCCGATGTTCGCCATCGCGACCGTGCCCGCCGGATACACGTTCCCCTTGAGGCTCTTGTCCTTCAGGTTCTCGTCGGGAATCGTGTAGCCGGGCCCGCCCATTCCCGTGCCCTTCGGGTCGCCGCACTGCAGCACATAGATGCCCTGGTCGGTGAGCCGGTGGCACTTGGTGTGGTCGAAGAAGCCCTGACCCGCCAGGAAATCGAACGAGTTCACGGTGTGCGGGGCTGCGGCCGTCTTCATCTCGAAGTCGATGTCACCGCAGGTGGTCGACAGCTTCATCGTGTACTTCGCCGACTTGTCGATGGTCATCGCCGGCTCTGTCTTCCACTGCAGCGGCTTGACCGAGCCCGAGGCGGGCGTCCCGCACGCCGCCTCCTTGTTGTCGCCGGCGAACACCCCCGTCGTGTAGAGCACCAGGCCGCCCGCCACGGCCAGGCCGAGGACCGAGGCGATCACGGAACTGCGCACGCGTGCCCGGTTCCGCGCCTGTGCACGCCGCTGCTGCTGCCGCAAGAACTTCTCTCGGGCGAGCTGTCGCCGCCGCTGTTCCTGGCTGACCACGGAGTCTTCTCCTCATGCGTCTCGTACGCGGACTGGTGCGCGTGCGTGTGTCGTGCTGATCGCAGGCGCGTGACCCGTACCGTATATGGGTTCGCTGAGGAATCAGCATCGCCGGTAGGCTCTGTCCCACAGACAGTCACCCCCGACGACACAACGAAGGACGATCGTGCTGATTGCCGGGTTCCCCGCTGGGGCCTGGGGGACCAACTGCTACCTGGTCGCCCCCTCCGCGGGTGAGGAGTGCGTCATCATCGACCCGGGCCACCAGGCCGCCCAGGGAGTCGAGGACGCGGTCAGAAAGCATCGGCTCAAGCCCGTGGCGGTCGTCCTCACCCATGGCCACATCGACCATGTGGCCTCGGTCGTCCCCGTGTGCGGCGCACACGACGTACCGGCGTGGATCCACCCCGAGGACCGGTACATGATGAGCGACCCGGAGAAGGCCCTCGGGCGTTCCATCGGGATGCCGTTGCTGGGCGAGCTGACCGTGGGGGAGCCGGACGACGTCAGAGTGCTGACCGACGGCGCGAAGCTGGAGCTGGCCGGTCTGGAGCTGACCGTCGCCCATGCGCCCGGCCATACCAAGGGGTCGGTGACCTTCGGCATGCCCGAGGCGGCGGACATCCCGCCGGTCTTCTTCTCGGGCGACCTTCTGTTCGCCGGCTCCATCGGACGCACCGACCTGCCCGGCGGTGACATGGCCGAGATGCTCGACTCGCTGGCCCGCGTGTGCCTGCCGCTCGACGACTCGACCGTGGTGCTGTCCGGCCACGGCCCCCAGACGACCATCGGCCAGGAGCGCGCCACCAACCCGTATCTGCGGCAGGTGGCCGCCGGCCAGGGAGCCCAGCCCGCTCCCCGACGAGGAATGTGACGAGAGACCTTCCGTGAGCACCTTCAAGGCCCCCAAGGGCACGTACGACCTCCTTCCGCCCGAGTCCGCCGCGTTCCTCGCCGTGCGCGAGGCGATCGCGGCCCCGCTGCGCAACTCCGGCTACGGCTACATCGAGACGCCCGGCTTCGAGAACGTCGAGCTCTTCGCGCGCGGCGTGGGCGAGTCCACCGACATCGTGACCAAGGAGATGTACGTCTTCGAGACCAAGGGCGGCGACAGACTGGCCCTGCGTCCCGAGACGACCGCTCCCGTGCTGCGCGCGGTGCTCGAGGCGAACCTGCACAAGGCCGGAAACCTGCCGGTGAAGGTCTGGTACTCGGGCTCTCAGTACCGCTACGAGCGCCCGCAGAAGGGCCGCTACCGCCACTTCTCGCAGGTCGGCGCCGAGGCGATCGGCGCCGAGGACCCGGCGCTCGACGCCGAACTGATCATCCTGGCGGACCAGGCGTACCGCTCGCTCGGTCTGCGTGACTTCCGCATCCTGCTGAACAGCCTCGGCGACAAGGAGTGCCGCCCGGTCTACCGCGCCGCCCTCCAGGACTTCCTGCGCGGCCTGGACCTGGACGAGGACACGCGCCGCCGCGTCGACATCAACCCGCTGCGGGTGCTCGACGACAAGCGGGAGTCGGTCCAGAAGCAGCTGACGGGTGTCCCGCTGCTGCGCGACTACCTGTGCGACGCGTGCAAGGTGTTCCACGAGGAGGTCCGCGAACTGATCACGGCGGCGGGCGTGTCCTTCGAGGACGACCCGAAGCTGGTGCGCGGCCTGGACTACTACACGCGTACGACCTTCGAGTTCGTGCACGACGGTCTGGGCTCGCAGTCCGCGGTGGGCGGCGGCGGCCGTTACGACGGGCTGTCGGAGATGATCGGCGGCCCCGCGCTGCCGTCCGTGGGCTGGGCGCTGGGCGTCGACCGCACGGTTCTGGCCCTGGAGGCCGAGGGGATCGAGCTCGAACTCCCGGCGATCACCAGCGTGTTCGCGGTCCCGCTGGGCGAGGAGGCCCGCCGCGTCCTGTTCGCCAAGGTCACGGAACTGCGCAAGGTGGGCGTCGCGGCGGACTTCTCGTACGGCGGCAAGGGACTCAAGGCGGCGATGAAGGCCGCCAACAGGTCCGGCGCACGCTTCGCGCTGGTCGCCGGCGAACGCGACCTCGCCGAGGGAGTCGTCCAGCTCAAGGACATGGAGTCCGGCGAGCAGACCGCGATCGGAGTGAACGAGATCGTGGCGGAGCTGGAGTCGCGGCTCGGCTGACGCAGCGCACTGGGCCCCGGGTCGGCGACCCGGGGCCCAGTGCCGTCGATACCGCCTGTCTTTGCCCCCTGCGTCATTGATCGAGGAGGCCGTGGCGCATGGCACTGGTGACCGCCGCCGTACGGTCATCCACGCCGAGCTTCCCGAAGACCCGCAGCAGATGGGTCTTGACGGTCGACTCCCCGATGAACAGCCGCCGCCCGATCTCGGCGTTGGTGCAGCCGTCGGCCACCAGGCGCAGCACCGCCGTCTCGCGTTCCGACAGACGAGGGCGCTGCGGCCTGGTCCGCAACTGGTCGACCAGGCGGGCCGCGACCGAAGGCGCCAGCACGGTCTCGCCACGCGCCGCGGCCCGTACCGCGTCCGCCAGCTCCGCCCGCGGGAGGTCCTTGAGCAGATAACCCGCGGCCCCGGCCTCGACCGCGCGCAGGATGTCCCGGTCCGTCTCGTACGTCGTCAGCACGATCACGCGGGACGGCAGCCCGGCCGCCGTCATCCGTACGATCGAGTCGACACCCCCGCCGCCCGGCATCCGCAGATCCATCAGCACGATGTCCGGCCGCAGCTCGGCCGCCAGCGCCTCCGCCCGCGGTCCGCTCGACGCGTCGCCGACGACCTCCAGGTCGGGTTCGGCGTTCAGCATCGCGCGCAGCCCCTCGCGTACGACGGGATGGTCGTCGGCGAGGACGATCCGGATCATGAGGTACCCCCGGGAACAGGCAGGACGGGCAGCCGGACGGTGACGGTCGTGCCCTCGCCCGGGGCGCTGCGGACACTCGCCGTGCCGCCCACCTCCGCGGCCCGGGCCCGCAGCCCGGTCAGACCGTAGCCGCCGGACGGGACGGCCGGGTCGAAGCCGCGGCCGTCGTCCCGCACGGCGACGGTCAGCACGTCCTCGGCGTACTCCAGCGTGATGGCGACGGAGGCGGAGCTCCCGGCGTGCTTACGGGTATTGGCCAGTGCCTCCTGGCAGGCGCGCAGCGTCACCACCTCCGGCCCGGCGGGCAGCGCGCGCACCGGACCCGTGACCTCCAGGAGCGCGTCATGCCGTGCCGCCAGCCGTCGCAGCGCGTCGGGCAGCGATGCCCCGTCGAGGTCCGCGGGCGCGCCACCCGCCACCAGGGCACGCGCCTCGGCGAGGTTCTGCCGGGCGGTCTCGGCCATCAGGGCCAGATGGCGCCGGGCCTGGGCCACGTCGTCGTCCAGCTCCGCCTCCACCGCCTGGACCAGCATCAGCAGGCTGGTGAAGCCCTGCGCCAGCGTGTCGTGGATCTCCCGGGAGAGCCGCTCCCGCTCGGCGAGCGCCCCGTGCGCGGCCGAGAGACGGGAGATCTCGTGGCGGCTGCTCTCCAGCTCCGCGATCAGTTCGGCGCGCTCCGTGCTCTGCTCGATGATCCGGATGATCCAGCTGCCGATGACCACGGAGAAGACGAAGGTCACCAGCGTGAAGAGCGCGTTGGAGAAGAGATCCTCCGCGCTCGGCCGCCACAGCAGCGCCCAGCCCGCGGCCGGTGCGATGTTGATGACCGCGACGGCGGCCAGCGCCCGGCGCATGGGCAGCGCCATGAAGCACTGGGGGATGAGCGCGAAGGCCATCAGCTGTGTCTCGCCGGCGAGTACCGCCGCCGGCAGGAAGAACGCCAGCGTTCCGCCGAGGTACCACAGCGCCCGGCGTTCGCTGGAGGGGTCCTCCTGGATCAGCCCGCGCCCCACCGCCGCGTACCAGGGGACGAGCGGTACGAGCAGTCCGGCCGCGACGACCCGGACGGGCCACCCCGGGTGCTCCGCGCCGAGCACGAACACGAGGGTGGCCCCCCAGGCGAGGGCGAAGTACAGGTCCCAGAGCCGGATCGAGCGGTCCCAGGCATGCGCGCCGCGCGCCCTGCCGGGTTCCGTCATCCGTCGCGCCGGGCCTTCCAGCGAAACGTCAGCAGACACAGCACCAATCCTCCGACGGCCCAGGCCGCGAGCACCAGGGCGACCTTTCCGAACTCCCAGCTCCCGGCCTGTTCCAGGACCCGTGCCGAGTCGGGCAGGAACACGCCCCGCAGCCCCTGGCACAGCCACTTCAGCGGGAACAGCGCCCCGATGTTCAGCATCCAGTCCGGGATGCTGCCCACCGAGATGTACACACCCGAGATGAACTGCAGGACGAGGAAGGGCAGGACGACGACGGAACTGGCGCTCTTGGCGGAGCGGGGCACGGAGCTGATCGCGATGCCGAGCAGCGCGCACCCCGTCAGGCCCAGCACGAAGATCCAGCCGAAGTCGAACCACTTCTGGGCGTCCGACGGAAGATCCACGCCGTACACCGTGGTGCCGACGAGCAGAAGGATCGCCGTCTCCAGGACGCCGGTGAACAGGACCAGCCAGATCTTCCCCAGGAAGTAGGCCGCCGGCGGCATGGGAGTGCCGCGCAGCCTCCTCAGCACCCTCTCGTCGCGTTCCACCGCGATGGAGATGCCGAGGGACTGGAAGCTCGTCGACATGATCCCCGACGCCATCATGGCGGGGACGTACAGCTGGGAGGCGGTGACGCCGGTGCCGCGCACGGCGTCGTGGAAGATCGACGCGAACAGGAACAGGAAGACCACCGGGAAGGAGAAGGTGAAGATCACCTGATCCTTCTGGCGGAAGAACTGCTTGATCTCCAGGGCCCCCCGGTGCAGCCCGAGCACCCAGGCGCTCGGCAGCCGCCTCGCCGGGGCCCCGGAGCGGGTCCGTACAGCCGTCGTCGTCATCGTGCGTCCCCCTGTGCGCTTGCCCCGGTCGCCCCGGTCGCCCCGGCCTGTCCGGTCAGCCGCAGGTACACGTCCTCCAGGGTGGGGCGGCTGACCAGCAGCCCTGGAATCTCTCCGTCGAAGCGACGGGTCAGCTCGGCGACCGTCCGGGTCGGCGTCGCGGTGCGTTCGCTGCGCGGGGTGCCGTCCGGCTCCGTCCACTCGACGGTGGCCTGGCTGCCGAACCGGTCCCGCAGCTGCGCAGGGGTGCCCCCGGCGGCCACACGGCCCCTGGTGACGACCGCGAGCCGGTCCGCCAGAGCCTCCGCCTCCTGCAGATAGTGCGTGGTCAGCAGGATGGTCGTGCCCTCGTCTGCGAGCGCGCGGATCAGGTCCCAGAACTGGTGCCGGGCCGCCGGGTCGAAGCCGGTCGTGGGTTCGTCCAGGAGCAGCAGCTCCGGGTCGCCGATCACGCCGAGCGCCACGTCCAGGCGACGGCGCTGGCCCCCGGAGAGCGCCTTGACCCGGCTGTCCGCCTTCGCCTCAAGGCCCACCTGGGCGATGACCCGCTCGGGATCGCGCGGGCGCGGATAGTAGCGGGCGAAATGCCGCACCGTTTCGCGGACCGTCAACTCGGCGGGCGCCGATTCGTCCTGCCAGACGATGCCGACTTTCGAGCGCCATGCGCGCGTGCCGTGCGCAGGGTCGGTACCCAGCACGGACACCTCGCCCCCGTCCCGTTCGCGGTTGCCCTGAAGGATCTCCACGGTGGTGCTCTTGCCGGCGCCGTTGGGCCCCAGCAGGCCGAACACCTCACCCCGCCGGATCTCGAGATCGATTCCGTCGACCGCGGTCATGTCGCCGTACTGCTTGCGCAGCCCCCGTACGTCGACCGCGAGTCCGTTCGCGTCTGTGCTCATGACCACGAGCCTGGGCCAGAAACGAACGCTCAGGGACGACCGTGCGTACCTGCTTATGTCCATCGAACGGTGGACAAGCACGCTGGTGCGGCACAATGACCACTGACCGCACGTCCACTCTCAAGTATCGGAATCGACGTGATGAGCAAGACGACAGTGAAGGACGTCTCCACCGAGTCGACCGAGCCGGACCGCACCGACGTGTCCGGGACGGTGGGAGGCAGCCGTGCGTTCGCCCTGTTGCTGGTGATCACCGGTGCGGCCGGTCTGCTGGCAGCGTGGGTCATCACGCTCGACAAGTTCAAGATCCTCGAGGGCAAGGTGAGCGGCAAGACGTTCACCCCCAGCTGCAGCATCAACCCGATCATTTCCTGCGGCAACGTGATGGAGAGCAAGCAGGCCGCCGCCTTCGGGTTCCCCAACCCGATGCTCGGCCTCGTCTGCTACGGGATCGTCATCTGCGTCGGCATGAGCCTGCTCGCCCACGCCCGCTTCCCGCGCTGGTACTGGCTGACCTTCAACTTCGGCACGCTCTTCGGCGTCGGCTTCGTCACCTGGCTCCAGTTCGAGTCGCTGTACCGGATCAATGCCCTGTGCCTGTGGTGCTCGCTGGCCTGGGTCGCCACCATCACCATGTTCTGGTACGTGACCTCGTTCAACGTGCGCAACGACTTCCTGCCCGCCCCGCGCCCGGTGAAGAACTTCCTCCGGGAGTTCACCTGGGTCCTCCCGGTCACCCACGTCGGCATCATCGCCATGCTGATCCTGACCCGCTGGGGCGCCAGCCTCTGGGCCTGACCCGACGGCCGCTGCCGGGCCCGGAGGCGCTGTCCACCGGGCCCGGCGGCGTTGTCAGTGGGGTGACATAGGGTTTCAGCGTGGAGCCCGACCTGTTCACCGCCGCCGCAGAGGAACGCCAGGAGAAGGACCCGACCGGCAGCCCCCTGGCCGTTCGCATGCGCCCGCGCACCCTCGACGAGGTGGTGGGCCAGCAGCACCTGCTCAAGCCGGGCTCTCCGCTGCGCAGACTGGTCGGCGAGGGCCACGGCGGCCCCGCCGGTCCCTCCTCGGTGATCCTCTGGGGCCCGCCCGGCACCGGCAAGACCACGCTGGCGTACGTCGTCTCGAAGGCCACCGACAAGCGGTTCGTGGAGCTGTCGGCGATCACCGCGGGGGTGAAGGAGGTCCGCGCTGTCATCGACGGTGCCCGCCGCGCCACCGGGGGCTACGGCAAGGAGACCGTCCTCTTCCTGGACGAGATCCACCGCTTCAGCAAGGCCCAGCAGGACTCCCTGCTCCCGGCCGTCGAGAACCGCTGGGTGACCCTGATCGCCGCGACCACCGAGAACCCGTACTTCTCGGTGATCTCCCCGCTGCTCTCCCGCTCCCTGCTGCTCACCCTCGAACCGCTCACGGACGAGGACGTGCGCGGACTGCTGCGCCGGGCCCTGACCGGCGAGCGCGGCCTCGGCGGCGCCGTCACCCTTCCCGAGGACGCCGAGGACCATCTGCTGAGGATCGCCGGCGGTGACGCCCGCCGCGCCCTCACCGCCCTGGAGGCCGCGGCCGGAGCCGCGCTCGACAAGGACGAGACGGAGATCTCTCTCGCCACCCTGGAGGAGACGGTCGACCGCGCCGCGGTGAAGTACGACCGGGACGGCGACCAGCACTACGACGTGGCGAGCGCACTGATCAAGTCCATCCGCGGCTCCGATGTCGACGCGGCCCTGCACTACCTGGCCCGGATGATCGAGGCGGGGGAGGACCCCCGCTTCATCGCGCGCCGTCTGATGATCTCCGCGAGCGAGGACATCGGTCTCGCCGATCCGCACGCGCTGCCGACAGCCGTCGCCGCCGCCCAGGCCGTCGCGATGATCGGTTTCCCCGAGGCCGCCCTCACCCTCAGCCACGCCACCATCGCCCTGGCCCTGGCCCCCAAGTCCAACGCGGCGACGACGGCGATCGGCGCGGCCATGGAGGACGTCCGCAAGGGGCTCGCGGGACCTGTGCCCCCGCATCTGCGCGACGGGCACTACAAGGGCGCCGCCAAGCTCGGCCACGCACAGGGGTATGTGTACCCGCACGATCTGCCCGAGGGCATCGCCGCCCAGCAGTACGCCCCGGACGCGCTGGGGGACCGCGAGTACTACACACCGACCCGGCACGGCGCGGAGGCGCGGTACGCGGACGCCGTGGAATGGACCCGCAAGCACCTCGGTCGGAGGCAGTCGTAGCCACCCTGTAGACTTCCTCGAAGCGCTGAGTCCCGTGTCCGGCCCCGGCCGGCACCACCAGAACGGGACAACCAGCCGGAACCCCGCCGCCGCTCGCGGCACGGGGATCCAGGAGCGTCGCGCACCGTCGAACGGTGTCGCGGGCAGCCCACCACCTCCCCGGCGGCGCCGGGGTACGGGTCGGTGGGCCACTCGCGTGCTGCACGTATGTGCCCAGACCAGGGAGCGGCTGCCCGGCAGGTCCCACGCGGACCCGCAGGGTTTCCCCGGCTGCGGATGCGACCTCCCCTAACCCTGGTGAAGCCGTATTCGCATCAGAAACATGAGGTGTTTGGTTCATGGCGAACCAGTCCCGCCCCAAGGTCAAGAAGTCGCGTGCCCTCGGTATCGCGCTGACCCCGAAGGCCGTCAAGTACTTCGAGGCCCGCCCCTACCCGCCGGGTGAGCACGGCCGTGGCCGCAAGCAGAACTCGGACTACAAGGTCCGTCTGCTCGAGAAGCAGCGTCTGCGCGCGCAGTACGACGTGTCCGAGCGCCAGCTCGTCCGCGCCTACGAGCGTGCCTCCAAGGTCCAGGGCAAGACCGGTGAGGCCCTGATCATCGAGCTGGAGCGCCGTCTCGACGCCCTGGTCCTGCGTTCGGGCATCGCCCGCACGATCTACCAGGCCCGCCAGATGGTCGTTCACGGTCACATCGAGGTCAACGGCCAGAAGGTCGACAAGCCGTCGTTCCGCGTCCGTCCCGACGACGTCGTGATGGTCCGCGAGCGCAGCCGCGAGAAGACCCTCTTCCAGGTCGCCCGCGAGGGTGGCTTCGCCCCCGAGGGTGAGACCCCGCGCTACCTCCAGGTGAACCTCAAGGCCCTGGCGTTCCGCCTGGACCGTGAGCCGAACCGCAAGGAGATCCCGGTCATCTGCGACGAGCAGCTCGTCGTCGAGTACTACGCCCGCTGATCACTTTCCCAGCGGACACGGGACTTCCCACGCCTCAGCCCGCCGTCTCCCCGCCCTTCCGGGCGGCGAGCCGGCGGGCTGACGCATTTCCCGGTCTCAGGCCGGTTATTCGGGTACGGACCGGCCCCTGTGGCGCGATAGGCTCGGGAGACGACTTTTCGATGTTCAGACACGCTCTGGTGTTCAGGGCGTTCTGATGTTCAGACACGTTCCAGGGAGCGGGTGCGCACGGTGTCCGGTGGAGAGGTTGCCGGGATTCTCGTGGCCGTCTTCTGGGCGATCCTGGTCTCCTTCCTCGCTCTCGCGCTGGTGAGGCTGGCCCAGACGCTCAAGGCGACGACCAAGCTGGTGGCGGAAGTGACCGACCAGGCCGTCCCCCTGCTGGCGGACGCCTCCACCGCGGTGCGTTCCGCGCAGACCCAGATCGACCGGGTCGACGCCATCGCCTCCGACGTCCAGGAAGTGACGTCGAACGCGTCGGCGCTGTCGACCACCGTCGCCTCCACCTTCGGCGGCCCCCTGGTCAAGGTCGCGGCGTTCGGCTACGGAGTGCGCCGGGCGATCGCCGGCCGCCGCGACAGCACGCCCGCCAAGGCGCCCCGGCGTACCGTCATCGTGGGCCGCACCGTCCCGTCCCCGCGACGGAGGACGCGGAACACCCGGGAAGAGAGAGACTGACCGAGAGATGTTCCGCCGTACGTTCTGGTTCACCACGGGCGTGGCCGCCGGTGTGTGGGCCACCACCAAGGTCAACCGCAAACTGAGGCAGCTGACCCCCGAGAACCTCGCCGTGCAGGCGGCGAACAAGGCACTCGACGCGGGGCACCGGATGAAGGACCGGGCGCTGGACTTCGCGTCCGACGTCCGCGCCGGCATGGCCCAGCGGGAGGCGGAACTCGACGACGCGCTCGGCCTGAACGCGCCCGTCGACGACCGCGAGATCCCCGCACCCCGGCGCCACGCCGCCATCGAGAACCGCAACAGCCCGAAGCACATCGACAGCTCGACGTACTCGTACAACCGGAATGAGGACCACTGATGGAGTCGGCTGAAATCCGCCGTCGCTGGCTGAGCTTCTTCGAGGAGCGTGGCCACAAGGTCGTGCCCTCGGCGTCGCTCATCGCGGACGACCCGACTCTGCTGCTCGTCCCGGCGGGAATGGTGCCCTTCAAGCCCTACTTCCTGGGTGAGGCCAAGCCGCCCGCGCCGCGCGCCACTTCGGTCCAGAAGTGCGTCCGTACGCCGGACATCGAAGAGGTCGGCAAGACCACGCGGCACGGCACCTTCTTCCAGATGTGCGGCAACTTCTCCTTCGGTGACTACTTCAAGGAAGGCGCCATCAAGCTGGCCTGGGAGCTGCTCACCACGTCCCAGGACAAGGGCGGTTACGGCCTTGAGCCGGAGAAGCTGTGGATCACCGTCTACCAGGACGACGACGAGGCCGAGCAGATCTGGAAGGACGTCATCGGCGTCCCCGCCGAGCGCATCCAGCGTCTGGGCAAGAAGGACAACTTCTGGTCCATGGGCGTGCCCGGTCCGTGCGGCCCGTGCTCCGAGATCAACTATGACCGTGGTCCTGAGTTCGGCGTCGAGGGCGGCCCGGCCGTCAACGACGAGCGGTACGTGGAGATCTGGAACCTGGTCTTCATGCAGTACGAGCGCGGCGAGGGCATCGGCAAGGAGGACTTCGAGATCCTCGGCGACCTGCCGAGCAAGAACATCGACACGGGCCTCGGCCTGGAGCGCCTCGCCATGATTCTGCAGGGCGTGCAGAACATGTACGAGACGGACACCCTGCGCGTCGTCATCGACAAGGCCACCGAGCTGACCGGCGTCCGCTACGGCGACAAGCACGACTCGGACGTCGCGCTCCGCGTCGTCGCCGACCACATGCGGACCTCGACCATGCTCATCGGCGACGGTGTCACCCCGGGCAACGAGGGCCGCGGATACGTCCTGCGCCGCATCATGCGCCGCGCCATCCGCAACATGCGGATCCTGGGCGCCACCGGCCCGGTCGTGGCCGACCTGCTCAACGTCGTCATCGAGACGATGGGCCGGCAGTACTCCGAGCTGGTCACCGACCGGGGGCGCATCGAGACGGTCGCCCTCGCCGAGGAGGCCGCGTTCCTCAAGGCCCTCAAGGGCGGCACGAACATCCTCGACACGGCCGTGACGGAGACCAAGGCCGCCGGCCGGACCGTCCTGTCGGGCGACAAGGCGTTCCTGCTCCACGACACATGGGGCTTCCCGATCGATCTCACGCTGGAGATGGCCGCCGAGCAGGGCCTGAGCGTGGACGAGGACGGCTTCCGCCGCCTGATGAAGGAGCAGCGGGAGCGCGCCAAGGCCGATGCCCAGGCCAAGAAGACCGGCCACGCCGACATGGGCGCCTACCGCGAGATCGCCGACGCCGCCGGCGAGACCGACTTCATCGGCTACACGGACACGGAGGGCGAGTCGACGATCGTCGGTCTCCTCGTGGACGGTGTCTCCTCCCCGGCCGCCACGGAGGGCGATGAGGTCGAGATCGTCCTGGACCGTACCCCGTTCTATGCCGAGGGCGGCGGCCAGATCGGCGACACGGGCCGGATCAAGGCCGACTCCGGTGCGGTGATCGAGATCCGCGACTGCCAGAAGCCGGTTCCGGGCGTGTACGTCCACAAGGGTGTCGTCCAGGTGGGCGAGGTGACCGTCGGCGCCAAGGCCCACGCCACGATCGACGCCGGGCGCCGCAAGGCCATCGCCCGTGCCCACTCGGCCACGCACCTGACGCACCAGTCCCTGCGTGACGCGCTCGGCCCGACGGCCGCCCAGGCCGGTTCGGAGAACCAGCCGGGCCGGTTCCGCTTCGACTTCGGCTCCCCGTCCGCCGTGCCGACGGCGGTGATGACGGACGTCGAGCAGAAGATCAACGAGGTGCTCGCCCGGGACCTGGACGTGCGGGCCGAGGTCATGGGGATCGACGAGGCGAAGAAGCAGGGCGCCATCGCCGAGTTCGGTGAGAAGTACGGTGAGCGGGTCCGTGTCGTGACCATCGGCGACTTCTCCAAGGAGCTGTGCGGCGGCACACATGTGCACAACACCGCCCAGCTGGGCCTGGTGAAGCTGCTCGGCGAGTCCTCCATCGGCTCCGGTGTCCGTCGTATCGAGGCCCTGGTCGGTGTGGACGCCTACAACTTCCTGGCCCGCGAGCACACGGTGGTCAACCAGCTGACCGAGCTGCTGAAGGGCCGTCCGGAGGAGCTGCCGGAGAGGGTCTCCTCGATGCTCGGCAAGCTGAAGGACGCCGAGAAGGAGATCGAGCGGTTCCGCGCGGAGAAGGTGCTCCAGGCCGCCGCGGGTCTGGCCGGGTCCGCCAAGGACGTCCAGGGTGTGGCCGTGGTCACGGGCCGGGTTCCGGACGGCACCACGCCGGACGACCTACGCAAGCTGGTCCTCGATGTGCGGGGTCGTATCCAGGGTGGCCGGGCCGCCGTGGTGGCCCTGTTCACGGTCAACAACGGCAAGCCGCTGACGGTCATCGCCACCAACGAGGCCGCCCGCGAGCGCGGACTCAAGGCCGGAGACCTGGTGCGCACGGCGGCCAAGACCCTCGGCGGCGGCGGTGGCGGCAAGCCGGACGTCGCCCAGGGCGGCGGCCAGAACCCGGGCGCCATCGGCGAGGCCGTCGAGGCCGTCGAACGCCTGATCGCCGATACCGCCAAGTAGGAACCGGCCCGGAGCATGAGAAAGCTCACGAACATGAGGCCACGAGCGTGAGGCCAGGAGCATGAGAAGAGGACGCCGGCTCGCGATCGACGTCGGTGACGCCCGGATCGGGGTCGCCTCGTGCGACCCCGACGGGATCCTCGCCACTCCGGTGGAGACGGTCCCGGGACGGGACGTCCCGGCGGCCCAGCGCAGGCTGAAGCAGCTCGTCGAGGAGTACGAGCCGATCGAGGTCGTCGTCGGGCTCCCTCGCTCCCTCAAGGGGGGCGAGGGCCCCGCCGCGGTCAAGGTCCGCGGCTTCGCCCAGGAGCTCGCCCGTTCGATCGCGCCCGTTCCGGTCAGGCTCGTGGACGAGCGGATGACCACGGTGACGGCCAGCCAGGGACTGCGCGCCTCGGGCGTGAAATCCAAGAAGGGCCGCTCGGTGATCGACCAGGCCGCGGCCGTTGTGATCCTTCAGCAGGCGCTGGAATCCGAGCGAGTGTCAGGGAAATCTCCCGGCGAGGGCGTCGAAGTGGTCATCTGATCGCGATACGGTAACGTTCCGCGCGGTGCGATCGCTGTTTCGAACAGCTGACGCACAGCAAAAGAGGCGGAACGCAGGCCGGGCCACCGACGCCGGCATTCGCCGCCTCGCGGCTCTAGGGGATCGATGACTGAGTATGGCCGGGGCCAAGGCTCCGAACCGTGGCATCCGGAGGACCCGTTGTACGGGGACGTCGGATGGAGAGGTCAGCAGCCCGGGGCGGCCCAGTCACCTCACGGTGCGCAGCCGCAGCACTACCCCCAGCAGCCGCAGCAGCAGCACTACGGCGGCTGGGGCGGCGAGCACGCTCAGCAGGGCGCGTACGACCAGAACCACTACGGCCAGAACCACCAGGGCGTCCAGCAGTATCCGGGCCAGGGCCCGCAGTACCCGCAGGGGCAGCCCCAGAACGGCCGGCAGTACCCGCAAGGTGCCCAGCAGTACCCGCAGGGCGGCCAGCAGTACCCGCAGGGCGGCCAGCAGTACCCGCAAGGCGGCCAGCAGTACCCCGGGCAACAGCAGCCGCAGCAGGGGTACGGCGACGCGGGCTGGGGCAGCGGGCCGCAGGGCCAGATGCGCTACCCCGGGGGCCCGCCGGACCCGTACGGAGCACAGGGCGGCACGTACGGCGGTGAGAGGCCCGATCTCTACCCGGCGCCCGAGGCGTATCCACAGACCGAGCCGCCGACCCGGCGCCGTGCCGAGCCCGAGCCGGAGACCGACTGGGATCCCGGCCCCGACCAGGGCGAGCATGCCTTCTTCGCGGGCGAGGGCGGCGATGACGCCGACGACGAGTTCGAGGGCGGCGACGGCGAACGGCGGGGCCGTGGGGGCAAGGGCAAGAAGCGCCGCAACGGATGCGCCTGCCTGGTGGTCGCCCTGGTCATGGTCGGCGGCATCGGCGGAGCCGGATATTTCGGCTACCAGTATTACGAAAATCGTTTCGGCCCGGCCCCCGACTACGCGGGTTCGGGGAACAGCGAGCAGGTCACCGTCACCATCCCGAAGGGTGCCACCGGTTCCGTCATCGGGCAGATGCTGGAGCAGGCCGGTGTCGTCAAGAGCGTCCGCGCGTTCGTGTCCGCGCAGGAGCAGAACCCGAAGGGCAAGGCCCTCCAGGCGGGCACCTACACGCTGCACAAGCAGATGTCCGCGGCGTCCGCCGTCGAGCTGATGCTCAGCCCGGCGAGCAAGGACAACCTGATCATCGCGGAGGGGTGGCGCAACACCAGAATCTACTCGGCGATCGACGACCGTCTGAAGCTCAAGGCGGGCACCACCAAGACCATCGCCCAGAAGGACTGGAAGTCCTTCGGCCTGCCCGATTGGGCAGACACCGGCAAGGACATCAAGGACCCGCTGGAAGGGTTCCTCTACCCGTCCAGCTATGCGGTCGCCAAGGGCATGAAGCCCGAGACCGTCCTCAAGCAGATGGTCGACATGTCCAAGCAGAAGTACGCGGAATACGGCATCCAGGCCAAGGCACAGAGCCTCAACCTGCAGAATCCGCTCCAGGTCCTGACCGTGGCGAGCCTCGTCCAGGCCGAGGGCAAGTACAAGCACGACTTCGAGAAGGTCGCCACCGTCGTGTACAACCGGCTCAAGCCGAACAACACCGAGACCAACGGACGGCTCGACTTCGACTCGACGGTCAACTACCTGCGCGGCCAGTCCAAGCTCGACACGGGTTCCGTCAACGCGCTGCGGCAGATCGACGACCCGTACAACACCTACCGCATACAGGGCCTGCCGCCCGGACCGATCGACAACCCCGGTGAGGTCGCGATCAAGGCGGCGCTCGATCCCGCCAAGGGGAACTGGTACTACTTCGTCTCGATCAACGAGAACGAGACGCTCTTCGCGGAGACCAACGCGGAACAGAACCGCAACCGGGAGAAGTACCTCGAAGAGCAGAAGAAGGGTCAATGACGGGCACCGTCAGCAAGCGCCGGGCCGCCGTCCTCGGCTCCCCGATCGGGCACTCCCTCTCCCCGGTGCTGCACCGCGCCGCGTATGACGCGCTGGGGCTGAAGCACTGGTCGTACGACAGCTTCGAGGTCGACGAGGAGGCGCTGCCCGCCTTCGTGGAGCGGCTCGGGCCCGAATGGGCCGGGCTGTCGCTGACCATGCCGCTCAAGCGGGCCGTCATCCCGCTGCTCGACTCGGTCAGCGACACCGCCGCCTCGGTGGAGGCCGTGAACACCGTCGTGTTCACCGAGGACGGCAGACGCCTGGGGGACAACACCGACATCCCCGGGATGGTCGCCGCGCTGCGCGAGCGCGGCATCGAGCAGATCGACTCCGCCGCGATCCTCGGCGCGGGCGCCACCGCGTCCTCGGCGCTGGCGGCACTCGCCCGGATCTGCACCGGGGAGGTCGTCGCCTACGTCCGCAGCGAGGCGCGGGCCGCCGAGATGCGGCAGTGGGGCGAACGGCTCGACGTGGACGTCCGCACCGCCGACTGGTCGGACGCCGAGCGCGCGCTGCGCGCCCCCCTCGTCGTGGCCACCACACCGGCCGGGACGACGGACGTACTGGCCGCCGTGGTCCCCGAGAGCCCCGCGACCCTCTTCGACGTGCTGTACGACCCCTGGCCCACCCCGCTGGCCGCTCGCTGGTCGATGTACGGCGGCGCCGTCGTCGGCGGCCTCGACCTGCTGGTGCACCAGGCCGTGCTCCAGGTCGAGCGGATGACGGGCATCGGCCCGGCCCCGCTGGACGCGATGCGCAAGGCGGGGGAGCACGCCCTGGCGGCCCGCGGGAACTGAACTCCGGCGGCCCGGCGCAGCCCTGTCCGCGTCCGTCTTATGGACCGGCGACCGGCTGCGCCCGCGGGACGTGGGAGGATCTGAGGTGGCGGGCCGGGACCGCGCACTGGTCGCGCCGTCGCCGTACGCGAGGACACGCGTACGCAGGGCAGTACCAGAGCGCGAAGCAGTGAGGAGCACCGTTGAGCAGGTTGCGCTGGCTGACCGCGGGGGAGTCCCACGGTCCCGCACTTGTCGCGACGCTGGAGGGCCTTCCCGCCGGCGTGCCCATCACCACTGAGATGGTGGCGGACCACCTGGCGCGGCGGCGGCTGGGTTATGGGCGCGGTGCGCGGATGAAGTTCGAGCGGGACGAGGTCACCTTCCTCGGAGGCGTCCGGCACGGTCTGACGCTCGGCTCGCCGGTGGCGGTCATGGTGGGCAACACCGAGTGGCCGAAGTGGGAGCAGGTCATGTCGGCCGACCCGGTGGACGAGGAGACCCTCGCCGGGCTCGCCCGTAACGCACCGCTCACCCGGCCCCGGCCGGGCCACGCCGACCTGGCGGGGATGCAGAAGTACGGGTTCGACGAGGCGCGGCCGATCCTGGAGCGCGCATCGGCCCGGGAGACGGCGGCGCGGGTGGCGCTGGGCGCGGTGGCGCGGTCGTACCTGAAGGAGACCGCGGGCATCGAGATCGTCTCGCACGTGGTGGAGCTGGCGTCGGCGAAGGCGCCGTACGGCGTCTACCCCACCCCCGACGACGTGGAGCGGCTGGACGCGGACCCGGTGCGGTGCCTGGACGCGGACGCGTCGAAGGCGATGGTCGCGGAGATCGACCAGGCGCACAAGGACGGCGACACCCTGGGCGGCGTGGTCGAGGTCCTGGCGTACGGCGTTCCGGTGGGCCTCGGATCGCATGTGCACTGGGACCGGCGGCTGGACGCCCGGCTTGCGGCCGCGCTGATGGGCATCCAGGCGATCAAAGGCGTCGAGGTCGGCGACGGCTTCGAACTGGCGCGCGTGCCGGGCTCCAGGGCGCACGACGAGATCGTCAGCACCGATGAAGGCATCCGGCGCGCCTCCGGCCGCTCGGGCGGCACGGAGGGCGGTCTGTCGACGGGCGAGCTGCTGCGCGTGCGGGCGGCGATGAAGCCGATCGCCACCGTGCCGCGGGCGCTGCAGACGGTCGACGTGTCCACCGGCGAGACGACCCAGGCGCACCACCAGCGGTCGGACGTGTGCGCGGTCCCGGCGGCCGGCATCGTGGCCGAGGCGATGGTGGCCCTGGTCCTCGCGGACGCCGTGGCGGAGAAGTTCGGCGGCGACAGCGTGCCCGAGACCCGCCGCAACGTGCGCTCCTACCTCGAGAACCTGGCGATCCGATGAGCGGGCCGCTGGTGGTCCTGGTGGGCCCGATGGGCGTGGGCAAGTCCACCGTCGGGCAACTGCTGGCCGACCGGCTCGGAGTGGAATACCGGGACACCGACGAGGACATCGTGGCCGACCAGGGCCGCTCCATCGCCGACATCTTCGTGGAGGACGGGGAGCCGGTCTTCCGCGCCCTGGAGAAGGAGGCGGTGCACCGGGCCCTCGCCGAGCACCAGGGCGTCCTCGCCCTCGGCGGCGGCGCGATCCTCGACGGGGAGACCCGCGCCCTGCTCGCCGGGCAGCGCGTCGTCTATCTGTCGATGGACGTGGAGGAAGCGGTCAAGCGGACCGGTCTGGGCGCCGCACGCCCGCTGCTCGCGGTCAACCCGCGCCGGCAGTGGCGCGAGCTGATGGAAGCCCGGCGCCATCTGTACGAGGAGGTCGCGACGGCCGTCGTGGCGACGGACGGCCGGAGCCCCGACGAGGTCGGCCAAGCCGCACTGGACGCACTGGAGTTGAAGGAAGCATGAGCGAGGCAGTGACCCGGATCCAGGTCGGCGGCAGCGCGGGCAGCGACCCGTACGAGGTCCTGATCGGCCGTCGGCTGCTCGGCGAACTGGCCGGGCTGATCGGGGACAAGGCCAAGCGGGTCGCGGTCATCCATCCCGAGGCGCTCGCGGAGACCGGTGACGCGCTGCGCGCCGACCTGGCCGAGCAGGGCTACGAGGCCATCGCCATCCAGGTGCCGAACGCCGAGGAGGCCAAGACCGCCGAGGTCGCCGCCTACTGCTGGAAGGCGCTCGGCCAGTCCGGCTTCACGCGCACCGACGTCCTCGTCGGTGTCGGCGGCGGCGCGACCACCGATCTGGCCGGGTTCGTGGCCGCGACCTGGCTGCGCGGGGTGCGCTGGATCGCGATCCCGACCACCGTGCTCGCCATGGTGGACGCCGCGGTCGGCGGCAAGACCGGTATCAACACCGCCGAGGGCAAGAACCTGGTGGGGGCATTCCACCCGCCCGTAGGCGTGCTGTGCGACCTCGCCGCGCTGGACTCCCTGCCGGTCAACGACTACGTCTCCGGGCTCGCAGAGGTGATCAAGGCCGGGTTCATCGCCGACCCGGTGATCCTGGACCTGATCGAGGAGGACCCGCAGGCGGCCCGGACTCCGGCCGGACCGCACACCGCCGAGCTGATCGAACGCTCCATCAAGGTCAAGGCCGAGGTGGTCTCGTCGGACCTGAAGGAGTCGGGCCTGCGCGAGATCCTCAACTACGGTCACACGCTCGGCCACGCGATCGAGAAGAACGAGCGGTACAAGTGGCGGCACGGCGCCGCCGTCGCCGTCGGTATGCACTTCGCCGCCGAACTCGGCCGCCTGGCGGGCCGCCTGGACGACGCCACCGCCGACCGCCACCGCACGGTCCTGGAATCCGTGGGCCTTCCGCTGCACTACCGCTACGACCAGTGGCCCAAGCTTCTGGAGGCGATGCGGGTCGACAAGAAGTCCCGCGGCGACCTGCTGCGCTTCATCGTCCTGGACGGCCTGGCCAAGCCCACCGTGCTGGAAGGTCCCGATCCGGCGGTTCTGCTCGCCGCGTACGGAGAAGTGGGCGAGTAGCCCCGCCTTCCGGGCACTTGAGGCCGTCCCCGGCCGTTCACACAACGGCGGCCGGGGACGGTACCGTTCGGGAGACACGACACGGTCGCGGCACCAGGCGCCTCGAGCACAGACAGACGAGACGGAGTGGCACCGGATGCAGCACGCAGTGGGAGGACCGCTGCCGCCGCCCCATCAGCCGGGGCATGGACCGGCGAGCCCCTGGTCGGCCGCACACCACCCGGTACCCCCCGGCGTACCGCACCCCCAGGTCCCGCCGCCCCACCCGCCCATGCCACCGGCGGCTGAGAGCACAGGTCATGTCCTCCTGCCACCCGGCGGTCCGGTCGGCATGCCCAGTGCCCCGCCCGCCCCGGGCACGCCCGACCCCTCGTCCGCCACACTCGCCGTGCTGCTCATCGGCCCGGCAGGCGCGGGCAAGACCAGCGTGGCCAAGTACTGGGCCGACCACCGCCGGGTCCCCACGGCCCACATCAGCCTGGACGACGTGCGCGAATGGGTGCGTTCGGGCTTCGCCGATCCGCAGTCGGGCTGGAACGACAACTCGGAGGCGCAGTACCGTCTCGCCCGTCGCACCTGCGGCTTCGCCGCCCGCAACTTCCTGGCCAACGGCATCTCGTGCATCCTGGACGACGCGGTCTTCCCGGACCGCCCGGTCGTCGGCCTCGGCGGCTGGAAGCGCCATGTGGGCCCAGGCCTGCTGCCGGTCGTGCTCCTCCCCGGCCTGGAGGTCGTCCTGGAGCGCAACGCGGAACGCACCGGCAACCGCCGCCTCACCGACGAGGAGGTAGCCCGTATCCACGGCCGCATGGCCGGCTGGTACGGCTCGGGCCTGCCGATCATCGACAACTCACAGCTGGACATACCCACCACAGCCCAAGCCCTGGACAAGGCCCTGTCCCACGCCTTGGCAACCCCCCTGACCTGGTAACCGAAAAGCTCCGACACCCCCGGCACAGACAGACAGGGGCGCGGGGAACTGCGCAAATCCCCACGACGCACGCGCGGCGGACGATGCACGGGCACGGCCCGCTAGGGGCGCGGGGAACTGCGCAAAATCCCACGACGCACCCGCGCCCGACGACGCACGGGCACGGCCCGCTGGGGGCGCGGGGAACTGCGCAAAATCCCACGACGCACCCGCGCCCGACGACGCACCGGCACGGCCCGCTAGGGGCGCGGGGAACTGCGCAAAAACCCACGACGCACCCGCGCCCGACGACCGGCACACACCCCGCACGAAGCGGCCCCCCACCCAGCCGCCGCGCGCCACAAATCCCCGGACGCCCGTCCGGCCCTCTGAACCAGCGACATCCGCCGGACACTCGTAGGCTCGGCTCATGTCAGAGGTGTACGCGGCCCGCCGTGAGCGACTGAGGGATCGCTGCAACGCGAGCGGCAGCGCATCCGCGCTGATCTCCCTCCCCGCCAACGTCCGCTATCTCGCGGGAGCCGCGCCCAAGGGCGCGGTGCTGCTGCTGGGCATCGACCAGGACGTCCTGGTGTGCGCGGGCCCCCCGGACGACGAGCTCGCGGACGGCCGCCCGGACGAGGCACTGCGGCTGCACGCGCTTCCGGTCCCCGCCGGCGACACCGCCGTCGCGGCGGCCGATCTGGCCGCCGGGCAGGGTGCGGACTCCCTCGCCGTCGAGGAGCACCACCTCACGGTGGCCCGCCACCGCGCGCTCCAGTCCGTCGCCCCCCGCCTGCGGCTCTCGGACCTCGGCAGCGCGGTCGAGCAGCTGAGGGTCGTCAAGGACGAGGAGGAGATCGCCCTCCTGCGGATCGGCGCGGAGATCGTCGACCAGGCCCTGAGCGAGCTGCTCGAATCGATCCTCGTGGGCCGTACCGAACGCCATCTCGCCCTCGAGCTGGAGCGCCGCCTCGTCGACCACGGTGCCGACGGTCCCGCCTTCATCACCTCCGTGGCCACCGGCCCCAATTCCGGCCGCCGCGGTCACCGACCCACCGACCGGAGGGTGGAGGAGGGCGACTTTCTCTCCGTCTGCCTGGGGGCCACCTACCGTGGCTACCGCTGTGAGATCGGCCGGACGTTCGTCATCGGCACCTCTCCCGCCGACTGGCAGATCGAGCTGTACGATCTTGTCTTCGCCGCTCAGCGCGCCGGACGGCAGGCGCTGATGCCCGGTGCCGCGTACCGGGACGTGGACCGCGCCGCCCGCCATGTGCTGGACTCGGCAGGGTACGGCGGAGGCCTCGCACCCCTCACCGGTCACGGCGTGGGGCTCGAAATCGACGAGGACCCGCAGTTGGCCCCCGCCGCCATGGGTAAACTGGACGCCTGCGTGCCGGTCACCGTCGAACCGGGGGTCCACCTCCCCGGCCGGGGCGGTGTCCGGATCGATGACACGCTCGTCGTGCGCCCCGAGGCGGACGGCGGACCCGAGCTACTCACCATCACGACCAAGGAGCTGCTCGCGCTCTAGGCGATCCCAGGGAAGTACAGGCACGCACCCGTCCTTCCCCGGCGCCGCTCGGCGCGTGCCCCGTGGTCGTACGTCAGTCCAGGAGATTCCGCAACCGTGGCTTCCACGAACGACCTCAAGAACGGCATGGTGCTCAAGCTCGAAGGCGGCCAGCTCTGGTCCGTCGTCGAGTTCCAGCACGTCAAGCCCGGCAAGGGCCCGGCCTTCGTGCGCACCAAGCTCAAGAACGTGCTCTCCGGCAAGGTCGTCGACAAGACGTTCAACGCCGGTGTCAAGGTCGAAACGGCCACCGTCGACAAGCGCGACATGCAGTTCTCGTACAAGGACGGCGACTACTTCGTCTTCATGGACATGGAGACGTACGACCAGCTGCACATCGACCCGAAGGCCGTCGGTGACTCCGCGAACTTCCTCATCGAGGGCTTCACCGCCGTCGTCGCCCAGCACGAGGGCGAGGTGCTCTTCGTCGAGCTTCCCGCCGCCGTCGAGCTGGTCATCGCCGAGACCGAGCCGGGCGTCCAGGGCGACCGCTCCACCGGCGGCACCAAGCCCGCCACGCTGGAGACCGGCCACCAGATCCAGGTCCCGCTCTTCATCACCACCGGTGAGAAGATCAAGGTCGACACCCGTACCAGCGACTACCTCGGCCGGGTGAACAGCTAACCGTGGCTGCCCGTAACACGGCCCGCAAGCGCGCCTTCCAGATCCTGTTCGAGGGGGACCAGCGCGGGGCAGACGTCCTCACGGTCCTCGGTGACTGGATCCGGCACTCGCGGAGCGACACCCGGCAGCCACCGGTGAGCGAGTACACGATGCAGCTGGTCGAGGGCTACGCGGAACACGCGCGGCGCATCGACGAGCTGATCGGGCAGTACGCGGTCGACTGGACGCTCGACCGGATGCCGGTGGTCGACCGCAACATCCTGCGCCTCGGCGCCTACGAGCTGATCTGGGTCGACGAGACTCCCGACGCCGTGGTGCTGGACGAGATGGTGCAGCTCGCCAAGGAGTTCTCCACGGACGAGTCGCCCTCGTTCGTCAACGGTCTGCTCGGCCGGCTCAAGGACCTCAAGCCGTCCCTGCGCCGCGACGAGGCCTGAGAGGCTCCGACAAGGCAAGACAGCCCACGGAATGCGCCGGAGGGGCCCACAGCACCACGCTGCGGGCCCCTCCGGCGCTTTCCCCGGGCCCGTCTGAGACCTGCTGCGACACCTCTGGACCAAACCCCTGCCCGAGGCGGTCCGAGACCCTCCAGGGCCCCTCACAACGCCGCCGGGGTGGCCCGGACCACACGGTCCCGGCCACCCCGGCGGCACGTTTCTGCAAGGCGGAGCGGTCAGCTCTCCTCGTGGGCTACGGCACGACGCGCGTCGGCGTCCAGCACGCCCCAGCTGATCAGCTGCTCGGTCAGGACCGAGGGCGACTGGTCGTAGATGACCGCGAGCGTGCGCAGGTCGTCCTGGCGGATCGACAGCACCTTGCCGTTGTAGTCGCCGCGCTGGGACTGGATCGTCGCCGCGTACCGCTGGAGAGGGCCTGCCTTCTCCGCCGGCACGTTGGCCAGACGCTCCAGGTCGAGGACCAGCTTCGGCGGCGGCTCGGCGGCGCCCCCGGGCGTGGTGCCGGGCAGCAGCTCCTGCACCGGGACCCCGTAGAAATCCGCCAGCTCGGCGAGACGCTGCACGGTGACGGCGCGGTCGCCGCGCTCGTACGAACCGACCACGACCGCCTTCCAGCGTCCCTGGGACTTCTCTTCCACACCGTGGAGGGAAAGGCCCTGCTGGGTGCGGATCGCCCGGAGCTTGGCCCCGAGCTGTTTGGCGTATTCGCTGGACATATAGCTCCCCGGACACGGTGTCGGCGTGCGGCACAGCCGCGCGGCTGGTGACTCACTGTGAGGTTACGCAGCGTGACTCTTTCCCGTCAAGCCGAATGGTCCGGACCGACCCTTCCGTGGTAGGCGGGCCCCGATGCCGCCATCCGGGTGATGGATGACGCCAGGGGGGTGAACGGGCGCGACCGGTGACCTGGTAGCGTGTATGGCGCAATTTCGACGTCCTTTAAGGTCCGTCCCGTGAGGCGGAGAAGGAGGTCCGTTTCGTATGGACACGCAGCATTCCGATGCCCGCCCAGTCCTCGAAGGCCCTGACATCGCGCGGGTGTTGACCCGCATCGCGCACGAGATCGTCGAGCGCGCCAGAGGAGCCGAGGACGTGGTCCTCCTCGGCATTCCGACGCGGGGTGTCTTCCTCGCCCGAAGGCTCGCCGACAAGCTGGAGCAGGTCACCGGCCGCACGATCCCGGTCGGCTCGCTCGACATCACCATGTACCGCGACGACCTGCGCATGCACCCGCCGCGTGCGCTGGCCCGCACCGAGATCCCCGGTGACGGCATCGACGGCCGCCTCGTCGTCCTCGTCGACGACGTGCTCTTCTCCGGCCGCACCATCCGTGCCGCCCTCGATGCCCTCAACGACATCGGGCGACCCCGCGCGGTGCAGCTCGCGGTCCTGGTCGACCGCGGCCACCGGGAACTCCCGATCCGCGCCGACTACGTCGGCAAGAACCTCCCCACGTCGCTGCGGGAGACGGTCAAGGTGCTGCTCGCCGAGGAGGACGGTCGCGACACCGTGCTGCTCGGTGTGAAGCAGGCCGCCCCGGGCGCGCAGCTGTAGCACTCCGGCGTACGTCATCCCCGTACGCCCCGCGAGTGCGCTCGCATACGCGCCTGTATGCCCGAATCCTCCCGATTGAACTGCCTTACGGAGCCTGAAAGATGCAGCGTCATCTCATCTCGGCCGCCGACCTCACCCGCGACGACGCCGTCCTGATCCTCGACACCGCCGAGGAGATGGCCCGGGTCGCGGACCGGCCGATCAAGAAGCTGCCGACCCTGCGCGGCCGCACCGTGGTCAACCTCTTCTTCGAGGACTCCACCCGTACCCGGATCTCCTTCGAGGCCGCCGAGAAGCGGCTGTCGGCAGACGTGATCAACTTCACCGCGAAGGGATCCAGCGTCTCCAAGGGGGAGTCCCTCAAGGACACCGCCCAGACCCTGGAGGCCATGGGAGTCGACGCCGTCGTCATCCGGCACGGCGCCTCCGGCGCCCCCTACCGGCTGGCCACCTCCGGCTGGATCGACGCCGCCGTCATCAACGCCGGGGACGGCACCCACCAGCACCCGACCCAGGCGCTGCTCGACGCCTTCACCATGCGCCGCCGCCTGATCGGGCCGGACGCCGGCCGGGGCCGCGACCTGGCCGGCAAACGCATCACCATCGTCGGCGACGTCCTGCACAGCCGGGTCGCCCGCTCCAACGTCGACCTGCTGCACACCCTCGGCGCCGAGGTCACCCTCGTCGCCCCGCCGACCCTGCTGCCGGTCGGCGTCGGCTCCTGGCCCTGCGAGGTCTCCTACGACCTCGACAGCACGCTGCCCAAGTCCGACGCGGTGATGATGCTGCGCGTCCAGCGCGAGCGCATGAACGCCGCGTTCTTCCCGACCGAGCGTGAGTACGCGCGCCGCTACGGGCTCGACGGCGACCGCATGGCGCGTATGCCCGAGGACGCCATAGTGATGCACCCCGGTCCTATGGTCCGCGGCATGGAGATCACCGCCGAGGTCGCCGACTCCGACCGCTGCACCGCCGTCGAACAGGTGAAGAACGGCGTGTCGATCCGCATGGCCGTCCTGTACCTGCTGCTCGGCGGGAACGAGCCCGCCCTCAGCTCCGCCCGTACCACCGAGGAGAAGTAACAACCATGAGCAAGATCCTGATCCGCGGTGCGCGGGTGCTCGGCGGCGACCCGCAGGACGTCCTGATCGACGGCGAGGTCATCGAGGCCGTGGGCACCGGGCTGTCCGCCGAGGGCGCCGAGGTGGTCGAGGCCGGGGGCAAGGTGCTCCTGCCGGGCCTCGTCGACCTGCACACCCACCTGCGTGAGCCCGGACGCGAGGACTCCGAGACGGTCCTCACCGGTACGCGCGCCGCCGCGAGCGGCGGCTACACGGCCGTGTTCGCCATGGCCAACACGTTCCCGGTCGCCGACACCGCCGGTGTGGTCGAGCAGGTCTACCGGCTCGGCAAGGAGCACGGCTACTGCGACGTGCAGCCCATCGGCGCCGTCACCGTGGGCCTCGAGGGCCGCAAGCTGGCCGAACTCGGCGCCATGCACGAGTCCGCGGCGGGCGTCACGGTCTTCTCCGACGACGGCAAGTGCGTGGACGACGCGGTGATCATGCGCCGCGCCCTGGAGTACGTGAAGGCGTTCGGGGGAGTGGTCGCCCAGCACGCGCAGGAGCCGCGGCTGACCGAGGGCGCCCAGATGAACGAGGGCGTCGTCTCCGCGGAGCTCGGCCTCGGCGGCTGGCCGGCGGTCGCCGAAGAGTCGGTCATCGCGCGCGACGTGCTGCTCGCCGAGCACGTCGGCTCCCGGGTGCACATCTGCCATCTGTCGACCGCCGGGTCCGTCGAGATCGTGCGCTGGGCCAAGTCCCGCGGCATCGACGTGACCGCCGAGGTCACCCCGCACCACCTCCTGCTCACCGACGAACTGGTGCGCTCCTACAACCCGGTCTACAAGGTCAACCCGCCGTTGCGCACCGAGCGCGACGTGAGGGCGCTGCGCGAGGCGCTCGCCGACGGCACGATCGACATCGTCGCCACCGACCACGCCCCGCACCCGCACGAGGACAAGGACTGCGAGTGGGCCGCCGCCGCCATGGGCATGGTCGGCCTGGAGACCGCGCTGTCCGTCGTCCAGGAGACGATGGTCGACACCGGGCTGCTCGACTGGGCGGGCGTCGCCGACCGTATGTCCGTCAAGCCCGCGATGATCGGCCGCGCCACCGGGCACGGCCGTCCCGTCTCGGCAGGCGAGCCCGCCAACCTCACGCTCGTCGACACGGCATACCGTGGGCCCGTGGACCCCGCGGGCTTCGCCTCGCGCAGCCGCAACACTCCGTACGAGGGCCGTGAGCTGCCGGGCCGTATCACCCACACGTGGCTCCGGGGCAAGGCCACGCTCGTCGACGGGAAGCTCACGTGACACCTCTGAACCTTCCGGCTGCCGCACACGGAGCCGTACTCGCCGCCGGAGAGAAGTCGGCCCCGGTGACCGACTGGTCCGCCCGTATCGGCTGGCTCGTGGGACTCCTGCTGTTCGTCGCGCTCGTCTACTGGCTGATGCGCGAGGGCTGGAAATGGCGAGGCACCCTCCAGAGCGACCTGCCCGAGCTGCCGAGCGCGCCGACGGAGCCCGGCGAGGCGAGACTGACGATGAGCGGCCGCTACCACGGCTCCACCACCGCGGGGCAGTGGCTGGACCGCATCGTGGCGCACGGCCTGGGAACCCGCAGCAGGGTGGAGCTCACGCTCACCGACGCCGGACTGGACGTCGTACGCCCCGGGGCGAGCGACTTCTTCATCCCCGCGGCGCGGCTGCGCGAGGCCCGGCTCGACAAGGGCATCGCGGGGAAGGTCCTCACCGAGGGCGGCCTGCTGATCGTCACCTGGGAGCTGGGCGACAAGCTGATCGACTCCGGGTTCCGCTCCGACCGCGCGGCCGAGCACAACGCATGGGTCGACACCCTGAACCAGATGATCAACACAACGGAAGGCGCACGATGACGACCTCCACCAAGGGGGCCTCCAGGGTTCCCGCAGTACTCGTCCTGGAGGACGGCCGGATCTTCCGCGGCCGTGCCTACGGGGCCGTGGGGGTGACCTTCGGCGAAGCCGTGTTCTCCACCGGGATGACCGGCTACCAGGAGACCCTCACCGACCCGTCGTACCACCGCCAGGTCGTCGTGATGACCGCCCCCCACGTCGGCAACACCGGCGTCAACGACGAGGACCCCGAGTCGAAGCGGATCTGGGTCGCGGGTTACGTCGTACGCGACCCCGCGCGCGTGCCCTCCAACTGGCGGGCCAAGCGCTCGCTGGACGAGGAGCTGCGCCACCAGGGCGTCGTCGGCATCAGCGGCATCGACACCCGGGCGCTCACCCGCCATCTGCGCGAGGGCGGCGCCATGCGCGTCGGCATCTTCTCGGGCAACGCGCTCCCCGACGAGGGCACCATGCTCGCCGAGGTGCGCCAGGCCCCCGAGATGAAGGGCGCGGACCTCTCCGCCGAGGTCGCCACCGAGCGGACGTACGTGGTCCCCGCGATCGGTGAGAAGAAGTTCACCGTCGCCGCGATCGACCTCGGCATCAAGGGCATGACCCCGCACCGCATGGCCGAGCGCGGCATCGAGGTGCACGTACTGCCCGCCACGGCGAGCGCCGACGACGTGTACGCGGTGAACCCGGACGGTGTCTTCTTCTCCAACGGCCCGGGCGACCCGGCCACCGCCGACCACCCGGTCTCCGTCATGCGGGGCGTCCTGGAGCGCGGGACGCCCCTGTTCGGGATCTGCTTCGGCAACCAGATCCTGGGCCGCGCACTCGGCTTCGGCACCTACAAGCTGAAGTACGGCCACCGCGGCATCAACCAGCCCGTGCAGGACCGTACGACCGGCAAGGTCGAGGTCACCGCGCACAACCACGGCTTCGCCGTCGACGCTCCGCTCGACACGGTGTCCGACACCCCCTACGGCCGCGCCGAGGTCTCCCACGTCTGCCTCAACGACAACGTGGTGGAGGGCCTCCAGCTGCTGGACCGGCCGGCCTTCAGCGTCCAGTACCACCCCGAAGCGGCAGCGGGCCCCCACGACGCCGCCTACCTGTTCGACCGCTTCGTCTCCCTGATGGAGGGCCAGCGTGCCTAAGCGCACCGATATCCAGTCCGTCCTGGTGATCGGCTCCGGTCCGATCGTCATCGGCCAGGCCGCCGAGTTCGACTACTCCGGCACCCAGGCATGCCGGGTCCTTCGGTCCGAGGGACTCAGGGTCGTCCTGGTCAACTCCAATCCCGCCACGATCATGACCGACCCCGAGATCGCCGACGCGACGTACGTGGAGCCGATCACCCCGGAGTTCGTCGAGAAGATCATCGCCAAGGAGCGGCCGGACGCGCTGCTGCCCACCCTGGGCGGCCAGACGGCCCTCAACACGGCGATCTCCCTGCACGGCAACGGCGTCCTGGAGAAGTACGGCGTCGAGCTGATCGGCGCCAACGTGGAGGCGATCCACAAGGGCGAGGACCGCGACCTCTTCAAGGAGGTCGTGGCGGAGGTCCGCCGCAAGACCGGGCACGGAGAGTCCGCCCGGTCCGTGATCTGCCACTCCATGGACGACGTGCTCGCCGGAGTCGAGACGCTCGGCGGCTACCCGGTCGTCGTCCGTCCCTCCTTCACCATGGGCGGCGCCGGATCCGGCTTCGCCCACGACGAGGAGGAACTGCGCCGCATCGCGGGCCAGGGACTGACCCTCTCGCCGACCACCGAGGTGCTCCTGGAGGAGTCCATCCTCGGCTGGAAGGAGTACGAGCTGGAGCTGATGCGCGACAAGCACGACAACGTCGTGGTCGTCTGCTCCATCGAGAACTTCGACCCCATGGGCGTGCACACCGGCGACTCGATCACCGTCGCCCCGGCGATGACGCTGACCGACCGCGAGTACCAGGTGCTGCGCGACATCGGCATCGCCGTCATCCGCGAGGTCGGCGTCGACACCGGCGGCTGCAACATCCAGTTCGCGGTGAACCCCGAGGACGGCCGTGTGATCGTCATCGAGATGAACCCGCGCGTGTCGCGCTCGTCCGCCCTGGCCTCGAAGGCGACCGGCTTCCCGATCGCTAAGATCGCGGCCAAGCTGGCCGTCGGCTACACGCTCGATGAGATCCCGAACGACATCACGCAGGAGACCCCCGCCTCCTTCGAGCCGACGCTCGACTATGTGGTGGTCAAGGCGCCGCGGTTCGCGTTCGAGAAGTTCCCGTCCGCCGACAGCACACTCACCACGACCATGAAGTCGGTCGGTGAGGCCATGGCGATCGGCCGCAACTTCACCGAGGCGTTCCAGAAGGCGCTGCGCTCGCTGGAGAAGAAGGGCAGCCAGTTCACCTTCGTCGGCGAGCCGGGCGACAAGTCCACCCTGCTCGAAGAGGCGGTGCGCCCGACCGACGGCCGTGTCAACACCGTCATGCAGGCCATCCGCGCGGGCGCCACGCCCGAGGAGGTCTTCGAGTTCACGAAGATCGACCCGTGGTTCGTGGACCAGCTTTTCCTGATCAAGGAGATCGCGGACGAGCTGGCCGGGGCCGAGCGCCTGGACGCCGGACTGCTCGCCGAGGCCAAGCGGCACGGCTTCTCCGACCAGCAGATCGCCGAGATCCGCGGACTGCGCGAGGACGTCGTTCGCGAGGTGCGCCACGCGCTGGGCGTACGCCCGGTCTACAAGACGGTCGACACCTGCGCCGCCGAGTTCGCCGCGAAGACGCCGTACTTCTACTCCTCCTACGACGAGGAGACCGAGGTCGCCGCCCGGACCAAGCCGGCCGTCATCATCCTGGGCTCGGGACCCAACCGGATCGGCCAGGGCATCGAGTTCGACTACTCCTGTGTCCACGCCTCCTTCGCGCTCAGCGACGCGGGCTACGAGACCGTGATGGTCAACTGCAACCCCGAGACCGTCTCCACCGACTACGACACCTCCGACCGCCTCTACTTCGAGCCGCTCACGCTCGAGGACGTGCTGGAGATCGTCCACGCCGAGCAGCAGGCCGGACCGGTCGCGGGCGTCGTGGTCCAGCTCGGAGGCCAGACCCCGCTCGGCCTGTCCCAGGCGCTCAAGGACAACGGTGTGCCGATCGTGGGCACCTCCCCGGAGGCGATCCACGCAGCCGAGGACCGCGGAGCGTTCGGACGGGTGCTGGCCGAGGCGGGTCTGCCCGCGCCCAAGCACGGCACCGCGACGACCTTCGCCGAGGCCAAGGCGATCGCCGACGAGATCGGCTACCCGGTCCTCGTGCGGCCCTCGTACGTGCTCGGCGGGCGCGGCATGGAGATCGTCTACGACGAGACGCGGCTGTCCTCCTACATCGCCGAGTCCACCGAGATCAGCCCCTCGCGGCCGGTGCTCGTGGACCGGTTCCTCGACGACGCGATCGAAATCGACGTCGACGCGCTCTACGACGGCACCGAGCTCTACCTCGGCGGCGTCATGGAACACATCGAGGAAGCCGGCATCCACTCCGGCGACTCGGCCTGCGCCCTGCCCCCGATCACGCTCGGCGGGCACGACATCAAGCGGCTGCGCGCCTCCACCGAGGCCATCGCGCGCGGTGTCGGCGTGCGCGGTCTGATCAACATCCAGTTCGCGATGGCGGGCGACATCCTCTACGTCCTGGAGGCCAACCCGCGCGCTTCCCGGACCGTCCCCTTCACCTCGAAGGCGACCGCGGTCCCGCTGGCGAAGGCGGCCGCCCGGATCTCGCTGGGCGCGACCATCGCCGAACTGCGCGCCGAGGGGCTGCTGCCCGCGCACGGCGACGGCGGTGAACTGCCCTTCGACGCGCCGATCTCCGTGAAGGAGGCCGTGATGCCGTGGTCGCGCTTCCGCGACATCCACGGACGCGGCGTGGACACGGTCCTCGGCCCGGAGATGCGCTCCACCGGCGAGGTCATGGGCATCGACTCCGTCTTCGGCACCGCCTACGCCAAGTCGCAGGCGGGGGCGTACGGACCGCTGCCGACCAAGGGACGAGCCTTCATCTCGGTGGCCAACCGGGACAAACGCTCGATGATCTTCCCGGCGCGTGAACTGGTCGCCCACGGCTTCGAGCTGCTCGCCACCTCGGGCACCGCCGAGGTCCTCAAGCGCAACGGCATCCACGCCACGATCGTGCGCAAGCAGTCCGAGGGCACCGGCCCGAACGGTGAGCGGACCATCGTCCAGCTGATCCACGACGGCGAGGTCGACCTGATCGTCAACACCCCGTACGGCACCGGCGGCCGGCTCGACGGCTACGAGATCCGCACGGCGGCCGTGGCACGCGGCGTGCCGTGCCTGACGACGGTCCAGGCCCTCGCCGCGGCCGTCCAGGGCATCGACGCCCTCAACCACGGCGACGTAGGAGTGCGTTCGCTCCAGGAACACGCCGAACACCTGACCGCGGCCCGCGACTAGCAGCCCCGAGGGGGACACCGGAAACGGTGTCCCCCTCTTTGTGAGGACACTGAGATGTACAAGATTTTCTTCCGTCTGGTCTTCCAGCGGATGGACCCGGAGCAGGCACACCACCTCGCCTTCCGGTGGATCCGCCTCGCCGCCCGCGTCCCCGTGCTGCGCACCTTCGTCGCGGCCGCCCTCGCGCCGCGCCACAAGGAACTGCGCACGGAGGCGTTCGGGCTGCGGATGCACGGCCCCTTCGGGCTCGCGGCGGGCTTCGACAAGAACGCGGTCGCGATCGACGGGATGTCGATGCTGGGCTTCGACCACGTCGAGATCGGCACGGTGACCGGTGAGCCGCAGCCCGGCAACCCGAAGAAGCGGCTGTTCCGCCTTGTCGCGGACCGCGCGCTGATCAACCGCATGGGTTTCAACAACGACGGCTCCCTGGCGGTGGCGGCCCGTCTCGCGTCGCGCAGCCCGGTCTTCAGGACGACCGTCGGCGTCAACATCGGCAAGACCAAGGTCGTACCGGAGGCCGAGGCCGTCGCCGACTACGTGAAGTCGGCCGAGCGGCTCGCGCCCCACGCCGACTACCTGGTGGTCAACGTCTCCTCCCCGAACACACCGGGCCTGCGCAATCTCCAGGCGACCGAGGCGCTGCGCCCCCTGCTGAGCGCGGTGCGCGAGGCCGCCGACCGTACGGTCACGGCCCGCCGCGTGCCGCTGCTGGTGAAGATCGCCCCCGACCTCGCCGACGAGGACGTGGACGCCGTCGCGGACCTCGCCGTGGAACTCGGCCTCGACGGGATCATCGCCACGAACACCACCATCGCGCGCGACGGACTCGGCCTGAAGTCCGACCCCGCCCTCGTCAAGGAGACCGGCGGCCTGTCGGGCGCTCCGCTCAAGGAGCGCTCCCTGGAGGTGCTGCGCCGCCTCTACGCGCGCGTGGGCGACCGCATCACCCTCGTGGGCGTCGGCGGCATCGAGACCGCGGAGGACGCCTGGCAGCGCATCCTGGCCGGCGCCACGCTCGTGCAGGGCTACAGCGCGTTCATCTACGAGGGGCCATTCTGGGGCCGCGCCATCCACAAGGGCCTCGCGGCGCGCCTGCGCACCAGCCCGTACGCCACCCTCGCCGACGCGGTCGGCGCCGATGTGAGGAAGTCCGCATGACCCTGGAACTGGAACCCTTCGGTGCCCGGCTCCGTCGCGCCATGAACGACCGCGGCCCGCTGTGCGTCGGCATCGACCCGCACGCCTCCCTGCTCGCCGCCTGGGGCCTGAACGACGACGTCGCGGGCCTGGAGCGGTTCAGCCGCACCGTGGTGGAGGCCGTGGCCGGGCGGGTCGCCGTCCTCAAGCCGCAGAGCGCCTTCTTCGAGCGCTTCGGGTCGCGCGGCCTCGCCGTCCTGGAGAAGACGGTCGAGGAGGCGCGGGCGGCCGGAGCACTCGTGGTCATGGACGCCAAGCGCGGCGACATCGGCTCCACCATGGCCGCCTACGCCGAGTCCTTCCTGCGCAAGGACTCCCCGCTGTTCTCCGACGCGCTCACCGTCTCCCCGTACCTCGGCTACGGGTCGCTGAAGCCTGCCGTGGACCTCGCGCGGGAGAGTGGCGCCGGGCTCTTCGTGCTCGCCCTGACCTCGAACCCGGAGGGCGGCGAGGTGCAGCACGCGGTGCGGCCCGACGGCCGGAACGTGGGGGCGACGATGCTCGACCACCTCGCGGCCGAGAACGCGGGCCAGGAGCCCCTCGGCTCCTTCGGGGCGGTCGTGGGCGCCACGCTCGGCGATCTGTCGTCGTACGACCTCGACATCAACGGTCCTCTGCTCGCGCCCGGTATCGGAGCCCAGGGGGCCACTCCGGCCGATCTTCCCGGGGTCTTCGGGACGGCGGTGCGCAATGTGGTGCCGAACGTCAGCCGGGGCGTGCTGCGTCACGGTCCCGATGTCGTCGCGCTCCGTGACGCCGCGGAACGCTTCGCGGAGGAGATCCGGACCGCCGTGGCGGGCCATTGAGCCTTGCGCGGGCAGCGTCCGAGTCCTGCGAAGAGTCCCGCGACATGGGTCTCCGGGGCGGCCTGAGTCTGAATACAGCCTCAAATCCGGGGCAATATGTCCAAAAAGTCCGGCTCAGCGGAGGCTGACCAGGACTTTTCCGCTGTTCTCGCTGACTCAGGCGCACTTGACCGCTAGTCTCCGACGAGAGTCCACGGGCGAGCGTGTTGTTCGTGGCTCCCCAGGTGTGGGGCGACTAGGTTCCTCACCGGTCCGTATCCGATCAGTTCGACATCCGAGGTGACGTAGGCGTGGCTCTTCCGCCCCTTACCCCTGAACAGCGCGCAGCCGCGCTCGAAAAGGCCGCCGCGGCTCGCCGGGAGCGGGCCGAGGTCAAGAATCGACTCAAGCACTCCGGCGCCTCCCTGCACGAGGTCATCAAGCAGGGCCAGGAGAACGACGTCATCGGCAAGATGAAGGTCTCCGCCCTCCTCGAGTCCCTGCCGGGCGTCGGCAAGGTCCGCGCCAAGCAGATCATGGAGCGGCTCGGCATCTCCGAGAGCCGCCGTGTGCGTGGCCTCGGTACCAACCAGATCGCCTCCTTGGAGCGCGAGTTCGGTGGCACCGCCGGCTGAGTCCTGGGGACTCCGGGATTGCTGGAATAATCGCTGCATGAGTGAACGTCCGCGGCTGACCGTGCTCTCCGGCCCCTCCGGGGTCGGTAAGAGCACGGTCGTCGCTCATATGCGCAAGGAACACCCCGAGGTCTGGCTCTCGGTGTCGGCGACGACCCGCAAGCCCCGTCCCGGTGAGCAGCACGGAGTCCACTACTTCTTCGTCACCGACGATGAGATGGACAAGCTGATCGCCAACAGCGAGCTCCTCGAATGGGCCGAGTTCGCCGGCAATCGGTACGGCACGCCGCGGGCCGCGGTGCTGGAACACCTGGAGTCGGGTGTGCCGGTGCTGCTCGAGATCGACCTCCAGGGCGCCCGGCAGGTCCGTGAGTCCATGTCCGAGGCCGCGCTCGTGTTCCTGGCTCCCCCCTCCTGGGAGGAGCTCGTGCGCAGGCTCACCGGGCGGGGCACCGAGCCGCCCGAGGTGATCGAGCGCCGTCTGGAGGCGGCGAAGACCGAGCTGGCGGCCGAGCCCGAGTTCGATGAGACCCTGGTGAACACCTCGGTCGAGGATGTGGCCCGCGAGCTGCTAGCCTTGATGAACGTTGTGTGATCAGGGTTGTGTGATCAGGTCTGATCTTTCCCATCTTTCGGAAGGTAGAGCGTGTCCTCTTCCATCACCGCGCCCGAGGGCATCATCAACCCGCCGATCGACGAGCTCCTCGAGGCCACGGACTCGAAGTACAGCCTCGTGATCTACGCGGCCAAGCGTGCCCGCCAGATCAACGCGTACTACTCGCAGCTCGGCGAGGGCCTCCTCGAGTACGTCGGTCCTCTCGTCGACACCCACGTCCACGAGAAGCCGCTCTCGATCGCCCTGCGCGAGATCAACGCGGGCCTGCTGACCTCCGAGGCCATCGAGGGCCCGGCGCAGTAAGTGCGACGCGGAGCGTCAGTGGAGTAAGTCATATCTGCGGACCGCAGGTGGTTTTGTCCATAGGCCCGACAGCCCGGCTGTCGGGCCTGTGGTCTGCTTTGAGGGCGGGGCCGTCCCCGCGGTGATGCAGCATGGATGGCGTACGCCGACGAGCCGCGGCGTACGGATGTCGAGTGCGGGGAGGCCCGGTGGGCAAGCCGAAGGTCGTTCTGGGTGTCAGCGGCGGGATCGCCGCCTACAAGGCGTGTGAGCTGCTGCGCAGACTCAGCGAGTCCGGACACGACGTCCGCGTGGTGCCGACCGCCTCCGCGCTGCACTTCGTGGGCGCCGCCACTTGGTCCGCCCTCTCCGGCAACCCCGTCTCCACCGAGGTCTGGGACGACGTCCACGAGGTCCCGCACGTGCGCATCGGCCAGCAGGCCGACCTGGTGGTCGTGGCCCCGGCGACGGCCGACACGCTCGCCAAGGCGGCGCACGGACTCGCCGACGACCTCCTGACCAACACGCTCCTGACCGCCCGCTGCCCGGTCGTCTTCGCCCCGGCGATGCACACGGAGATGTGGGAGCACCCGGCCACCCAGGAGAACGTGGCGACTCTCAGACGCCGTGGCGCACTGGTGATCGAACCGGCCGTCGGCCGGCTGACCGGCGTCGACACCGGCAAGGGCCGGCTGCCCGACCCGGCCGAGATCTTCGAGGTCTGCCGCAGGGTGCTGGCCCGGGGCGTGAGAGAGCCCGACCTCGTCGGACGCCATGTCGTGGTCAGCGCGGGCGGCACCCGCGAGCCCCTCGACCCCGTTCGCTTCCTCGGCAACCGCTCCTCCGGCAAGCAGGGCTACGCCCTCGCCCGCACCGCCGCCGCCAGAGGCGCGCGGGTGACCCTGATCGCCGCGAACACGGGTCTGCCCGACCCGGCCGGAGTGGACGTGGTCCAGGTCGGCACCGCCGTCCAGCTGCGCGAGGCGGTGCTCAAGGCGGCCGCGGACGCGGATGCCGTGGTGATGGCGGCGGCGGTCGCGGACTTCCGCCCGGCGGTCTATGCCTCGGGGAAGATCAAGAAGAAGGACGGCCAGGACCCCGAGCCCATCGTCCTGGTCAGAAATCCAGACATTCTCGCGGAGGTCTCGGCCGACCGTGCCCGGCCCGGCCAGGTGGTCGTCGGCTTCGCCGCGGAGACGGACGACGTGCTGGCCAACGGCCGCGCCAAGCTGGAGCGCAAAGGGTGCGACCTGCTCGTGGTGAACGAGGTGGGGGAGCGCAAGACGTTCGGCTCCGAGGAGAACGAGGCGGTCGTGCTGGGCGCCGACGGGGGCGAGACCGCCGTGCCCCACGGTCCGAAGGAGGCACTGGCCGAAACCGTGTGGGATCTGGTCGCCCGCCGTCTGGCCTGAAACTTGTCTTCGCCCGGGGAAGTGCGCATGGCGTGGACATTCACGCGTGGCGACCCTGGAAAAGAGCGTGTGCCATTGGGCAGAATGCCCGTGCCGCAGGTCACAGCGCTCTCGCGAAGCGAGACGCCTGGACCGGTGGCCGAGCGCGACCGATAAACTGTTTCTCGGACGACGGCGGGCGCAGCCCCCGTCCCGTCCGCCCATGATCAGCCAGCAGCCGCTGCAACCACAGGGAGCGTTGTGTCCCGTCGCCTGTTCACCTCGGAGTCCGTGACCGAGGGTCATCCCGACAAGATCGCTGACCAGATCAGCGACACCATTCTCGACGCGCTTCTGCGCGAAGACCCGACGTCCCGCGTCGCCGTCGAGACGCTGATCACCACCGGCCTGGTGCACGTGGCCGGAGAGGTCACGACCAAGACCTACGCGGACATCGCGACCCTCGTCCGCAACAAGATCCTCGAGATCGGCTACGACTCCTCGAAGAAGGGATTCGACGGCGCGTCCTGCGGAGTGTCGGTCTCGATCGGCGCCCAGTCCCCGGACATCGCGCAGGGCGTGGACACGGCCTACGAGTCCCGGGTCGAGGGTGACGAGGACGAGCTCGACCGCCAGGGCGCCGGTGACCAGGGCCTGATGTTCGGCTACGCCTCCGACGAGACGCCGACGCTGATGCCGCTGCCGATCTTCCTGGCGCACCGCCTGTCGAAGCGCCTGTCCGACGTCCGCAAGAACGGCACGATCCCCTACCTGCGCCCTGACGGGAAGACCCAGGTCACCATCGAGTACGACGGCGACAAGGCGGTCCGCCTGGACACCGTCGTCGTCTCCTCGCAGCACGCGAGCGACATCGACCTGGAGTCCCTGCTGTCGCCCGACATCCGCGAGTTCGTGGTCGAGCCGGAGCTCAAGGCGCTGCTGGACGAGGGCATCAAGCTGGAGACCGACGGCTACCGCCTCCTGGTCAACCCGACCGGCCGCTTCGAGATCGGCGGCCCGATGGGCGACGCCGGCCTGACCGGCCGCAAGATCATCATCGACACGTACGGCGGTATGGCCCGCCACGGCGGCGGTGCCTTCTCCGGCAAGGACCCGTCCAAGGTGGACCGCTCGGCCGCGTACGCGATGCGCTGGGTCGCGAAGAACGTGGTCGCCGCGGGCCTCGCCTCGCGGTGCGAGGTCCAGATCGCGTACGCGATCGGCAAGGCCGAGCCGGTCGGTCTGTTCGTGGAGACCTTCGGCACCAACAAGGTCGAGACCGAGAAGATCGAGAAGGCGATCGACCAGGTCTTCGACCTCCGTCCGGCCGCGATCATCCGCGACCTCGACCTGCTGCGCCCGATCTACGCCCAGACCGCGGCCTACGGCCACTTCGGCCGCGAGCTTCCCGACTTCACCTGGGAGCGCACGGACCGCGTGGACGCGCTGCGCGAGGCGGTCGGGCTGTAGGCCCTTCCCGCACCACTCGTCTTGCGAGGCCCGGCGCCCTTCTGGGGTGCCGGGCCTCGGCGCGTCGTGGACGGCGGCGACGGGCCCCACGGCCGGAGGGTGCGGGATCCGGGGCCGGGGCGACTTCGCGCAGGCGACGGTGTCAGTGCCATTTGGTAAGAATGCAGGCGTGAGCAGCGGGAACGGACAGCAGCCGGCGGGCGGGGGAGAGGCCGCACCGCCCGAGCAGCTTGCGCTGATCCGTGAGGCCGTGCGTAAGGCCAAGGAACCCAGGGCCAAACCCCGGACGTGGCGGGGGGCCGAGCTGGCCGGGGAAATGCCCGTCGCCCGGGTGCTGGTGGACAAGGGCGTGCTGCACCTGGACCGGTACTTCGACTACGCCGTACCGAAGGAACTCGACGCGGTGGCCAAGCCCGGGGTGAGGGTGCGGGTCCGCTTCGGCGCCGGAGGGCGCTCTGTGCGTGAGGGTCGGCGTGAGGGCGGCGGACTCATCGACGGCTTCCTCGTCGAGCGGATCGCCGAGTCCGACTACACAGGGCCCCTGGCCGCCCTGGCGCAGGTCGTCTCACCCGAGCCCGTCCTGACGCCCGAGCTGCTCAGCCTTGCCCGTGCCGTCGCCGACCGGTACGCGGGCAGCATCGCCGATGTGCTCCAGCTCGCCGTGCCGCCACGGCACGCCAAGGCCGAGGCCACCGAGACGGGTGCACCGCTTCCGCCGCCTCCCGCCCCGGCTCCCGGCTCCTGGCAGCGGTACTCAAGGGGGCCGGAGTTCCTGCGGTCGCTGGCATCGGGCGGCGCCCCCCGGGCCGTGTGGACCGCGCTGCCCGGCCCCCAGTGGGCCGAGGAGATCGCCCGGGCCGTGCAGGCCACGCTCGCCTCGGGACGGGGCGCCCTGGTCGTCGTGCCCGCCGGGCGGGCCGCCGCGCGGGTCGATGCCGCGCTCAGGGAGCTGCTGGGGGAGGGGCTGCACGCCGTTCTGACCGCCGACGCCGGGCAGGAGCGGCGGTACCGGGAGTGGCTCGCCGTGCTGCGCGGCACGGTGCGTGCCGTCGTAGGGACGCGGGCGGCCATGTTCGCGCCGGTGCGCGACCTGGGTCTCGTCGTCGTCTGGGACGACGGGGACGCCAGCCACAGCGACGACAACGCCCCCTTCCCCCATGTCCGCGAGGTGCTGGAACTCCGGGCGACACGCGACAAGTGCGCGTTCCTGCTGGGCAGCCGCGGCTGCACCGTCGAGGCCGCCCAGCTTGTCGAGAGCGGCTGGGCCGCAGCGCTCGTGGCCGACCGCGAGCAGGTTCGGGCCGCCGCGCCCCTCGTGCGGACCGTGGGTGACGGGGACCTTGCGCGGGACGAGGCCGCGCGGGCGGCACGCCTGCCGACGCTCGCCTGGGAGGTCATACGGGACGGACTGCGGCAGGGACCCGTGCTGGTGCAGGTGCCACGGCGGGGCTATGTGCCCCGGCTGGCCTGTGCGCGGTGCCGCGCCCCCGCCCGGTGCCGGCACTGCGCGGGGCCGCTGGCCGCCCAGGAGGCGGGGGAGCTGTGCTGCGGATGGTGCGGGCAGCCGGAGAGCGCCTGGCACTGCCCCGAGTGCGGCGCGTTCCGGCTGCGCGCCCAGGTCGTCGGCGCACGGCGGACCGCCGAGGAGCTGGGGCGGGCCTTTCCCGCCGTCCCGGTGCGGACCTCGGGTCGTGAGCAGGTGCTGGACACGGTGCCGGGGACCCCTGCCCTGGTCGTCAGCACCCCCGGCGCCGAGCCGGTCGCCGAGGGCGGGTACACGGCGGCGGTGCTCCTCGACGCGTGGGCCATGCTGGGGCGTCCGGACCTGCGGGCGGGCGAGGAGGCTTTGCGGCGGTGGATCGGCGCCGCCGCGCTCGTACGGCCCCAGCCGGCCGGCGGAACCGTCGTGGTCGTCGCCGAGCCGACGCTGCGGCCCGTTCAGGCGCTCGTGCGGTGGGACCCCGTCGGGCACGCGGTGCGGGAGCTCGCCGAGCGGGCCGAGCTGGGATTCCCTCCGGTGTCCCGGATGGCGGCGGTGACCGGGCCGGTCGGGGCGGTGACGGAGTTCCTGGGCGGGGTGCGGTTGCCGCAGGACGCGGAGGTGCTGGGGCCGGTTCCGGTGTCCGGAGGCGTAGGGGCACAAGCGCGGGGTGTTGCTCCGGCGTTGCCGGGGGAGCGGGCGCTGGTGCGGGTGCCGCCGGGGAGCGGGGCGGTGTTGGCTTCGGTGCTGAAGGCCGCGGTGGCCGCGCGGATGGCGCGGGGGGCGCGTGAGGCGGTGCGGATCCGCATCGATCCGCTGGACATCGGCTGACGGGCGCCTGCGGGGGCTGGAGGATGTGCGCGTCTCCTGTCGCCTACAGGGGCTGACCCGCCGTGCTCCGGCCCTGGGTTCGTCGTGTCCGCCCGCGCCCGCGCGGCGGAGCCGCATGCCGATGGAGATCCGCGCCCCCTTCAAGCGCGCTGGGCGCGCTCTCCCGTGCGGCGGGGCCACAGAGCGACAGTGCCCCGCGTCCCTTCCCGGGGCGCGGGGCGGTGGAGGCGGTCAGCCGTTGCGCGGGCTGGGGAACGGCGTGGGGGTGGAGGCTGAGGGCTGGGTCGGCATGGCGCGGGCTGCCGGGACCGTGGGCAGGCCCGCGCTCGCGTTGAGGGTGCGGGTGCCGGTTGGTTCGGGCGCACGTTCGGTCTCCGGGGAGGGTGGGGTGGCCGCGCGACGGGCGCCGTAACGCCGGTGGACGGCCTGCTTGGTGACGCCGAGGGCCGATCCCACCGCGTCCCAGGAGAAGCCGAGCGAACGGTCGAAGTCCACGGCCGCCGTGACCAGCGTCTCGACGCTGTCCCGCAACTCCTGGGCGAGGCGGACCGTCGGGGCGGGGGCGCGTCCGTAGACGACGAAGCCCGTGGACGGGCCGGAACGACGCGGGCGGTAGACGTTGCCCAACTGGGCGGTGAGGGTGCGCAGTGCGTCCACCTGCCGGCGGACCCGCTCGATGTCCCGCACCAGCAAGTGCAGGCTCGCCCGGGCCTGGGCGTCGTGGGTTGCGTGGTCGGCCATGAACAAGCCTCTCGAACCGGCGTTGAAAAGGATCGGGCCGCCGTCGCGGCCCGCTGTGCGGTCAACTCTTTCTTGACCAACGCGCTTTTGGGTCTGTGGTCACGGTGCGGGGGCGCGAGGGCATATGCCGTACGCCCCCATTCACCCCCCGGCCCTCATAGACTGGTGTGCTGCCCGACCGACCCGGCGCCGCCGGAGAGGTGCGGGTCCGTCAGAACTCCCGCCCGAGAGGCCGTCACCCACCCATGAGGCTCGTCTTCGCAGGTACCCCCGAGGTCGCCGTTCCCGCCCTGGACGCCCTGATCGCGTCCCAGCGGCACGAGGTGGCAGCCGTCGTCACACGGCCCGACGCTCCGGCGGGGCGCGGGCGCAGGCTGGTCGCCAGCCCCGTGGCCGAACGGGCGGCCGAGGCGGGGATCGAGATCCTCAGGCCGAGCAAGCCCCGGGACGAGGACTTCCTCGCCCGGCTGCGGCAGATCGCGCCCGACTGCTGTCCCGTCGTCGCCTATGGAGCGCTCCTGCCGCGCGTGGCCCTCGACGTCCCCTCGCACGGCTGGGTCAACCTCCACTTCTCCCTGCTTCCCGCCTGGCGCGGCGCCGCCCCCGTGCAGCACTCGATCCTGGCGGGCGACGAGATCACCGGCGCCTCCACCTTCCTCATCGAGGAAGGACTCGACTCCGGCCCCGTCTACGGCACCGTCACCGAGCGGATCCGGCCCACCGACACCAGCGGCGACCTGCTCACCCGCCTCGCCTTCGCCGGCGCGGGACTGCTCGAGGCCACCATGGACGGCATCGAGGACGGCAGCCTCAAGGCCGTGCCGCAGCCCGCCGACGGCGTCACGCTCGCGCCGAAGATCATGGTGGAGGACGCGCACGTCGACTGGTCCGCGCCCGCCCTCCGTGTCGACCGCATGGTGCGCGCCTGCACTCCCGCCCCCGGCGCGTGGACCGCCTTCCGGGGCGAGCGCCTCAAGCTGATCCAGGTCGTCCCCGTGCCCGAGCGCACCGACCTCGCCCCCGGGCAGCTGGCCGTCGGCAAGAACGACGTGTACGCCGGAACCGGCTCCTACGCCGTCGAACTGCTGTGGGTGCAGGCCCAGGGCAAGAAGCCGATGCGGGCCGCGGACTGGGCGCGCGGGGTGCGGATCGGCGCCTCGGAGAACCTGGGGAGCTGACCTCCCCGGCCCTCCCGACAGCCAGGGACGTACGCTTGAGGCGCACGTCATCCAACACCCGGAGCACATTCTTCGTGAGCGACCAGCCCCGTCGTCCCCGCAAGCCGTACCGCAGGCCCAAGAAGGACCCCGTCCGCATCCTCGCCTTCGAGGCGCTCAGGGCCGTCGACGAGCGGGACGCGTACGCGAACCTCGTCCTCCCGCCCCTGCTGCGCAAGGCACGGGAGAACGACGACTTCGACGGGCGCGACGCGGCGCTCGCCACCGAGCTGGTCTACGGCACGCTGCGCCGGCAGGGGACGTACGACGCGGTCATCGCGGCCTGTGTCGACCGGCCGCTCGGTGATGTCGACCCGCCCGTGCTCGACGTTCTGAGCCTGGGCGTCCACCAACTGCTCGGGACCCGCATCCCCTCCCACGCGGCGGTCTCCGCCACCGTCGAGCTCGCCCGGGTCGTGCTGGGTGACGGGAGGGCCAAGTTCGTCAACGCCGTGCTGCGCAAGGTCGCGCAGGACGACCTCGACGGCTGGCTGCGGCGCGTGGCACCGCCGTACGACGAGGACCCCGAGGAGCACCTGGCCGTGGTGCACTCGCACCCGCGCTGGGTCGTCTCCGCCCTGTGGGACTCCCTGGGCGGCCCCCGCGCCGGGATCGAGGACCTCCTGGAGGCCGACAACGAGCGGCCCGAGGTCACGCTCGTCGCCCGTCCCGGCCGGTCCGGCACCGAGGAACTGCTGCGTGAGGAAGCCGCGATGCCGGGGCGCTGGTCCCCGTACGCGGTCCGGCTCACCGAGGGCGGTGAGCCCGGTGCCGTGGACGCCGTGCGCGAAGGGCGCGCGGGCGTCCAGGACGAGGGCAGCCAGCTCGTCGCGCTGGCCCTCGCGAACGCGCCCCTGGAAGGGCCCGACGAGAAGTGGCTCGACGGATGCGCGGGACCCGGCGGCAAGGCGGCCCTGCTCGCGGCGCTCGCCGCCGAGCGCGGGGCGGTGCTGCTGGCCTCCGAGAAGCAGCCGCACCGTGCCGGCCTGGTGGCGAAGGCACTGGCCGGGAACCCCGGCCCGTACCAGGTCATCGCCGCCGACGGCACCCGTCCGCCGTGGCGGCCCGGCAGCTTCGACCGGGTCCTGATGGACGTGCCCTGCACCGGACTCGGGGCGCTGCGCCGCAGGCCCGAGGCCCGCTGGCGACGCCGTCCCGAGGACCTGGACGGCTTCGGACCGCTCCAGCGCGCCCTGCTGCGCACGGCCCTGGAGGCGGTACGTGTCGGAGGTGTGGTCGGGTACGCCACCTGCTCGCCGCATCTCGCCGAGACCCGTGCCGTGGTCGCCGACGTCATCAAGGAGTTCCCCGGCGCCGACCTCCTCGATGCCCGGCCCCTCCTCCCGGGCGTCCCGGCGCTCGGCGAGGGCCCGGACGTCCAGCTGTGGCCGCATCTGCACGGCACCGACGCGATGTATCTGGCGCTCGTGCGCCGTACCGCCTGAGGCGGCCGGAGGCCGAGGAACGCCTCGAAGCGGTCCAGGGGGCGGACCGGCGGCAACAACCGGCCCGGGGCATGGCAGGCTTGGGTCATGGCCGTGCAGATCAACCCCAGCATCCTGTCCGCCGACTTCGCCCGCCTCGCCGAGGAGGCGAAGGCAGTGGAGGGCGCCGACTGGCTCCACGTCGACGTCATGGACAACCACTTCGTCCCGAACCTCACGCTCGGCGTACCGGTCGTAGAGTCTCTGGCCCGGGCGACGGACACTCCGCTGGACTGCCACCTCATGATCGAGGACGCCGATCGGTGGGCACCGCAGTACGTCGAAGCGGGTGCCGGATCCGTCACCTTCCACGTCGAGGCGGCCGCCGCACCCGTGCGGCTCGCCCGCGAGATCCGGGCCAAGGGTGCCAGGGCCTCCATGGCCCTGAAGCCCGCGACTCCCATCGAGCCGTACGAGGACCTGCTGCCCGAGCTCGACATGCTGTTGATCATGACGGTCGAGCCCGGCTTCGGCGGACAGGCCTTCCTGGACATCATGCTGCCGAAGATCCGCCGTACCCGCGAGCTCATCAGCAAGCACGGCCTCGAGCTGTGGCTCCAGGTCGACGGCGGTGTCTCGGCCTCCACCGTCGAACAATGCGCGGAGGCGGGAGCAGACGTCTTCGTGGCGGGTTCGGCCGTGTACGGGGCGTCCGACCCGGCCGCGGCGGTACGTGCACTGCGCACCCAGGCGGAGCGGGCCAGTGCCCGAGCGTCATGGGCTTGCGACGACTGAGACAACGGAACCTGAACGCCGTCCGTCCGGGCTGATCAAGCACGCCGGATCTGCAAGGATGAACGGCGTATGCAGAGTGTGAACAGCAGTGAGGAGATGGCCGTGTCGGGTATGTCGGCGGGCCGGTCAGCCATGCGGATGGGACCCGCTGAGCTGGTGCAGGCGGCGGCCATGGCCCGTCGCTTCTATCTCGAGGGCAAGTCCAAGATCCAGATCGCTGAGGAGTTCGGCGTCAGCCGCTTCAAGGTGGCCCGGGTCCTGGAGACCGCCCTCGAACGGGATCTCGTGCGTATCGAGATCCGTGTTCCGGCCGAGCTGGACGCCGAGCGCTCCGACGCGCTGCGCGCCCGGTACGGCCTCAGACATGCCGTCGTGGTGGAGTCCCCGGCCGAGGCCGAGGAGTCGCCCGACCCCGAGAACCTCGGTGAGGTGGCCGCCGACCTGCTCGGCGAGCTGGTCGCCGAGGGTGATGTGCTGGGCCTGGCCTGGGGACGCTCCACCATCCACATGGCGGCGGCTCTCGACCGGCTGCCGCCGTGCACGGTGGTGCAGCTGACCGGCGTCTATGACGCGGGCACCTCCGAGCGGGGCTCGGTGGAGGCCGTGCGCCGTGCCGCGCAGGTCTCCGGCGGCGACGCCCACCCCATCTACGCGCCGATGCTGCTGCCCGACGCGGCGACGGCCGCGGCGCTGCGCAGTCAGACGGGGATCGCCCGCGCCTATGAGTACTTCGACAAGGTCACGGTCGCCTGCGTCTCCATCGGCTCCTGGGAGCCCGGTATCTCGACGGTGCACGACATGCTCAGCGACGAGGAGCGCGCGCACTACGCCTCGCTCGGTGTCGCCGCCGAGATGGCCGCGCACCTCTTCGACACCGAGGGCCGCCGGGTCGGACGGGACCTGGGGGAGCGGTGCATCACCGTAAAGGCGGACCAGCTGCGCCGTATCCCCGAGGTCGTGGCGATCGCGGGCGGACAGCGCAAGGCCGCCGCGATCGACGCGGTGCTGCGGTCCGGGCTCGTCACCAGCCTGGTGACGGACACGGCCGCGGCGGACTATCTGATGACGGCGGGACCAGCGCCCAAGCCGGCCCTGCACCGGGCGGACCCGGACGGGTCGTGACCTGCCGTTACCGGGCACGCGGGGGCCGCGGCGGCATGCATGCCGTGCCGCGGCGGTATGTCCTCTCGCGTGCCCTGTGCCCGGGCGCTCCCTACCACGCCTTCAGGGAGTACTGAGATGTCCGACGACCTCGCCTGCCGGCTCCTGGTCACGCTGGACCTCCAGGGGGCCATGGACAAGGCCGCGTTCATGGAGCGGGTCGTCGTCGCACTCGGCCTTCCGGGCTGGTTCGGCCGCAACTGGGACGCGCTCGCCGACTCGCTCACCGACCACACGGTCTGGCCGGGCGGTGCCGCGGACAAGGGCCTGCTGCTCGCGGTGCGGGGCTGGCAGCAGTACGCGAAGGCACGGCCCGAGGAGTGGGCGATGGCCCGGGAGGTGTTCGCCGAGGCGATGGACCGGATGCCGGCTCTCGCGGTGGCCCTCGTCCTCGGGGGAGCCCACGAAGACCCGGCCGACGTACCCGCGTGATCCGGGCGGGGGCCGCACGCCCCCTGAGGCCGACCAGGTGTTCCCGTGTGCGGACCCGGGGGTTTACCCCATGGTCGCGCGGTTTGCGACGGCGATAGTGTCGTTGAGCGTTCAGGCCACAACGGCCTCGGACCAGCGCTTGTTTCACGCCCGCTCAGGCGACTCTGCATCAGAACCGGGGGACATTCATGCGTCGGTCACTTCGCCGCTCAGGGATCTTCGCGGTGGCCGGTATCGCCATCGGCGCACTCGCCGCGTGCGGTCTGGTGGGGGAGAAGACCTACGAGGACGACAGCACGCTCTCGGGGAAGATCACCTCGATCCGGCTGGACATCGGGTCGGGCGGTGTCACGGTCAACGGCGTCCCGGGCGGCGGCCCCTTCTCGCTGCACCGCAAGATCGGCTACCGGGGCGACGAGCCCCGCGGAGCCACTCACCGGATCGAGGACGGTGTGCTGATCCTCGGAGGCTGCGGCAGCCGCTGCTCGGTCGACTACACCGTGGACGTGCCGGCGGGAATCCCGGTCGTCGGAGAGGCTTCCAGCGGGTCCGTCCATCTGGCCAGGGTCGGCGCGGTCAAGGTGACGACCAGCTCCGGTGACATCGAGATGAACGGCGTGACCGGCACGGTGGAGGCGAGGACCAGCGACGGCGAGATCACCGGCAAGGGCATGAGGAGCGACCGCATCGAGGCCCGGACCTCCAACGGCAGCATCAGCCTGACGCCGGACACCCCGGCCGACGTGCGTGCCAAGACGTCCAACGGCGCCGTCACCCTGGCCATGCCGCGGGCCGGCTATCGGGTGAGCGCCCAGACGGACAACGGCGGCAAGCACATCGATGTCCCCGACGACCCGTCCGGCAGATACGCGCTCGCAGTGGAGACCGGCAATGGGGACATCACCGTGAAGAGCGGCTGAGCCGGAGCCGGGCCCGACCGCCCGCGGGATGGCCGGACTCCGGGCACGCGATGGCCCTCCTCCTTGGAGGATCCCACGAAGGCCCGGCTGACCTGCCTGGACGATCCGTCCAGGGACCGCACACCCCCTGCCATGGGACAATGAAGTACGTGCTCTCCCCCTGGCTGACCTGTCCGGGGGCCGCCTCTGATCGACTGGGATGTGCAGCACGTGCGTTTCCTCAATGACATCCGGCCCGCGTACGACCTGACGTACGACGACGTCTTCATGGTGCCGAGCCGCAGCGCCGTGGGTTCCCGCCAGGGCGTGGACCTCGCCGCCCCGGACGGCACGGGCACCACCATCCCGCTGGTCGTCGCCAACATGACCGCCATCGCCGGCCGCCGTATGGCGGAGACGATGGCCCGGCGCGGTGGTCTGGCCGTCATTCCGCAGGACATCCCGATCGACGTGGTGACCGAGGTGATCTCCTGGGTCAAGAGCCGCCACCTGGTGCTGGACACCCCGATCGTGCTCGCCCCGCACCAGACCGTGGCCGACGCGCTCGCCCTGCTGCCCAAGCGGGCGCACAACGCCGGTGTGGTCGTGGACGACGAGCACCGGCCCGTCGGCGTGGTGACCGACGCCGACCTCTCCGGCGTGGACCGCTTCACCCAGCTCGAAGTCGTGATGTCGAGGGACCTGCTGCTCCTAGACGCCGGCATCGACCCGCGTGAGGCCTTCAACACCCTCGACGGCGCCAACCGCCGCTACGCGCCCGCCGTCGACAAGGACGGCAAGCTCGCGGGGATCCTCACCCGCAAGGGCGCCCTGCGCGCCACGCTCTACACCCCGGCCACCGACGCGGGCGGCAGGCTGCGCATCGCCGCCGCCGTCGGCATCAACGGCGATGTCGCGGGCAAGGCCAAGCAGCTGCTCGACGCGGGCGTCGACACGCTTGTCATCGACACCGCGCACGGTCACCAGGAGTCGATGCTCAACGCGATCAGGACCGTGCGGGCGCTGGACCCGCAGGTACCGATCGTGGCGGGCAACATCGTCGCCGCCGAGGGCGTGCGCGATCTGGTCGAGGCCGGCGCGGACATCATCAAGGTCGGTGTGGGCCCCGGCGCCATGTGCACCACGCGCATGATGACGGGCGTCGGCCGCCCGCAGTTCTCGGCGGTCCTGGAGTGCGCCGCCGAGGCGCGGAAGTTCGGCAAGCACGTGTGGGCCGACGGCGGTGTCCGCCACCCGCGTGACGTCGCGATGGCGCTGGCCGCCGGTGCGTCCAACGTGATGATCGGCTCCTGGTTCGCGGGCACGTACGAGTCCCCGGGCGACCTCCAGCAGGACGCGAACGGCCGCCTCTACAAGGAGTCGTTCGGCATGGCGTCGGCGCGCGCGGTGCGCAACCGCACGTCGGAGGAGTCGGCGTACGACCGCGCCCGCAAGGCGCTGTTCGAGGAGGGCATCTCGACCTCCCGCATGTTCCTCGACCCGGCCCGTCCCGGTGTGGAGGACCTGATCGACTCGATCATCGCGGGTGTCCGCTCCTCGTGCACCTACGCGGGCGCCAACTCCCTCGAGGAGTTCGCCGAACGGGCCGTCGTGGGCATCCAGAGCGCGGCGGGCTACGCGGAGGGCAAGCCGCTGCACGCCAGCTGGAGCTGACCCGGATCCCCGGATCCCCGGATCCCCGGATCCCCGGATCCCCGGATCCCCGGATCCCCGGATCCCCGGATCCCCGGATCCCCGGATCCCCGGATCCCGGGATCCCCGGATCTCCGAATCCCTTGACCGCGGCCCTTGTTCCGCCTTCGGCGGGCGCGACAAGGGCCGCGGGCGTGTGCGGACGAAAACCAGAGGACCGCGGCGACGCCGGGCGCCTACGGTCGCGTGCATGGAGATCACTGTCTGCCGGGCGGCCGATGTGGTGCTGCTCGACCGTTACATCGGCTCACCCGGAGTCGCCTCCTCCCACGCCCGCCGTTTCGGGTGCCAGGAGGCGGGGGAGGGCACCTACCTGGTCGCCTGGGCCGAGGGGCGGCCCGTGGGGCACGCGGAGGTCCGCTGGGGCGGCTGCGACGCGCCCGAAGTGCGCGCCGCCCGGCCCGGCTGCCCCGAGATCAACGGGCTCGCCGTCTGGCCCGAAGAACTGCGCTCGCGCGGCACAGGCAGCGCCTTGATCCGTGCGGCGGAGGAACTGGCGCGGGAGCGTGGCCGCCCGGTGATCGGCCTCGGCGTCGACGAGGCCAACACGCGCGCCGCGGCCCTGTACGCACGGCTCGGCTACCGGCCGCTCATCCCGTATGTGAACTGCTGGTCGTACGAGGACGCGGACGGTGTCACGCATGAGCAGGCCGATCCCTGCACATTCCTCGTCAAGGACCTGGCCCCGGACCCGGAAGCGCAGCTGGAGCCGGGCCACGAGGCCAGGTGCTGACGAGCCCCGGCGCCTCTGAGCCCGGACCGGCGCGGACGGCCCGTCCGCTCATGGTCTACTTCCTGTATGGCCACCGCCGCTCCCGGCCCGCCGCCGCGGAGCCCGCGTCGACCGCAGTCATCACAGGTCATCACAGAGAAGTGAACAGCCCGCCTTGCTGAACGATCTCGACGAACGCATCGTCCACGCCCTTGCCGAGGACGCCCGCCGCTCCTACGCGGACATCGGGCAGATGATCGGCCTGTCCGCCCCCGCGGTGAAGCGGCGTGTGGACCGGCTGCGCGCGACCGGCGCCATCACCGGGTTCACCGTGCGGGTGGACCCGGGCGCGCTCGGCTGGGAGACCGAGGGGTTCGTCGAGATCTACTGCCGGCGCAACACCTCGCCGGAGACCATCCAACGGGGCCTGGAGCGCTACCAGGAGGTCGTGGCCGCATCCACCGTCACCGGGGAGGCGGACGCCGTCGCCCAGGTCTTCGCCTCCGACATGCGCCACTTCGAGCGCGTGCTGGAGCGCATCGCCGGGGAGCCGTTCGTGGAGCGCACCAAATCGGTGCTCGTCCTGTCGCCGTTGCTGCGCCGGTTCTCCTCGGGCTCACCTACGTAGCCCCCTCCGGGGAGGGGGCCCCTCTCGGGGAGCGCGTTCATCCTGCCGTCTTGCGCGCCAGCGCGTTGTTCCCGATCGAGTTGCGCACGCTGAAGCTCACGGCGTCCGAGCGGTAGCGGTCGTCCGACCACTCCACCGGGCGCCCTTCGCGGGTGGTGGTGACCCGGCGGACCCGCAGCAGTGGGCTGGTGCGACGGACGCCGAGCAGTTCGGCGTCCTGGGCGCCTGCCGAGACCGCGTCGATCACATGCTCCCCGTACGCGAACACCAGGCCCGTGTTCTCGTAGAGCCGCTGGGTGACGGAGGGGCAGTCGGGCTCTATCGACTCCACCGCCGTGGAGATCCAGTCCGCGTAGACGGTCCGCTCCAGCAGGACGGGTTCACCGTCGAGACCCCGCACCCGCAGGACGTGCAGCACCCGGCTGTCCGAGGGCAGTTGGAGACGCCCGGCGTCCTCCTTCGTGGCCTGCCGGTACTCCTGCGCCACCACGTGCCCCGACGCCTCGCGGCCCATCGCCCGCGCCCACTGCGCGAAGCTGCGCAGTTCCGCGAAGCTCTGGCTGCGGCGGCTGGCCAGGACCACCCGGCGGGCACCCTGCCGCGAGCCGATGAGTCCCTCCGCGGTCAGGGCAGCGACGGCCTGGCGGACCGTGCCGCGCGAGACGCCGTAGTTGGCCGCGAGGTCGGTCTCCGGCGGCAGCAGGGCACCCACCGTGTACTCCTCGCGGTCGATCGCGCGTCGCAGTTCGTCCGCGATCTCCTCATGTCGGGCCGTCATGCTTCCCCTCGGATCGGATGGCTGTGTACGCCTATGGACAGCCTGACCAGCGTAATCGAGACCTGAGCGTGATCTGGGCCGATCGCGAATGTGCAGGCAAGAAGGGTCCAGGGTTTTGCCGCTGTTCACGATCTAGACACCAGCGGCGGGCGTACTGTAATCAACTTGTTCAGACAAGTCCTCCCCACCCCCCGTGAGTCTTCATGCGTACTCCTGGAGAGACCGTGACCGTGTTCCAGCCGAGAACCGTCGTCATCGCCGGTGGCCTCGTCGTCGCCGCGCTCGCCCTCAGCGCCTGTGGCGCCGCCCCCGACAACAAGTCGACCACCGCGGACGGCAAGAGCGCGGCCACCGCCGCCTCGGCCGCGGACTTCGGCGGCCTTGACGCCCTGGTCAAGGCCGCCAAGAAGGAGGGCACGCTGCACGCGATCGCCCTGCCCCGCGACTGGGCCAACTACGGCGCCCTGCTCGACGGCTTCCAGAAGAAGTACGGCATCAAGGTCACGGTCGAGAACCCGGACGGGACCAGCGCGCAGGAGATCCAGGCCGTCAGCACCCGCAAGGGCCAGGACCGCGCCCCCGACGTCCTGGACATCGGCAGCTCCTTCACCGCCAGCGCCGCACAGCAGGGACTGCTCGCCTCGTACAAGGTGGCGGGCTACGACGACATCCCCGCCGCGCAGAAGGACGCGCAGGCCCGCTGGTTCAACGACTACGGCGGCTACGTCTCCATCGGCTGCGACGCCAAGCGCGTCAAGGTGTGCCCGACCACGTTCAAGGACCTCCTCAAGCCGGAGTACAAGGGCCAGGTCGCGCTCAACGGCAACCCGACCAAGTCCGGTTCGGCCTTCGGCGGCGTCTTCGCGGCGGCCCTTGCCAACGGCGGCTCCTTCGACAACATCCAGCCCGGCATCGACTTCTTCGCCCAGCTGAAGAAGAGCGGCAACTACACGCCCGTCGAGTCGACCCCGGCCACCGTCGAAAAGGGCGAGACCCCGATCAGCATCGACTGGGACTACCTGAACGCCGGCTACGCGGACGAGTTCAAGTCCAAGGGCCTGGACTGGAAGATCGCCGTCCCGAGCGACGGCCAGTACGCCCAGTACTACTCGCAGGCCATCAACAAGGACGCCCCGCACCCGGCCGCCGCGCGCCTGTGGGAGGAGTACCTGTACAGCGCCGAGGGCCAGAACCTCTGGCTGAAGGGCTACGCCCGCCCCGTGCTGATGCCCGCCCTGGACAAGGCCGGCACGCTGGACAAGACCGCCGCCGCCGCCCTCCCGCAGGTCACCGGCACCCCCTCGTTCCCGACCAAGGCTCAGCAGGACAAGGCCAGCTCGGTCCTGACGCAGGGCTGGGGCAAGGCCGTCTCCGGATGACCGCCGTCCTCACCGAGACCGAGCCGGCGTCCGCCGCTGCTTCGCAGCAGCGGCGGCGCCGCCGCTCGTTCGGCGCACTCGCCGTCCTCCCGCTGCTCGCGTTCACGGCGATGGCCTTCGGCATTCCCGCGTTCGCGATGTTCAACGGCGCCTTCACCGTCAAGAACGATGCCACCGGCGCCGTCTCGTACACCATGGCCAACGTGACCGGCTCCCTGCACGGCGCCTATCTGACGGCCCTGATCGGCAGCGTCAAGCTGTCCGCCATCTCGGCCGCGATCGGTACCGTGTCCGGCCTGCTGCTCGCGCAGGCCGTGGTCACCTCCCGCTTCCGGGCCGTGCGCGAGGCCGTGCTCACCGGGTCCGGGGTCCTCGCCAACTTCGGCGGTGTCCCCCTCGCGTTCGCCTTCATCGCCACGCTCGGCAACAACTCCGGAGTGGTGACCCAGTACTTCGGCCTCAAGGACAAGGGCTGGGACCTCTACAGCTTCTGGGGTCTGGTGGTCGTCTACCTGTACTTCCTGATCCCGCTGATGGTCCTCACCATCACCCCCGCCCTCGAGGGCCTGCGCGTCCAGTGGCGCGAGGCCGCGCAGAACAACGGAGCCACCACCTTCCAGTACTGGCGGCACGTGGCCCTGCCTGTGCTGATGCCCTCGCTGCTCGGCGGTTTCGTACTGCTCTTCGGCAGCGCGTTCGCCGCGTACGCGACCGCCGCGGCCATGGTGGGCAGCACGGTCCCGCTCGTGACGCTGCAGATCGCCGACGCCCTGGGCGGCAACGTCCTGGTCGGGCAGGAGCACGTGGCGCTCGCCCTCAGCCTCGACATGGTCGTTGTCGCCGGCCTGGTCATGGCCGTGTATCTCCCCCTGCAACGACGGAGTAGCCGATGGCTCGCCTGAACCTGTGGCGCTGGGCCGTCTGGGCCTTCGCCGGGCTGTACTTCCTGGTCCCGCTCATCGCCTCAGTGATCTTCACGGTGGACGTGCCCGGCCAGGGCATCACCTTCGACGCCTACAGCAAGATCCTCACTACCCCCGGCTTCACCTCCAGCCTGCTGCTCTCGCTGGAACTGGCCGCCGCGACCATCGCCCTGGTCCTGCTGCTGATGGTGCCCGCGATGGTCGCGCTGCGGCTCGGCGCGCCGAAGCTCAGGCCGGTCGTGGAGGTGGTCTGCTCGCTGCCACTGGTCGTGCCGCCGATCGCGTTCGTCGCAGGCATCGCGACCGTGCTCAAGTGGGGCCCCGACTACTTGTCCCGCACACCGCTGTTCGAGACGTTCGTGGCGATCCAGAACCCGGACTTCCCGTTCGTGCTGGTTCTCGCCTACGTCGTGATGGCGCTGCCGTTCGTGCACCGGGCGCTGGACGCGGGCCTGCGGGCCATCGACGTGCGCACCCTGGTCGAGGCGGCCCGCAGCTGCGGGGCGAGCTGGCCCAAGGCCCTCGTCCAGGCGGTGCTGCCCAATCTGCGCGGCGCCCTGCTGAACGCCTCGTTCCTCACGCTGGCCCTGGTCCTCGGTGAGTTCACCGTCGCGCAGCTGCTCGGATTCACTCCCTTCGCCGTGTGGATCTACAGCATCGGCGGCGAGCAGGCCCAGTTGTCCGTCGCCGTCTCCGTGCTCAGTCTGCTCGTCACCTGGGCCCTGCTCCTGTCGCTCGCCACCTTCGGCGGACGCTCCCGTACCGCCTCCCGTACCGCCGCCAAGGGATGAACCGCATGACCCTCGACAAGGCCGCCACCGTAGAATTCCGCGGACTGCGCCGGGAGTTCGGCCCGACCGTCGCGCTCGACGGACTCGACCTGACCGTGCAGCCCGGAGAACTCCTCGCCCTGCTGGGCCCGTCCGGCTGCGGCAAGACCACCGCGTTGCGCATGCTCGCCGGGTTCGAACACCCCGACTCCGGTGAGGTGCTCGTGGACGGGGAGGACGTCACCCGTGTCCCGGCACACCGCCGCGACGCCGGGATGGTCTTCCAGTCCTACAGCCTCTTCCCGCATCTCAGCGTCCTCGACAACGTGGCGTTCGGGCTGCGCATGCGCAAGGTGGGCACGGCCGAGCGGCGCTCCCGGGCCGCCGAGCTGCTCGACCTGGTCGGTCTCGGCGACAAGGGCGCGCGCTTCCCGCACCAGCTCTCCGGCGGGCAGCAGCAGCGCGTCGCGCTGGCCCGCGCCCTGGCCCTGCGCCCCCGCGTGCTGCTGCTGGACGAGCCGCTGTCCGCGCTGGACGCCAAGGTGCGCCTCACGCTGCGCGAGGAGATCCGGCGGCTCCAGCAGGAGCTCGGCATCACCGCCCTGTTCGTCACCCACGACCAGGAGGAGGCGCTGTCCATGGCGGACCGGGTCGCGGTGATGCGGGCCGGGAAGCTGGAGCAGTGCGCGGCCCCCGCCGAGCTGTACGGCCGCCCGGCCACCGCCTTCGTCGCCGAGTTCGTCGGCACGATGAGCCGTATCCCGGGCAGCCTCTCCTCGGGGACCGTCGAGGTACTCGGGCAGCGGCTGCCCGTCGACGGGGACGCGCCCGCCGCGACCGACGTGGACGTGCTGGTGAGGCCGGAGGCCGTCCGGGTGACCGTGGACGAGAAGGGCGGCGCGCGCGTGGTCGCCACGGCGTTCCTCGGTGCCACGATCCGGCTGACCGTACGCCTCGCCGACGGAACCGAGGTGAAGGCCGACCGGCCGGCCCACGAGGCCGCCGAGCTGTCCGCCGGCGCCGCGGTGTCGGTGTCGCTGCCGGAGCGCCCGGTCCTGGTCGCCGAGCGCGCCCACTGATACCTCGTCCGTCCCCTCACCCCCCGTATGAAAGAGACAACCGTGACTCAACTGCCTCTCCAGGCTGTCCTGTTCGACATGGACGGCACGCTCGTTGACACCGAGCGGCTGTGGTGGGAGGCGGTGGAGCGGGTCGCGTCCTCACTCGGCAGGGCGCTGAGCGAGCAGGACCAGCCGGAGGTGCTCGGCCGCCCCGTCGAGCACACCGCGGCATGGCTGGCCGGTGTCACCGCGGCCGTGGAGACGGACGTCGCCGCCGACCTGCACCGCGAGTTCGCCGAGCGGGTGCGCCTCGGCATCGTGCCCCGCCCGGGCGCGCTGGAGCTGCTCGACGCCCTCGCCCGCGAGGGCGTCCCCACCGCGCTGGTGACCGCGTCCCCGCGGTCGGTCGCCGACACCGTCCTCGACGCCCTCGGGCCGGGACGCTTCGCGGTCACCGTCACCGCCGACGACACCCCGCACACCAAGCCGGCCCCCGACCCCTACCTCGCCGCGTGCAGCGCCCTGGGCGTGGACCCGGCCGCCTGCGTCGCCGTCGAGGACACCCCGACGGGGGTCGCCTCCGCCGAGGCGGCGGGCTGCGCCATGCTCGCGGTTCCTTCGCTCGCGCCCATCGAGGCGGCGCCGGGACGAACCGTGCTGGACAGCCTGGAAGGTGTCACACCCGAGCTGCTCGCTTCCCTGCCGCCGTACGAACTGAAGGTGATGAGCTGGAACCTCTGGTTCGGCGGCAGCATGGTGGACGAGCACCGGGCCAAGCAGCTCAAGGTCCTCCTGGAGACCGGCGCGGACGTCGTGGGCCTGCAGGAGACGGGCGGCACCGCTGCCGAGGAGCTCGCCGAGGCGCTCGGCTGGTACCACCACCGGGCCGGGGAGAACCTGGGAGTGATCAGCCGCTATCCGATCACCGCCCGCTTCGGCGACCCGGACGTGGGCTTCTACGGAGCGGCGGGTGTGCGGATCCGGGTCGGCGGCGGACACGAGGTCGACGTCTGGACCGCGCACCTGGACTACACGCCCTACGGGCCCTACGAATCGGTCTTCGACGGGCTGCCCGCGGCCGAACTGGTGGCGCATGAGGCGGTTCGGCTCGCGCAGATGCGGGACACCCTCGGGCGGATCGAGGCAGCGCACGGCCCCCGCGTTCCCGTCGTGCTGGTGGGCGACTTCAACTGCCCCTCCCATCTGGACCGGCCGGACGTCGAGTGGCCGGTGACGAAGGCGGCCGAGCAGGCGGGCCTGCGCGACTCCTACCGTGAGGCGCACCCGGACCCGGCCGCCGAACCGGGGCACACCTGGTCCCCGGTCCACCCCGTGCACGAGGACGGCAGCGGACGCCCGGAACCGCAGGACCGCATCGACTACGTCCTGCACCGGGGCCTCACGGTGCTCGATTCGCGAACGTACGTCAGCGGCACGCCTCGCCCCTGGCCCGACGTCAGCGGCAACGACTGGCCCTCGGACCACGCGGCGGTCGTCACCACGTTCGCCGTGCCCCGCACGGAGCGGCCCATCGACACCTTGTGACGATATGTCGACATAGCGAGGTGGCGATGTGGTGCCGCGGCATCCGGGCCGGTCGGACCGGCCCGGTGTTACCGGCGGCAACCATTGCGGTTTCCACAGGCGATCCCGTAGTTTGTGCGATCTCGCTACCAGTGGGTAATACCTGCGGGTGGTTTGATGCCTGGTCGATGCCTGGTCGATGCCTGGTCGATGCCCGCCCCAGTCACCCGATCGTCCTGCCGTTCTGGGGAGTTCATGCGCCGGTCCTTCGGTCGTCCCACCACGGTCCGCGCACGGATCGTGGCACTGACGCTTGCCCCGGCGGTCGCGCTGATGACGCTGTGGAGTTTCGCCATGGTGTCCGTCACCGGCGAACTGCGCGCCCTCATACGGGTGCAGGGCGTGTACGTGGACTTCGCCTCGCCCGTCGACACGGCGGTCGGGCAGATCCAGATCGAACGGCGCCTCGCCGCCGCCTATCTGGGCGGGGGCAGCGGCACCGGAGCGCCCGTCGCCCTGCTGGAGCAGGAGCGCCGTACCGACACTGCCGTGAGCGCCATGCGCGACGCGATCCGCGGCGGTGACCGCAGCCGGCTGACCGAGCGCCAGCAGCAGGTGCTCGACTCCGCACTGACCGCCGCCGACAAGCTCGAAGGGCTGCGGCAGCACGTGCTGTCCCGCGACATCTCCTTCGACCGCGCGGTGGCCGAGTACAGCACCCTCGTGGAACCGGGCTTCGCCGTGCAGTCCGCGCTCACCGCTCTCCAGGCCGGGCAGCTCGCCAGGGAGGCGCAGGTCGTCAGTGAGCTGGTGCGGGTACGGGAGTTCGTGTCACGCGAGGACGCGCTCGTCGCCGGGGCCCGGGCAGCCGGGCGGGTGACGGACGCTCAGTACGACGTCCTGACGGCGACGATCGAGGACCGCCGCGTCTTCGAGCAGACGTATGTGCCCTCTCTGCCCGCCGATTCGCGGGCGCTCTTCGAGAACTTCCAGCGCGGCTCGGTGTACCGGTCGCTGACCGACGGCGAGGACGCCCTGCTGAGGGCCGGTGCCGACCGGGCGGGCCGGGCCGTCGCGGCCGCCTCGTGGCGTACGACCACCGATCGCGCGGTCAAGCAGTACCGGGTGCTGTGCACTCAGTCGGCGGAGAATACTGCCGCGCGGGGCCGGGCCTTCGCCTACCGTGAGCTGACCAAGGCGGCCGTCGAGGGAGCGCTCGGACTGGCTGCCGTGGGCCTGTCGCTGTGGCTCACGGTGCGCGGAGCCCGTCGTATCTCCCGCAGGCTGGAGACGCTCCGGGACGCGGTCGACGTGCTGAGCACCCGTCAGCTGCCGGACGTCATGGAGCGGCTGAGCGCCGGAGAGGAGGTGGACGCCCTGGCAGAGGCGCCACCCATCGCCGACGCCGAAGCGGGCTACGACGAGATCGGGCAGGTCAGCCGGTCCTTCAACGCCGCCCGTCTGGCGGCGGTCGAGGCCGCCGTGAAGCAGGCCACGCTGCGCCGCGGCCTGTTCGCGGTGCTGCTCAACATCGCCCGGCGCAACCAGGCGCTCGTGCACCGCCAGCTCAAGCTCGTCGACACCCTGGAGCGGCGCACGGAGGACCCGGACATCCTCCAGGAACTGTTCCGCATCGACCACCTGACCACCCGGATGCGCCGCCACGCCGAGAGCCTGATCATCCTCTCGGGCGCGGCACCCGGCCGCAGATGGCGGCGGCCCGTGCCGATCGCCGACGTGGTGGCCTCCGCGGTCGGCGAGATCGAGGACTACGCGCGTGTCGTCGTCCCGCCGATGCCGGAGGTGGGCATCGCCGCCGACGTCGTCGCCGACATCGTGCACCTGATCGCCGAACTCGTCGAGAACGCCACCGTGTTCTCACCGCCGCACACCCAGGTCACCCTCCGCACTGGCCGCGCCCACGGCGGTTTCGTCCTGGAGATCGACGACCGGGGCCTGGGCCTGAACCCCGAGGAGATCGACGAGGCCCACCGCACCCTCACCTCGCCGGACGACTTCGACCCGACCCGGCACAACCGCCTCGGGCTGTATGTGGTGGGGCGGCTCGCCACCCGGCACGGCATCAGGGTCACCCTGTGCCGGTCGCCCTACGGCGGTACGACGGCGGTCGTGCTGCTGCCGCAGACGGTGCTGGCCGAGACGGAACCGGAGCCTTCGGCGCGACAGGACCACGCGCCGGTGCACGCACTGCCGCTGCGGCGCAAGACGACCGCGCCCGCGCCCGAGCGCGAGCGCGAACGGGAGGGCGCCCGCGAGCACGGGCGCCTGACACCCGTCCCCGCCGAGGACCTTCCGGAGGGGAACCTCCCAGAGGGAGTCCTCCCAGAGGGGCAACTCGTGAAGGACCCGGTGCACGGCCGCCCAGGAGACGCCGTTCACGCCCGGCCCGAGGAGCGCCCGGCGGACGGCGCAGCGATCCCCGGGCAGGCCGCGCCCAGGCCGGCCGACACCGGCCTGCCCAACCTGCCCCCAGGTGTGCCCACCCTGCCCACCCGCGTCCGCCAGGCCTCCCTCGCTCCCGGACTGCGCACCGAGGCGCCGTCCGCCGGGGCCTCCCCGGCGCGCGAGACCAGCGCAGAGGATATGCGGGCCATATTCGGCGCCTTCCAGCGCGGCCTGGACCGTGGCCGCAAGGGCGTCCCCACCAGCGCCGCGCCCGCCGAGCGGACCGGTACCCCCACGGAGCGAACCACCACCGAGGAAGGGACGGACGCCGACGATGCGCCGTGACCAGAGCCCCGAGTACATGGAAGAGGACGCCCAGCCGCCCGGCACGGACCTCGGCTGGCTGCTTGACGATCTCGTGGCGAGGACCGGCCATGTACGCCAGGCCGTGCTCCTGACGGCGGACGGCCTCCCGCTGAGCTGCTCGGAGGGCATGCGCAGAAAGGACATCGAGCACCTCGCCGCGGTGTGCTCCGGCTTTCACAGCCTCGCGCACTCGGCGGGGGAGCGGTTCGGCGCCGGACGGGTACGCCAGACCATGGTGATGCTCGACGACGCGTACCTCTTCATCACCCCGGCCGGAAACGGGAGCCGGCTGGCCGTGATGAGCGAGGTGCAGACCGACGTCGGCCAGCTCGCCCACGAGATGGAACTGCTCGTGCGCCGCGTCGGCCGCCACATGGACGCGGCCGTCCGCTCGGCCGCGGACACCGGGGCTCCCTGATCCGCCGGTGACCGACGACCACTGGTACGAGGACGAGACCGGGTCGATGGTGCGGCCCTACACCGTCACGCGGGGCCGCACCCGGCCCTCGGACCGGCACACCATCGATCTGATGTCCCAGGTCACCGCCCTGGAGGCGGAAGACGGACGGCAGGGCCTCGACCACGCCCCCGCCGCCCTGCTGGAGCTTGTGCGCCGCGGCCCCCGGCCGGTCGTGGAGCTCGCGGCGGACGCCGACCTGCCCCTGACCGTCGTACGCGTCCTGCTCGGCGACCTCGCCGAGGCGGGCCTGGTACGCATCGACGCGCCGCGCCGGTCCCCGGTCGGCGGACCTGCCGCGGACCCGGAGCTACTGCAGGAGATCATGGCGCGACTGCGGGAGATCTGAGAGCCGTGAGGCTGGAGCGCCCTGGGCGGCCACACCCCCTGTGACCTGCGTCTCAGCGATGCCGGGCCGGTGGTGCGGCGTGCAACGAATCGCCGCCGCACCCCTCACGGACGCAATGAACCGCTCACCCGCGCGCAACGGCTCCTCCTTGTCCGGCCAAGACCGCCGACCGTACCGTCTAACAGGCCCCCAAACCCCCCTTCGGTACCGGTGGAGAACCCGCATGCGCACCGCCCTGCTCCAAAGCTCCGGACGCCCCGGCTCGGTCGCCGAGAACCTCAAGGTCCTCGACGGCGCCGCGGGCCGTGCCGCCGCCGCGGGCGCCGGGCTGCTGGTCACACCGGAGATGTTCCTCACCGGCTACGCGATCGGCGACGCCATCGCCGGCCTCGCCGAGCCCGCCGCCGGGGGCTCCGCCGACGCGATCGCCGAGATCGCCTCGCGGCACGGCCTCGCCATCGCCTACGGCTACCCGGAGCGCGAAGGCGAGACCGTCTTCAACTCCGTCCAGCTGATCTCGGCGGACGGAACCCGCCTCGCGAACTACCGCAAGACCCATCTCTTCGGCTGCTTCGAGCGCGACCACTTCACGCCGGGCGAGCAGCCGGTGGTCCAGGCCGGGCTGAACGGACTGACCGTCGGCCTGATGATCTGCTACGACGTCGAGTTCCCGGAGAACGTCCGCGCCCACGCCCTGGCCGGCACCGACCTCCTGCTCGTCCCGACGGCGCAGATGCACCCCTTCCAGTTCGTCGCCGAGAACCTGGTCCCGGTGCGGGCCTTCGAGAACCAGATGTACATCGCGTACGTCAACCGGGTCGGGCAGGAAGGGGAGTTCGAGTTCGTCGGGCTCTCCACCCTCGCCGGTCCCGACGGGATCGCCCGTGCCCGTGCGGGCCGCGTGGAGGAACTCGTCTTCGCCGACGCCGACGCCGCGCACCTGGCCGCCTCGCGTGAGGCGAACCCGTACCTCAAGGACCGCCGTCCCGGCCTGTACGGGTCCCTCGTCTGACGCCCGGTCCTCGCCGGCCCTCCCCAGCCCCTCAGCCCCCAGCCTTCCCCACAGCTTTTCCCGCGCAAGGAGTCCGTACCCCATGACGTCCACGGTGCCCAACGCCGCCCAGCACACCGACGGGCAGCAGCCGCCGATCACCATGTTCGGCCCGGACTTCCCCTACGCCTACGACGACTTCCTCGCCCACCCGGCGGGCCTCGGCCAGATACCCGCCACCGAGCACGGCGCCGAGGTCGCGGTCATCGGCGGCGGACTGTCCGGCATCGTGGCGGCGTACGAGCTGATGAAGATGGGCCTGAAGCCCGTCGTCTACGAGGCCGACCAGATCGGTGGCCGGCTGCGCACCGTCGGCTTCGAGGGCTGCGACCCCTCGCTCACCGCCGAGATGGGCGCCATGCGCTTCCCGCCGTCGTCCACGGCACTGCAGCACTACATCGACCTGGTGGACCTGGAGACCCGGCCGTTCCCCAACCCGCTGGCCGAGGCGACCCCCTCGACCGTGGTCGACCTGAAGGGCGAGTCCCACTACGCCGAGACGCTGGACGACCTGCCGCAGGTCTACCGCGACGTGGCGAACGCCTGGAACGCCTGCCTGGAGGAGGGCGCGGACTTCTCCGACATGAACCGCGCCCTGCGCGAGCGTGATGTGCCGCGTATCCGCGAGATCTGGTCGAGGCTCGTCGAGAAGCTGGACAACCAGACCTTCTACGGCTTCCTGTGCGAATCCGAGGCGTTCAAGTCCTTCCGGCACCGCGAGATCTTCGGCCAGGTCGGCTTCGGTACCGGTGGCTGGGACACCGACTTCCCCAACTCCATCCTGGAGATCCTGCGCGTCGTCTACACCGAGGCCGACGACCACCACCGCGGCATCGTCGGCGGTTCCCAGCAGCTGCCGCTGCGCCTGTGGGAGCGGGAGCCCCGGAAGATCGTGCACTGGACGTACGGGACGTCCCTGCAGTCCCTGCACGAGGGCGGCGTGCCGCGTCCCGCGGTGACCCGTCTGCGCCGCACCGCCGGCAACGCGATCACCGTCACCGACGCGAACGGCGACATCCGCACCTACCGAGCGGCGATCTTCACCGCCCAGTCCTGGATGCTGCTGTCCAAGATCGACTGCGACGACGAGCTGTTCCCGATCGACCACTGGACGGCCATCGAGCGCACCCACTACATGGAGTCCAGCAAGCTGTTCGTGCCGGTGGACCGGCCGTTCTGGCTGGACAAGGACGAGGAGACCGGCCGTGACGTCATGTCGATGACGCTCACCGACCGGATGACCCGTGGCACCTACCTGCTGGACGACGGTCCGGACAAGCCCGCGGTGATCTGCCTGTCCTACACCTGGTGCGACGACAGCCTGAAGTGGCTGCCGCTGTCCGCGAACGAGCGGATGGAGGTCATGCTCAAGTCGCTCGGCGAGATCTACCCGAAGGTCGACATCAGGAAGCACGTCATCGGCAACCCGGTGACGGTCTCCTGGGAGAACGAGCCCTACTTCATGGGCGCGTTCAAGGCGAACCTGCCGGGCCACTACCGCTACCAGCGGCGCCTGTTCACGCACTTCATGCAGGACGGGCTGCCCGTCGACAAGCGGGGCATCTTCCTCGCGGGCGACGACATCTCCTGGACGGCCGGCTGGGCCGAGGGCGCCATCCAGACCGCGCTGAACGCCGTGTGGGGCGTGATGCACCACTTCGGCGGCGCGACCGACGCGACCAACCCCGGTCCCGGCGACCTCTACGACGAGATCGCGCCGGTCGAACTGCCGGAGGACTGAGCAGGACCGTGCACAGGGGCGGGCGCCGGAGCACCGGCGCCCGCCCTTTTGCGCCCGGACTCAAATACCGGCCGCCCGCGCCGCCGTGTACAGCTGCGCGGCCACGTCCTTGAGTTCCTCCGCGTCCCGCACCGAGAACTGGAGGTCCACGAGGATCTCGGGGATGCCGACCTCGGCGTGGGCCGCGAGGTCCTCGACGATCTGGTCGACACTGCCCTGGAAGGGCGCCCGGTCCGGGCCGTCGTACGCCTTGCGCGAGTAGTCGGCGTTGGTGCGCAGTACGGCCTGGAGGGGTGCGGTGCGGCCACGCTCGGCGGCCAGATCCTGCAACTCGCGCCACTGCGCGGCCAGTCGTTCGGCGCCCATGCCCATCGGCATCCAGCCGTCGGCCTTGTCCACGAGCCGCCGCCGGGCCGCCCCGCCGGCCGCGGCCAGCAGAATCGGGATCGGCCGGGCGGGCTTGGGGGCGACGACCGCCGAGGAGATCTGGGCCAGCACGCCCTCATGGGAGACCGGGTCGGGTCCCCACACCGCGTGGCAGACGTCGAGCACCTCGTCCAGCACCTTGCCGCGCTCCTCGAAGGGGCGGGGCGACGCCGCCGCGTACTCGTCGAGGGACCAGCCCGTGCCCAGGCCCGCCACGACCCGGCCGCCCGCGGCGGCGTCCAGCGTGGCGAGCGCCTTCGCGAGCTGGAAGGGCAGATGCAGGGGCGCCACCAGCACGCTCGTGCCCAGCCGGGCACGCGACGTGGCCGCGGCGGCGAGCGTCAGCGTGACCAGGGGCTCGGCGACCCCGCGGTAACTGTCGGGCCAGGGCAGCCCCTCGATGCCGTACAGGCCCTGGGAGGTCTCCAGCGGGAACAGCGCCCGCTCGTAGACCCACAGGCTCTCGTACCCCATCTCCTCGGCGGCGCGGGCGACATCGGGCACATCGCGCCCGATGTCGTACTGCTTGTTCTGCGGGAGGCCGAGTCCGAGCCGGGTCGCCATAGCCGTCGCTCCTTCACGGGGGATGTACAGCCGGTTCAACGTACAACGATCTTGAGGGAGGTGCCGCTGCGACGGACGCGGATGGCCGGATCAGAGCGGCAGCGGTGTGAGCAGGACGCGGTTGGTGAACCCGACCGTCGCGTCCAGCCGCTCGGCGAACTCCCCGGCCAGCCCGGGAAGTCCGCGCAGTGCCCACAGGGCGCGCGCCGCCGACCAGGCCGCCTCGCGTGCCTGTTCAAGGCTCCATGCGCCGATCAGATGGGTGAGGGGGTCGGCCACCTGGAGCAGGTCGGGGCCGGGCATCACATCCTCCCGGATGCGTTCCTCCAGCGCGACGAGGATCATGCCCACCTGTTCGAACTCGTCCTCCAGGTCGCCCGGTTCGCAGCCGAGCGCACGGCAGGTGTCCACTACGGCGAGCGCGAGGTCGTGCCCGATATGGGCGTTGATGCCCGCGAGCGCGAACTGGAGCGGCCTGACCCCAGGATGGCGACGGGACTGCACCAGCGGACGCCAGCAGGCCGGAACGGATCCCTGCCCGGCGCGCTCACCCGCACGCTCCTCGGCGACCGACAGATATCGCTCGGCGAACCGCACGTCCAGCGCCGTCGCGGCCCGCCTGTCGGGGAAGTACCCGCCGTCCAGACGGCGGCCGACCTCCTCGGTGACCGTGAGATAGACGCGGTTGAAGACCGCGAGACCGTCGTGCTCCGGCCAGGACTCGCCGAGCGCGCGCATGCGTGAGACGACCGTGTCCACCCCGGCCGTGCACTGCTCCAACCACACCATGGCGGCAGAGTCCCAGGCCGGGCCCGGCCCGAGGGCCACCGGCCCGCGGGCTTCCCCGGAACGGGGGAACGCGTGGGTGGTCCGGACGGGCGACGCGGACCGGCGACGGGGGAACCGGGTGAGGGGCCTGAGATGCGGCTGAGCGACCGCTTATTATGGGTCCCTCCAGCGCCGCAGTGTCGCGAGCGCCTCACCAGGTCCGTACGAGGAGCCCCGCCCGTGACCACCGAAGCCCACACCGTGCCCGCCGTCTCGTACGGGCGGCTGATCCCCGTCACCGTCCACTTCGACGACCTCGACGCGCTCGGCCTGCTGCACAACGCCCGCTATCCGGTGATGGTCGAGCGCGCCTGGACCACCCTGTGGCACGAGGAGGGCTTCGTCTTCGAAGGCGACTGGGCGACGGCGGGGGACTTCTGCAACGCCGTGAAGGAGCTGCGGATCACCTACGAGGCCCCGGTGACCAGGCCGGGCGTGTACGCCGTGCACCTGTGGCTCGAACGGCTCGGGAACACCGGCCTCACCTACGGCTTCCGCTTCTGCTCGGCGGACGGGGCACTGACGTACGCGCAGGGCACCCGGGTCCTCGTCCGGCTCGACGCCGAGACCCTGCGCCCCACCTCGTGGAGCGAGCAGCTCAGGACCGTGGGCCGGGAACTGCTGCGTCCGGCCGACTGACCCCCGGCCGGCCGCGGTCGCCCTGGCGCAGCACGCCGGCGAACCCCGTCAGCCCGCACGCAAGCACCGTCACCAGGCCGAAGGAGACCACCAGACTGGTCGCCTGGGCGAGCCCGCCGAGCACGCCAGGCGCGATCAGGCCCGAGGTGTAGGTGATCGTCGCGACGCCCGCGATCGCCTGGCTGGGATCCGTGCCGCTGTGCCCCGCCGCCGCCAACCACACCCGCACCGCGA